>JBJTJV010000248.1:0-5167 GCA_046352645.1 Chloroflexota bacterium | reverse complement strand
TTCCCCGCGAGCGTCGCCCGCTCGGCGACGAGCAGGCGCGCGGCCCCGACCGCCCAGCCCGCCGCGAGCCCGTCGCCGACGCCCGCGCCGGTGAAGGTCCCGACGCTGCGCGATGTGCCCGAGGCGGACGCGATCGTCCGGCTCCAGGACCGCGGCCTTCTGGCAGGCGCCCGGGAGCGCCGCACGAACGCGAACGTCGCGGCCGGTGCCGTCATCCGCACCGAGCCCGAGGCAGGCACGAAGGTCCGCCCGGGCACGAAGGTCGCGCTCTACATCTCCACCGGCCCGGCCGCGACCCCCGTCCCCACGCCTCGGCCGATCACCGTGCCGGACGTCCGCGGCCTCGAGGAGGCCGACGCGCTCATCGTCCTCGGGGACGCGGGCTTCACGATCGGCGAGCGCATCCGCGCCACGGACGCGGTCGTCCCTGCCGGCCGCGTCGTCTCCACCCGTCCGGCGGCCCGGAGCCAGGCCCCCGCCGGGACGCGCATCGAGGTGCGTGTCTCCACGGGTCCGGCGCCCACCCCGGTGCCGCCGCCGACCCCGACGCCGGCTCCCACGCCGGGCCCCTCGCCGCTCGTGCCCGTCCTCGACGGCTACCTCTCCGGCACGCTCGTCCTGCCTGAACCCGCGCTGCTCGGCCCGGACCGGGACGTGATCGTCACGCTCGTCGAGGAGACGACCGCGGGATCGCGCGTCGTGCCCGGGCGCGTCTACGTCGCGGAGGGCAGCGCGCCCGCGGCCTTCATCCTCGCGTACCCGGTCGCGGCGATCGACCCGGGCGCCACCTACCGCGTCTACGCCGCGATCGTGGACGGCGCGGATGCATGGCTCAGCGCGACCGGCACCCCGGCGCTCACCGGCGGGGCGGGCATCGCCGGGCTCGTCGTTCCCCTGACGCTCCGCGGCGAGCTGCTCGAGGGCGAGGTCTCCGGCGCCATCGTGGGCCCCCCGCCCGGCCTCTCCCCGGCCGCCACCCGCGAGGTCTTCCTCGTGCGCACGGACACCGGCGCCATCGTGGGCTACGACGCCGGCCCCGTGGACGGGCGGACCGTGCTCCCGTTCTCCGTGGCCTTCCTCGTGGACGCGCTCGACCCGGCGGCGCCGTACGCGGTCGTCGCCCGGGTGACGGACGGGACGCGCACCTGGACCGGTCCGGGCGTGCCCGTGGTCACGAACGGCGCCCCGTTCCGGGTGGTCGTCCCCGTGACGGAGGTCGTGCCCGGGGAGATCCCCGTCTCGGCCCCGTGAGCCGCGGCCCGTCCCGGATCGGCGCCGAGGATGGCGCCGCGCTCGTCCTCGCGCTCGGGCTCGGCGTCCTCGCGCCGGCCGCGCCGGGCGCGGCGCTGACGCCTGCGCAGAAGCGGGCGATCCGCGCCGTCGGCCGGGACGCGTACATCTACGGCTACGCACCGGTGGCGTTCGATCGCGTCGTCGCGCGCTTCCCGTCCGACGCGCGCGTCAACGTGCGCTACATCGCGAACGCAGGCACGCGCACGATCGTGCGCCCCAACGTGGACACGCTCTACACGATCGCGGTCCTCTCGCTCGGCAGCGACCCGGTGATCGTGGAGACGCCGCCGACCGGGGCGCGCTACTTCTCGCTCCAGCTCATCGATGCGTACACGAACGTCTTCGGGTACATCGGCAGCCGGGCGACCGGGACGGGCGGTGGCACCTTCGCGATCGCGGGCCCCGGCTGGAACGAGACGACCACGCCCCTGGGGCGGCCGGTGGACGCCGTCTTCCGCGCGCCGACGCCGCGCGTCTGGGTCCTTGGGCGGACGCGCATCGACGGTCCGGACGAGCTCGGCACCGTACGGGCGATCCAGGACGCGGTCCGCTTCCAGCGGAACAGCCGCGTCGGCTCGGGCACGTACCTGCGCTGCATCGATTCCGTCCTCGGCGGCGCGGGGACGGGCCCGGGCTGCCTCGCGCTCCCCGCGGGAGCAGGCACCGTCCCGGCCACGCTGCCGACGCCGACGGCCGACTTCTTCCGCGACCTCGGCCGGGCCCTCCGGTCGCAGCCGCCTGTGGCGGCCGACGCGCCGCTCATCGCGCGTATGCGACGCCACGGGATCGGGCCCGGTCTCGATCCTGCGAGGACGGCCGCGCGCTCCGTCCTCGCGCTCCTGGTCCGCGGTGCGGTCGCGGGTGAGGCCGCGATCTCCGCGCGGCTCGCGGAGGAGCGGGCGTCGTCGATCGCGGTCCGGGACGGCTGGATCCTCTTCGACACCGTGGGCGCGTACGGCACGGACTACCTCCTCCGGGCGGTGATCGCGCGCTTCGGCATCTGCGCGAACACCCCCGCGGAGGCGATCTACCCCGCGGCGGTCACCGATTCGGACGGCGCTGCGCTGAGCGGCGCGGGCGGCGCCGCGTACCGGGTCCGCTTCGCGGGCGGGGCGGTGCCGCCGACGATCGATGGCTGCTGGTCGATCACCCTCTACGGCCCGGACGGCTACCTCGTGGGGAACACGCTCGGTCGCTTCTCCGTCGGCAGCAGCACGCCCGGCCTCGTGACCGGCAAGGACGGCACGCTCGACATCTGGGTGAGCGCGACCCAGCCCTCCGCCGAGCGCGGCGGCGCGGCGAACTGGCTGCCGGCGCCCGCGGGGCCCTTCTCGCTCATCCTCCGGGTCTACCGGCCCGCGGTCCCGGTGCGCGACGGGACGTGGCCGTACCCGCGGATCGTCCGGGTGGACTGAGCGCCGCCGCCGATCGAGGCGCAGCCCGCGCGTGGCCCCGACGCTGCGCGGTCGGCGCGCGCGGGCTGCGGCCGGTGTGGTTCCATCGTCCGGCCGGCGGCCGCCGGTCCGCGCAGCCCGACGCGAGGTGCCAGGTGTCGTTCACGGTCGTCCAGGTCGATCCGAGCCCGGACCTCGAGCCGTACGCGTGGGAGCGTGCCCGGCTCGCGGAGGCCGGTGGCACGCTCCGGGTCGCGGGCTGCACGGAGCCTGCCGAGGTCGCACCCGCGCTCGCGGACGCGGACGTGGCGTGGCTCTCCTGGTCGCCGCCGATCGACCGCACCATCCTTGCCGCGCTCGATCGCTGCCGGCTCGTCATCCGCTGGGGGATCGGCTACGACCAGATCGACGCGACCGCGGCGACCGAGCTCGGCATCGCCGTCGCGAACGCGCCGACGTACGGCACGGAGGACGTGGCGGAGCTCGCGATCGGCCACATCTTCTCGGTGATGCGCCGGATCCCGTGGGCGCACACGGCGATGGTCGAGGGCGGCTGGGTCGTGCCCGACGAGCCGACCGTCCACCGGATCACCGGCAAGACGCTCGGCATCCTCGGCGTCGGGCGGATCGGCTCGGCCGTGGCGCGGCGGGCCCAGGGGCTCGGGCTGCGCGTCCTCGGCACGGACATCGCGAAGAGCGACGCGGAGCTGCGTGCGCTCGGCGTCGAGCCGGTGGGCCACGCCGAGCTCGCGGCGGCGTCGGACATCCTGAGCATCCACATCCCCTACTCCGCCGCGAACCACCACCTCGTGGACGCCGCGTTCCTCGCCCGGATGCGCCGCGGCGCGGTCCTCGTGAACACCGCCCGCGGCAGGGTGATCGACCAGCCCGCGCTCGCGGCCGCCCTCCGCTCCGGCCATCTCGGGGGCGCGGGGATCGACGTCTACGAGGAGGAGCCGCCCGCCGCGGACGACCCGATCCGGAGCGCGCCGAACGTCTCGCTCACCTGCCACCACGCGGGCTTCACCCAGGAGGCGATCGTGGACCTGCGGGCCGAGATGGTGCGCACGACGATCGACTTCATCACGACCGGCTGGTCGGACGCGATCGTGAACCCGGCCGTCCGCGGCAGGCTCCGTCCGCCCGCGCGCTGACGGACGCGGGGGTCAGGCGCCGGGCAGCATCCCCGCGACCTCGGTGAAGGTCGCCACGAGCCGGCGCGACATCTCGCCGAGCTCCTCCTCGGTGATCGTGAGCGGCGGGTAGAGGCTGATGATGTCGCCGCGCGTGCCGTCCGCCATCCCCGTCCCCGGGTAGACGACGATCCCGTTCCGCAGGCCCGCCTCGCGCAGCTTCACCGCAACGCCGGTGGCGCTCTCGAAGGGCTCCTTCGTCGCGCGGTCGCGCACGAGCTCCACGCCTGCCATCAGGCCGCGCACCCGGATGTCGCCCACGTACGGGAAGTCCAGCAGCGGTGCGAGCGCGGCTCGGAAGGCGGGATCCAGCGTCGCGGCGCGGCCGATCAGCCCCTCCGCGGCGACGATGTCGAGGACGGCGAGGCCCGCGGCCATGGAGACGGGATTCCCGCCGAACGTGAAGATGTGCTCGAAGGACGATCCGCTCGCGCGGAACGCCTCGCGGAGGGGGTCGCGGACGGCGACGGCGCCGAGCGGGGCGTAGCCGCCGGAGATCCCCTTGCCCATCGCGAGCAGGTCCGGCACGACCCCCCACTGCTCGATCGCGAACGCCGTCCCGGTCCGCCCGAAGCCGGTCACGACCTCGTCCACGATGAGCAGCACGCCGTAGCGGTCGCAGATCTCGCGGACGAGCGGCCAGTAGTCGTCCGGCGGGCTGATCGCCCCGCCCACGGACGCGATGACCGGCTCCGCGATGAACGCCGCGACCCGCCCCGGGCCGGCGTCGAGGATCGCCCGCTCGAGCTCCGCCGCGTAGCGCTCGCCGCAGCCTGCGTGGTCGCCGTCCGCGGTGCAGCGGTAGCAGTACGGCGGCGAGATGTGCGGCACGTCGATGAGCAGCGGCTCGTACTTCTTCCGGCGCATCCGCGCGCCGCCGACGGAGAGCGTGCCGAGGGTCGCGCCGTGGTAGCTCGTCCAGCGCGAGATGAAGACGCTCCGCTCGGGCTCGCCGCGCTCCACGTGGACCTGGCGGGCGAGCTTCAGCGCGACCTCCACCGCCTCGGAGCCGCCGGAGGTGAAGTGGACCCAGCCGAGGTCGCCCGGCGTCAGCTCGGCGACGCGCTCCGAGAGGCGCTCGGCGGGCTCGGTGGCGAAGATGTTGCCGACCGCGAAGGGGAGCCGGCGCGCCGGCTCGGCCATCGCGTCCACGACCGCGTCGCGGCCGTAGCCCGCGTTCACGACCGCGATCCCCGCGATCGCGTCGAGGTAGCGGTTCCCCTGGACGTCCGTGACCCAGGCGCCCTCGCCGGATGCGAGGACCGGGTAGACGCGCCGGGGGTCGAG
>JBJTJV010000247.1:0-8888 GCA_046352645.1 Chloroflexota bacterium | reverse complement strand
GCCCACGCCGCAGCCCACGCCGCAGCCCACGCCGCAGCCCACGCCGCAGCCCACGCCGCAGCCCACGCCGGTCCCCACGCCGCAGCCCACGCCCGCGCCGACCGCGACGCCCGAACCGGGCCCCGTGACGACGACCACGGCGAGCGGCACGTTCACCCGGAGCACCACGCGTACGCACAAGGTGACGATCGGCGCCGGCACGGCGAGGTCCGAGCTCGTCTTCGCGAGCCCCGTGGCCGGTGCGACGTTCCGGATCCGGCTGAAGAGCCCGTCGGGCAAGACGCTCGCGACGGTGACGGGCGTGAGCCCCCTCGTGATCGAGCGGGTGCTCGGCGCCGGGACGTACGCCTGGGAGGTGCGCAGCTCCGCGGCCGCGACCTACACCCTCACGGTGACCCACGCGGCGCCCTGAGGGCGGGCCCCCGCCGGGGGGGGCCTGGATCGATCGATGGCGAGGCCGGGACCGCGGGGTCCCGGCCTCGCGGCATCTGGAGCACGCGTCGGAGCGCGGGCGCACACGTGGACCGGCCGCGGCCCGGACCGCTAGATTGCGTCTCCCGGGGCAGGGACCATGCCCCTGCGCCGCACGCCCCAGGGAGGAGCCGCATGGACCCCGTCACCGAGCCCGCATGGCGCATCCCCGACGGGGCGGGCAGGGACCTCGGCATCGGCATCGTCGGTTGCGGCGGGATCGTCCGCGGGGCGCACCTGCCTGCGTACAGGGCCGCGGGGTTGCGCGTCGTCGCGGTCCACGACGCGGACCCCGAGCGCGCCGCCGAGCTCGCCCGGGAGGCCGGCATCCCCGTCGTCGCGGAGAGCGTGGATGCGCTCGTCGCGCACCCGGACGTCGCGATCGTGGACATCGCGGTCACCCCGCAGGCCCAGCCCGCGATCGCCGTGGCGGCCGCCCGGGCCGGGCGCCACATCCTCTGCCAGAAGCCGTTCGCGCTGGAGATGGCGGCGGCGAAGGCGATCGTCGCGGCGGCGGACGCCGCCGGCGTCCGGTGCGCGGTCAACCAGCAGATGCGCTGGGACGCGGGGATCGCCGCGACGCGTGACCTGGTCCGCCGGGGCGTCCTCGGCAGCGTCGTGACCGCCGAGCTGCGCGTCTCCGTGCACAGCCCGTGGCACCTCTGGCCCTGGCTCGCCGCGGAGCCGCGCCTGGAGGTCTTCTATCACTCGATCCACTACCTCGACGCCTTCCGCTCCATCCTCGGCGACCCGGAGACGGTGACCGCGCGCCACGGCCGCCACCCTGACCAGGGCGCGGTGCGCGGCGAGACCCGCACCACGACGATCCTCGGCTACGCGGACGGCCGCGAGGTCCTCGTCGCCGTCGAGCACACGGACCGGCACGGGCCGCCGCGCGCGGAGCTGCGCGTCCGCGGGACGGACGGCGCGATCGACGGCACGATCGGCCTCATCGCGGACTACCCGGACGGCGGTCCGGACACGCTCGTCCTCCACCGCGCGGGCCACCCGCCCCGGGCATTCGCCTTCGACACGCGCTGGATCCCGGACGCGTTCCTGGGACCGATGGCCGATCTCATGGATGCGATCGCGACGGGGCGCGAGCCGGTGACGTCGGGCCACGACAACCTCCGGACGCTCGCCGTCGTGCTCGCGGCCTACCGCTCGGCCGAGACGGGTCGCACGGTGGTGGTCGCCGAGCTCCTGTGACGCCGGCGCTCCGTATGGCCCGGTGGTCCCATGACCTTCTGGGGAGGGCCGGGGCCGTTCCGGGTGGGTAGAATGCGACCCATGCCGAACCTTGAGGACGCGCCCCGGCGCGCTTCCCGTCGCCCCCTTCTGCGGACGCTCGTCGCCGCGCTCGGCATCCTCGTCGCGGGATCCGGCCTCCTGCCCGGCCCGGCGGCGCCCGCGCCGGCCACGGCATCCGGCCCGACCGTCGTGGCGGTCATCGGCGACCAGGGCTACGGGAACACGGCCCAGGCGAACGTCGCGGCGATGGTGAACGCATGGCCGGCGGATGCGCTCGTGACGCTCGGCGACAACTACTACAGCGGCGTCGGCGGCAGCGGGTCGGAGAAGTACGACCTCGCGGCCGGTCGCTACTACTGCGCGTGGATGGCGAGCGTGACGCCGGGAACGTGGTGCCCGTCGGGCGGGCTCTCCGCCACGAACCGCTTCTGGCCCGCGACGGGGAACCACGACCACACGGACGCGGGGATCGGCACGTACACCGGCTACTTCACGCTGCCGGGGAACGAGCGCTACTACGACGTCGTCGTCGGCCGCATCCACTTCTTCTTCCTCGATTCGCAGCTCGCCCTCGCGGGCTCGGCGGAGATGGCCGCCCAGAAGGCGTGGCTGGCAGCCGCCGTGCCGGCGTCCACGGCGCCCTGGCAGGTGGTCGTCCTCCACCACCCGCCCTTCTCGTCGAGCGCACGGCACGGCTCGAGCACGCCGATGCAGTGGCCCTTCGCCGACTATGGTGCGGACCTCGTCCTCTCCGGCCACGACCACACCTACGAGCGGCTCTCGGTGGACGGGCTCGACTACGTGGTGAACGGCCTGGGCGGCGCGCCGCGCTATACCTTCGGCACGCCCGTCGCCGGCAGCCTCGTGCGCTACGCGGACGATCACGGTGCGACGCGCCTGAGCGCCACGGACACGACGCTCTCCGGGGAGCTCGTCACGCTCGGCGACGTCGTCCGGGACGCCTTCACCATCGAGGCGTCCGCGACCGTGACGAAGACGTTCCGGGACGGGTCGGAACCCACCGCCGGCTACGCAGGGACGCGGGACGCCACGATCTCCGCCTCCGCGACCACCACCGCGCTCGGCGGCGCCGCCACGCTGGAGATCGACGGGGACGATCCGGCAGGGTCCGGCCGCGATCTCGCTGCCCTCGTTCGCTGGGACATCTCGGCGATCCCGGCGGGCTCCGTCATCCGCTCCGCGAGCGTGCGCTTCAGCGTCACGAACGCCACGTCCGGCGCCTACGGCCTCTATCCGGTCCTTCGTGACTGGGATGAAGGCGAGGTCACCTGGGCGCGGGCGCGGGTCGGCGTCCCGTGGGAGACCGCGGGCGCATCCGGCGCGGGCGACCGCGGCGGGACCGCGGTGGGCACCCTGGGGCCGGCTGCTGTCGGTGCGGTCACGGTGCCCCTGAACGCCACGGGGATCGCGCTCCTGCAGTCGTGGGTGGACGGGACCGCGAACAACGGGCTGATCGTCGCGGGCAGCGCCGTGACGGACGGGGTCGACCTGCACAGCCGCGAGGCCGGCACGGTCTCCGCGCGCCCGGCGCTCGTCGTGCGCTACGCCCCGGGGACCGGAGGCCCGACGCCGACACCTGCGCCCACACCTGCGCCCACACCTGCGCCCACACCTGCGCCGACCGCGACGCCCGTGCCGACGCCCTCGGCGACGCCGGTGCCCTCCCCTTCGCCCACGCCGACGCCCACGCCTGTGCCCTCGGCCACGCCTGGGCCCGCGCCCACCCCCACGCCCGTGCCCTCGGCCACGCCCGTGCCCTCGGCCACGCCCGCGCCGACGGCCACGCCCGCACCGACGACCGTGCCGGGCGCCTTCGCCAAGCTCGGCCCGAAGTCGGGCGTGAAGGTCCGAGCCACCACGTTCACCCTGACCTGGCAGGCGAGCGCCGGCGCGGAGAGCTACGAGGTCTGCGTGGACCGCCGGAGCAACACCGCGTGCGACACCACGTGGGTCGCGGCCACGTCCGGATACGTGTTCACCGCGCCCGCAGCCGCGACCTACTACTGGCAGGTCCGCGCGCTGAACGCCGCGGGCAGGACCTTCGCGAACGGCGACACGTGGTGGCGCTTCACCCGGTCGCGCTGAGGCCGGGGCCCGTGGCGATCGGGCGACCGGCCGGGGTGTCCGCGGTTGACAGCGTGCCCGTGGGCCGCGCACCATGCAGGGGTGCCCGCGTCGCCGCCGTCCCTGTGCGGGCCGCCGTGTCGAAGGAGCCTCCATGACCCGCCCTGCCACTTCCCGCGGTCGTGCCGCGGCCCTCTCGCTCCTCGTGGGGGCCGCGCTGCTGCTGCCCGGTGCGCCCACGCTCGGTGCGGCGTCCGCGGACTGCCGGGTCGTGAATGCCGCTTCCGGGGAGAGCTACGGCAGTCTCGGGATCGCGCTGGGCAAGGCGCAGGCCGGGGCGACGCTCGGCGTCTGGGGCACCTGCCGCGGCGGCCTCTTCGTGCAGCGCGACGTCACGCTCCGCGGGTACCCGACGCCCGGGCAGCCCCGCGGCGTCATCGACGGGCGTAACGTCGGCAAGACCACGCTCACGGTCGCGGCCGGCGTGACCGTGCGGCTGCGGATGATCCGGGTGCAGGGCGGCGACGGCGGCATCAAGGGCGGCGGGATCCGGAACAACGGCGACCTGTATCTGGCGGACAGCGTCGTCCGCCAGGGGACGGCGGATCGCGGCGGCGGCATCTGGAACCGTGGTCGGCTCGTGCTGCGGGAGAACAGCAGCGTCCGCCGCAACGTCGCCCGGGACACGGGCGGCGGGATCTGGAACGAGGCCGGCGGCTCGCTGAGCATGGAGGACACCGCGCGCGTGGTCCGGAACCGGGCGCTCGGCGACTACGCCGGCGGCGTCCTGAACTACGGGACCCTGCGGCTCGTGGACGAGAGCCGGATCTTCCGGAATCGCGCAGCGATCGCCGGCGGCGGCCTCGCCGCGATCGCGGAGGCCTACGAGTGCCCGGCCGAGCACATCGTGAGCAACGCGCCGGACGACTGCTACCTCATCCCCGTCTGATCGATCGGGGCGGGGGGAGGAGCGTGCTCGCGGTGCGCGGGAACGTGGACGTGGACGTGTCGTGCGTCTGACGCCCAGGCGTGCCGTGACCGGCGCCGCGCTCCTTCGCGCGGGGACGTCGGGTCGAAGGCGCGGTTCCGGGGGCGGCGGCACCGGCACCGGCTGCCTGGTCCTGGTCGGCGCCCTGGTCGTGGGCGGCATCTGGGCCTGGGAGTGGGCGACGCTCAACCCCGTGCCCGCCGCGGCCGCGGTCGTCGCGCTGCTCGCGCTCGCCGTCTGGCTCGTCCGTCGGCTGCGCGGCGGCTCCTCGGAGCGGGTCGAGACGCTTGCGGGGCTGCTCGCGCTCTCGCCATCGGCGTTCGAGCACGAGGTGGCGGCGCTCCGCGGCGCGATCGGCTTCCAGGGGATGCGCGCCGTCGGCGGCGCGGGCGACCTCTCGGTGGACGTGGAGGGCCGGGACCCGACCGGGCGCCGCGTCCTCGTGCAGTGCAAGCGGTACGCGCCCGACCGGCGGATCGGGTCACCGGAGATCCAGCAGTTCTACGGCATGGCGCGCTTCCATGACGAGTCGGCCCGGGCGCTCTTCGTGACGACCTCCGACTTCACCGACGCCGCCCGCGACGTCGCTGCGAAGACCGGCGTGGAGCTCGTCTCCGGGACGGAGCTGGTGGCCCTCGCCGTCCGCGTCAACCGGGCCCTGGGCACGACCGCGGCGCGTGCCCCCGAGCCCACGGGTGCGGGTGAGCCGGACGCCTGATCCGTCCGTGTGACCGTCCCGGTGGTGCACCCGCGCACCGCGCGCGGACCCCGGACCGCACCACACCGCACCGGGCAGCCCCGGACCGGCCACGCAGCCCGTGACTTCCGGCCTACCCCCGCGGGACCCCCGGCGTAGACACCTTCGGTACTTCCGTGGCGTTGTCCCGCAGGGGGTCCGACTGGTTTGCTTCCGGCGTGTCCTGGCACCCGATCCCGGAGGCGACGATGCACCCGAACACCGCCCCTGCGACCGCGGGGCAGACCGGTCGCGGGCTCCGCCTCCGCAGCCTGGGAGCGCTCGCGCTGGCCCTCCTCGTCGCGCTGCCGGGCAGCGTCGTCACCCAGGGGGCGACGCCCGCCGGCACGCCGGCAGCAGCCGACGCCGCGGCGCCGACGGTCCACCGCCACGCGGACGGCAATCTCCACGACCACGATGCCCCGCGCCTGGCGCCCGCCGCTGCCGCCCGCCGCGGCCTCGTCTTCGCGGGCCTCCGTCCGGCCGCCGCGGGCCCCTGCGCGGGTGGCTATCGGATGCGCTCCGGCGGCGAGACGTACTGCACGCACGGTCCCGATGCCGCTCCCGCGGGCGTCGACGTGCGTGTCTCGCGCAGCGTGCGCGCCCTCCGCGCGGACCTTGCCCGGAGCCCGTGGCGCTCCGTGGCCCGCAAGGCGCGCCTCCTCGACCGCCGCGTCGCACGGACGGCGGACGCGCGCCGATCCTCCGGGGCCTCCGTGGACCTCGCGGACATCATGGGTCCGGAGGGTGTCCCCTGCGTGGGCGACGGCACGTCGGGCAAGCGCATCCAGGCGATCTACGCGGTCGCCTCGGACCGGACCGATCGCTTCAGCCAGGTCCACCCGCTCCTCCAGCGCTACGCGGGCCACCTCGACGACGTCGTCCAGGTGAGCGCCGCCAAGACCGGTGGCGTCCGCCACGTCCGCTTCGTCACGAAGGCGGACTGCACGCTGGACATCGCACGCGTCGTCCTCTCCCCGAGCGGTGACGACACCTTCACGAACACCGTGAACGAGCTCAAGGCGAAGGGCTTCAACACGCCCGGGCGCAAGTACCTGATCTGGGCGGACGCGAACGTCTACTGCGGGATCGGGCACGTCTGGGCGGACGACCGGGCGGAGCAGACGAACGCGAACAACTCCTCGGTCTCCTTCGCCCGCGTGGACAACGGCTGCTGGGACTGGGCGGAGACGCATGAGCTCTTCCACGGGCTCGGCGCGGTGCAGCCGTCCGCACCGAACGGCACGCCCGGGTATCACTGCACGGACGAGTGGGACCTCATGTGCTACGCCGACGCGCAGGGTGTGACGACGACGATCCGCTGCCAGGCGACCGCGAGCGACGACCTGCTCGACTGCAACAACGACGACTACTTCCACACGAACCCGCCCGCGGGCAGCTACCTCGCCACGCACTGGAACACGGCGAACAGCGCGTACCTCCACGCCGGCCGCCTCGCGGGCGATGACAACGCCACGCCGACGCCGACCCCGACGCCGACCCCGACGCCGGACCTCCACCCCACCCGGGTGCGCACCGGCTCGGTCACCCCGACGCGCCCGCTCCGGCGCTACCGCATCGAGGTCGGCGGGGGCGACGCGGAGACCCAGCTCGTGTTCCGGGGCCCGCTGGCCACGACGAAGCTCCAGCTCCGTATCCGCGATGCGAGCGGGGCGATCATCGCGACGATGCTCCGCCGGAGCCCCGTCCTCACCGTGACGGATCTCGAGCCCGGGACCTACACGTGGGAGGTCTACGGCAAGACGCGGGCGAGCTTCACCCTGAAGGTGACCGCCGCCGAGCCGTGATCGACGGCCCGTCGCCGCCCATCGACGCCGGTGCCCCGGGGCACCGGCGTCGCGCATCCCCGCGCGGTCGCAACGGGCGCACAGGCCGCTTCCGCTAGATTCCCCGTCACGGGCGGACGGTGCGGTCGACGGCTCCGCCCGGCCACCGGGCGCAGCCCCGCCGTCGCGGGACACGAGGAGGACGCATGGCCACCGAGCGGCGGATCCGCGAGCTCGCGACCGAGGGACGCAACCCGCGCACGGACGGCATCGACGAGCTCCCCACGCTCGAGATCGTCCGCCGCATCAACGACGAGGACGCGACGGTCGCGGCCGTGGTGCGCGATGCGCTCCCCGCGATCGCCGAGGCCGTGGACGGGATCGTCGCGCGGATGCGGGCCGGTGGGCGCCTGGTGTACGCGGGTGCCGGCACGAGCGGTCGGCTCGCGATGGTCGATTCCGTCGAGAGCGTCTCCACGTACGGCGTGCCGCCGGGGCGCGTGGTCGCGCTCGTGGCGGGCGGGGATGCCGCGCTCGCCCACCCGGTGGAGGGTGCGGAGGACGAGGCGAGCGCGGGCGCGGCCGCCGTGACGTCCGCGGGCGTGAGCGAGCGGGACGCGGTCGTCGGCATCGCCGCCAGCGGCCGCACGCCGTACGCGCTCGGCGCGCTCGCCACGGCGCGGCGCGCGGGCGCCTTCACCGTGGGCATCTCGAACAACGTGCCCGCCCCGATCCTCGCGGACGTGGACGTCGGCATCGCGCTGCCCACCGGCCCGGAGGTGGTGGCCGGATCGACGCGCATGAAGGCGGGGACCGCGCAGAAGCTCGTCCTGAACATGATCAGCACCGCCGTGATGATCCGGCTGGGGCGCGTCCTTGGGAACCGGATGATCGAGGTCGCGGTCACGAACGAGAAGCTGCGGATCCGCGCGACCGGGCTCGTCGCCGAGGTCGTCGGCGTGCCGGAGCCGGAGGCCGCGCGCCTGCTCGCGAGCTCCGGTGACCACGTCCCGACGGCGATCCTCATCGGCCTGCGCGGCCTCTCTCCCGGCGAGGCACGCGCCGCGCTCTCCGCGGCCGGTGGCGTCCTGCGCGTGGCCCTCGACGCGACCGAGCGCCGGTAGCCCGCGGGTGCGCGGAGCAGGGCGACGGGCGCTCGTCGGCATCGGCATCCTGGTCGTCGCCCTCGCGGCCCCGGCCGTTCCGGTCGGGGGCCAGGGGCGGACGCTGGAGATCGCGGTGCCCGACTGGGCGCTCCCGGACGAGGTCATCCGCGCACAGCAGCTCGCCGCCGAGACCGGGATCACGATCCGGCGGACGGCGGAGCTCGGCCCATGCGACGTCGCGCGCCGAACGGATGTCCCGCCGCCGGGCGTGTTGCTCCTGAGCGCATGGAGCGCTGCGCGCCTCCGGACCGCGGAGCTCGTGCTCCCGCTCGACGACCTGCTGGGGGCCGATCCCGCGCTCGCGGCAGATCTGCCCGGGCTCGCCGACTGGCGGTTCGACGGCGCGACGCTCGCAGTGCCGGCGCGGGAGATGCCGTTGATGCTCGAGGTGGACCGCGACCGGC
>JBJTJV010000024.1:0-35877 GCA_046352645.1 Chloroflexota bacterium | reverse complement strand
GCGTGGCCCGAGCCCCAGACCCAGTCGAACCTCGCCGAGCCCCCGACCCAGGAGGTGCCATGAGCCACCAGGTCACCCTCAACCCCGGCGACGTGGAGTCCGCGACGTCCACATCGGGCTTCGCGGACAAGGTGATCGAGAGCTTCGGCAGGGCGCCCTCGGTCCGCTATCCGTCGAAGGCCGGCAAGCGGACCGAGCCCGTCCCTGCCCCGCGCGCCCGCTGGGCGACCGGCGCCGCCCGCGCGATCGAGACGACGATCCACGGCGTGGACATCTACGTCGAGGCGGCGATGGACCCCCAGGCGCTCGGCGCGATGCTCTCCGCGGTCGCGGGCCCCGACTGGTGGCTGGAGTTCATCTCCACCCGCGGCACGCTCGTCTACCCGACCGCGGGCGGCCGCATGGACAACGTCGGCTGGTGGCGATGCCGCTTCATCCCCGTCCAGGGGCACCCGTACTCGGAGGCGGGCTACGCCGCTCTCCTTCAGCGGGTGAACGCGAAGGTGCCGTGGGTCCAGGCGTTCAAGCTCCGCGGCTACGGCGGCAAGGCGGGCTACACCGCGCCGCAGGGCGCCTAGATCCGCGCGACCGGCGGGCGCGCGGCCCGTCGGGGAAGAGGGGAAGAGGAGAGCTGCATGAAGGTCCTGCTCGTCGGCGGGTCGGGGATGGTCGGAACGTTCGTCACCCCGTACCTCGCGAAGCACCACACGATCCGCGTCCTCGACGTCGTCCCGCCGAAGCATCCCGATCTCGTGGAGTACGTCCAGGGCTCGATCGATGACGAGGCGGCGGTCGCCCGGGCGCTCGAGGGGATGGATTCGTTCGTCACGATGGTGATGCGCAACGCGGGCGGCGCGAACGAGACCGAGCAGACCCCCGAATCGATCCGCAACAACTACCAGGTGAACGTCTCCGGCCTCCATCTCCTCCTCTGGACCGCCCAGTCGATGGGCATCACCCGCGGCGTCCACGTGAGCACCCGGAGCGTCCACTTCCAGCGCCGGACCCAGGACGGCCGGATCGTGCGCTACGAATCGGAGGAGACCTCGCTCCTCGACGCCGCCTCGATCTACGGCTTCACGAAGGGGATCGGGGAGCGCGTCTGCCAGTACTTCTGCTCGAACTTCGGGATGCGCATCATCGCGCTCCGGATCACCGGGCCGCGGACCCGCGAAGCCTTCATCGCCGAGCGCCGCAACCCGATCTACCCGGAGCTCTACGTGATGGACGAGGAGGACCTCGCGGACGCGATCCTCCGCTCCCTGGAGGTCGTCCAGGTCGGCAGCGCCCGCTTCGACCCGGTCCTCCTCGCCGCAGACGAGCACCAGCGGGACCACAACATCACGAAGGCGAAGCTGCTCCTGGGCTGGGAGCCGCGCGGCCAGCGGCTGCTCGAGGAGCCCGCGCAGGGCTGACCACGGGCGCGGCGCAGCCGCCCTCCGCTACCCTGTGCGGGACGCAGGGACGCGACGACCACGGGAGACGACGATGGCGGATGGCGGGAGCGGGTCGGTCGCCTGGCACACGCTCGATCCGGATGCGGCGGTCGCCGCCGCGGGCAGCGACCGCGTCCGCGGGTTGACGGCCGCCGAGGCTTCCGTGCGCGCCGGCCGCCACGGCCCGAACGCCCTCAGCGCCGCGCCACCGCCCCACCTCCTCGTCCGCCTGGTCCGCCAGTACGCGGACCCGATGCAGCTCGTGCTGCTGGGCACGGGCGTCGTGAGCATCGTCCTCGTCGGCGAGGTCCCCACCGGCATCCTCCTCTTCCTCCTCACCCTCCTGAACGCGGCGATGGGGCTCTCGCAGGAAGGGAAGGCGGCGGCCGCGGTGGCCGCGCTGGCAGGCTCCATGACGGCCTTCGCGCGCGTCCGACGCGACGGTGAGCTGCGCTCGATCCCCGCCACCGAGCTCGTCCCGGGCGACATCGCGATCGTGGAGGCGGGCGACCGCATCCCGGCCGATGCGCGGATCCTCGTCTCGGCCACCCTCGAGGTGGACGAGGCCGCGCTCACCGGCGAGGGCCTGCCCGTGGCCAAGGGGCCGGACGCCGTCGCGAGCGTGGAGACGCCGCTGGGCGACCGCACCTCGATGGCCTGGATGCAGACGAGCGTCACCCGCGGCTCGGCCGAGCTCCTCGTCACCGCCACGGGGATGGCCACGGAGGTCGGCCGCATCTCCGGCATGCTCGCGGCGACCGGCGAGACCGAGACCCCGCTCACGCGCCAGCTCACCCGGCTCACGAACCTCGTGATCCTCATCGCCGCGGGAGCGCTCGGCGCATCCGTCCTCCTGGGCCTCGCGCGCGGCGTGCCGATCGAGGAGCTCTTCGTGAGCGCGGTCGCCTTCACGGTCGCCGCGATCCCCACCGGCCTGCCGATCGTCGTCACGGCGATCCTCTCGGCAGGCACGCAGGCGCTCGCGCGCTCCAACGCGATCGTGAAGCGGATGCGCTCGGTGGAGACGCTCGGCGCGACATCCGCGATCTGCTCGGACAAGACCGGCACGCTCACGCTCAACCAGATGACCGCGGTGAGCATGGCGATCCCCGGCCGGCGCTACGCGGTGGACGGCTCCGGCTACGCGAGCGACGGCGCGATCCTGCGCACCGCCGGCGCGGCCGAGGTGCCGCTCGACGCGTTCCTCATGCCGATGGTCCTCGCCTCGGATGCGGTGGTGCGCGACGGCGACCTCGTGGGCGATCCCACGGAGGGCGCGCTCGTCGTCCTCGCCGCCAAGGGCGGCGTGAGCGCCCTCGAGACGCGGGCGGCATATCCGCGCCTCGCGACCCTGCCGTTCGATTCCGCGTACAAGCTCATGGCCACCTTCCACGCGCTCCGCGACGAGTCCGGCGCCGATGTCATCCGCGCCTTCGTGAAGGGCGCGCCGGACCAGCTCCTCGCGCGCGGCACGCATGCCCTCGACCCGGACGACCTCCACCCGCTCCCGGTGGACGCTTCACTCCGGGACGCCTACCTCGCGGAGAACGAGCGGCTCGGCCGCGAGGGATTGCGCGTCATGGCGACGGCGCGGAAGGACTTCGACCCGGCCGGCTTCGACCCGGCCGCCGACCTCCTCGGCCTCCTCGAGGGGCTCACCCTCCTCGCGCTCGTGGGCATCGTCGATCCGCCCCGGCCCGCCGCGCAGCACGCGATCGCGGTCGCGCAGGCGGCCGGCATCGAGGTCCGGATGATCACCGGGGACCATGCCGTGACCGCGGAGGCGATCGCGCGCCGGCTCGGCATCCGCGGCCGCGCGATCACCGGCAGCGAGTGGGCCGCGATGTCCGACGCGCAGGCGCTCGCCGAGGTCGACGGCATCGGCGTGATCGCGCGCGTGACGCCCGCGGACAAGGTCCGGCTCGTGGAGATCCTCCAGCGCCGCGGCCAGGTCGTGGCGATGACCGGGGACGGCGTGAACGACGCACCGGCGCTCAAGCGTGCGGACATCGGTGTCGCGATGGGCATCGCCGGGAGCGAGGTCTCCAAGGAGGCCGCGGTGATGATCCTCACGGACGACGACTTCGGCACGATCGTGCGCGCCGTCGAGGAAGGCCGCGGCCTCTACGACAACCTGCGCAAGTACGTGCGCAATGCCTTCGGCACGCTCTTCGGTCTGATGACCACGTTCTTCGGTGCGGCGGTCCTCGGCGTCCTCGGCGGGATCCCGTTCCTGCCCCTCCAGTCGCTCTGGATCAGCTTCACCGTTCAGGCCTCCCAGGCCCTCGGGCTCGGCTACGGGGCGCCCGCAGAGGGCCTGATGACCCGCCGGCCACGTCCCCCGGGCCAGGCGATCCTGCCCCGGCCGGTCCTCGCCTGGCTCGCCCTCGCGGGCGTCTGCATGGGCCTCGTCACGCTCCTCGTGATGGCCTGGGCGAGCGATGCCTACGGGGACGCGATCGCGCGGACCATGGGCTTCATCACCTTCTCCACGCTCGTCGTCTGCTTCTCCTGGGCGACGAAGGACGAGGATCGCTCGCTCCTGGAGATCGACGTTGCGTCGGACCGCACGCTCGTCCGGTCCACGCTCATCTCGGCCGTCGTCACGTTCCTCGCGGTCGAGCTCGGGCCGCTCCAGCGGCTGCTCGGCACCGTCTCGCTCACCTGGGAGCAGTGGGCGATCGCGCTCGGCGCGGGCCTTGCCATCCTTGTCGTGAGCGAGGTGCGCAAGCGGATCTGGCGGTTCGGGGACGATGCGCTGCCGGTCGTGACGCCGGCCGCGGAGCCCGGCGCCGGGGCCGCGGCATGAAGCGTGGCGATGCGCAGCGCATCGAGCGGCTGATCGCGCCCTATCGGGTGGCGCCCGGCCGGCGCATCCGGCTGCCCGCGGACTTCGACCCCGCGGACACGCACGAGCTCGTCCGCAAGGAGGACGCGAAGGACCTGCTCGCGGCGGGCGTCCGCCTGCTCTCCGAGCACCAGGAGCGGCTGGCGGCCCAGGACCGCTGGTCGCTCCTCGTGATCCTCCAGGCGATGGACGCGGCCGGCAAGGACGGCACCATCCGACACGTGATGAGCGGGGTGAACCCGCAGGGCGTCGAGGTCACGAGCTACAAGGCGCCGTCCGCCGCCGAGCTCGACCACGACTATCTCTGGCGCACCACGGTGCGTCTCCCTTCGCGCGGGACGATCGGCATCTTCAACCGCTCGTACTACGAGGAGGTCCTCGTGGTGCGTGTCCACCCCGAGCTGCTCGGGGCGCAGCGCCTGCCCCCGGGCACGACCGGGCCCGGCATCTGGAAGCGCCGCTACCGCGAGATCGGCGACTTCGAACGGCGCCTCCACGACAACGGGACGCGCATCGTGAAGCTCTTCCTCAACGTGTCGAAGGACGAGCAGCGCCGCCGCTTCCTCGAGCGGATCGAGGATCCCACGAAGCACTGGAAGTTCTCCGCCGCGGACATCCGCGAGCGGCGCCACTGGGACGCGTACCAGGCGGCCTATGCCGATGCGATCTCCGCCACGAGCACGGCGGATGCGCCCTGGTACGTCATCCCCGCGGACCACAAGTGGTTCGCGCGGCTCGTCGCGGCCGCGGCGATCGTGGACGCCCTGCGCCGGATCGACCCGCGGTTCCCGGAGGTCTCGCCCGAGGCGCGGGCGGCGCAGCTCGCCGCGCGGGACGAGCTGCTCGCCGAGGGGTAGGCGCGCCGCCCCCGGTGCCGCGGGGCGTCCGCGGCGTCAGCCTGCGCGGAGGACCGCCGCGATCGCCCGGCAGGCGGGCCCGAGGTTCGCCTGCGTGAGCCCGGCCACGTTCACCCGGCCGCCGCCCACGACGTAGACGCCGTGCTCGTCCTTCAGCCGGCGGACCTGGTCCGCGCTCATCCCGAGGAGCGAGAACATGCCGCGCTGCGCGAGGAGCTTCTCCCAGCCGGTGGCACCCTCCGCGCCGAGCCCCGCGACGAACGCCCGCCGGTTCCCGTGGATCCGGCCGCGCATCTCGGTCACCTCCGCCTCCCAGCGCGTCCGCAGCTCCGCGTCCGCGAGGATCGTGGCGACGACCTCGCCGCCGTGCGCCGGCGGGTTGGAGTAGTTGGCGCGCACGGCGGCCTTCGCGTGCGAGAGGACGGCCGTCGTCTCCTCGCGCGTCCGCCCCACGATGGAGAGCGCCCCGACGCGCTCGTCGTAGAGCGCGAAGTTCTTGGAGAACGACGAGGCGACGAGCAGCTCCGCCCCCGGCCGGACGAGCGCCCGGAGCGCGACCGCGTCCTCCGCGAGCCCGTCCCCGAAGCCCTGGTAGGCGAAGTCGAGGAGCGGTAGCAGGTCGCGCTCCGTGACGACCGCGGCGATGCGCTCCCACAGCTCCGGGGCCGGGTCCACGCCCGAGGGGTTGTGGCAGCAGGCGTGGAGGAGGACGACGTCGCCGGGCGCGGCGGCGGCAAGCCCCGCGAGCATCCCGTCCGCGTCCAGCGTGCCGGTCGCCGGGTCCAGGTAGGGGTAGCTCGCGGTCGCGAGGCCCGCGGCGGCGAAGATCTGCGGGTGGTTGGGCCAGGTGGGCGTGCTCACGTGCACCGTGGCGCCCGGGCGCAGGCGCCGGACGAGGTCCGCCGCGACGCGTAGCGCCCCCGTGCCGCCGGGCGTGTGGAGCGTCTCCACGCGTCCCTCGGCGATCGCGGGGTGCTCGGCGCCGAAGACGAGCCCGCGCACTGCCCGCAGGTAGGCAGGATCGCCCGCGATCGGCTTGTACAGCTTGGTCGTCTGCGCGGCGAGGATCCGTCGCTCCGCCTCCGCGACGCTCGGCAGCACGGGTGTGATGCCTGTCTCGTCCACGTAGACGCCGGAGGCGAGCGTCACCTTCTCCGTGCGCGGGTCGCGGGTGTACTCCTCGGTCAGGCCGAGGATCGGGTCGGGCGGGAGCGGCGCGAGGCCGGCGAAGATCGGCATGGGCGGATGGTAGCCGGGGACGCTCCTCCGCCGCTCTCCCCGGACCCGCGGCACGCCCGAGGCGTACCATGGAGTCGATGTCGCACGACGGAGCCGCACAGGACCTCGACGAGGAGCGGGCGGGCAGGGGGATCGGCTCGACGAGCTACGAGCTCTTCATCCTCATCATCTCGCTCATCTCCATCGCGAACCTCTTCATCATCCCGTTCGTCGATGGTGCGGCGCGCCAGGTCATCATCATCACGGACCTGACGCTCACCCTCTTCTTCGTCATCGACTTCGCCAAGCGCCTGCGGGCGTCGCACCCGCGGTCTCGCTACCTTCTCCAGGACTGGGGCTGGGCGGACCTCCTCGCGATCCTGCCGCTCTTCCGCATCCTCCGCGTCTTCCGGCTCGTGCGGGTCGCCCGCAAGCTGCGCGCCCACGGTGCCGACCGGTTCGTCGGCGAGCTGCGCACGAACCGGTCGGCGAGCGCGTTCGGGCTCACCGTCGCGCTCGTCATCCTCGTGGTGGAGGTCGCCGGGGCCGCCATCGTGGCGGTGGAGCAGCGCTCCCCGGACGCGAACATCCGGACCGGCATCGACGCCGTGTGGTGGGCGTACGTGACGATCACCACGGTCGGCTACGGGGACCGCTACCCGGTGACCACCGAGGGCCGCCTCCTCGGCGTCCTCCTGCTCGTCGCGGGCATCGCGCTCTTCTCCGTGCTCACCGCGTACATCGCCCAGAAGCTCATCGGCACGCCCGCCGGCGGTGCGGCCGCGGCGGAGCCCGCGCCGTCGTCCGCGCCCACGGGCAGTGGCGACGCCCTCGACGAGATCGCCGAGCTCGCGCGCCTCGCGGACGAGGCAGGCAGGCACCAGGCGGAGCTCCGCCGCCGGATCGCCGCGCTCGAGGCCCGCCTGCGCCACCCCGCGCCCTGACCCGTCCCGGCGGGCCGTGCCGCTCCCGTCCTACACTCCGTCCGTGGAACACGAGGAGCCGATCGGCGGACCCGCCCTCGACCGTCAGGAGGGGAGCGTCCGGCTCGGCCCGGACGGCAGGCCGCTCATCCCCCAGCGCGTCCCCGAGACGCGCCCGACGCCCCTCGCCGGTGTCTTCATCTACCTCTCCATCGTCGTCCTCATCTGCGGCACGATCACGATCGTCGCGCTCGAGCTCGGTACGCCGTTCTCCTCGCCCTGGGTGAAGATCCCCGTCCTTGTCGGCACGCCCTTCCTCGTCGCGGTCTCCCTCGACGCGATCGTGCGCATCTGGCGCTCGGCCTTCGCATGGCTGCCGATCGATCGCGGCCGCGGCCTCTTCCGCTTCGTCTGGGTCGGCGTCCTTGCGGGCGCGCTCCTGCTCTTCGGCGTCTTCGTCTGGCTCGTCCTGGCCGCGTGAGCGACGCGGACCTGCTCCACGACCACGGCGCGACCGGCGAGGCGGACGGCTTCCACGAGGGCGCGCCGCGCTGGCTCGCCGAGATGGTCCGGTTCTGCTCCCGCTGCGGCGGCGCCCTCGCGTACGGACCGCTCTCCGGCGAGCACCGCGAGCGGCACGCCTGTCCGGCCTGCGGGTTCATCGCGTACATCAACCCGCGCCTCGTCGTCACCACGATCCCGGTGACCGACGCGGGCGAGATCGTCCTCCTCCGCCGCGCGATCGAGCCGGGCTACGGCTACTGGGCGCAGCCGGGCGGGTTCATGGAGGCGGACGAGACGGCGATCCAGGGCGCCATCCGCGAGACGCGCGAGGAGACCGGCCTGGAGGTGGAGCCCACGGGCATCGTCGGGCTCTATTCGCGACCGCTCGGGGCGATCGTCGTGGTCGCCTTCGCGGCCCGGATCGTGGGCGGGGCCATGGCGCGGACGTCGGAGGCGCTCGAGGTGCGGACCTTCGCGCCGGATGCGATCCCCTGGCCGGAGATCGCGTTCGACACGAGCATCTGGGCGATCGCGGACTGGGTCCGCGCCGGCCACCCGGACGTCGCGCCACCCCGCACCGCGCGCGGCGCCGTCCGCGGCTGAGCCCCGGCTCGCTGCGCGCGCGGCGCACGCGCGCCGACCTGCGCGGGCATCCTCCGCGCATGCGCATCTCGATCCCCGGCCTCGGCCGCGACCACACCTGGGAGGACGGCTGGGCCGACCTGCCCGCCCCGTCCGACCCCGGCGCCTGGGCGCACCCCGGGCTCGCCATGCTGCCCTCCGGCGACCTCCTCGTCGTGGATGCGGACCGGCCGGAGGTCCACGTCGTCACCTCGGCCGGCGCGCGCCGCCGGACGATCCCGCTCCCCGTCCATGAGGCCCACGGGCTCGCGGTCGAGGGGAGCGGCACCGGTCTGGCGCTCTGGGTCGCAGACCCGGGCTTCAAGCTGCGGATCCGGGGCACCGAGCGGATCTTCGACGGGCCGCGCGCGGGGCGCGTCGTCCGCGTCGGGATGGCCGGCCAGCTCCTCGGCGAGATCGGCACGCCGCCGCATCCCGCGTACCGGGAGACGACGTTCCAGCCGACCGCCGTCGCCTTCTCCGGCGCGGGTGGCGACCGGACGGTCTGGGTGGCGGACGGCTACGGCGCGCACCTCGTGCACCGCTTCCGGCCGGACGGCGAGTGGCTCGGCGCGATCGCGGGCGGCGACGATGGGCACCTGCGCTTCCAGACGCCGCACGGACTGCTCGTGGACACGCGCGGCCCCGAGCCCGAGGTGCTCGTGACGGACCGGGCGGCGCGGCGCCTCCAGGCGTTCGACCTCGACGGCCGCTATCGGCGCACGATCGCGGCGGACGTCCTCACCAGCCCGAGCGCCCTCGCGCCGCTCGGCGACCTGCTCATCGTGGGCGAGCTGAACGCGAGCCTCGCGGTCCTCGATGCGGACGGCCGCCTCGCGGGCCGGATCGGCGACCGGGAGGGCATCGTCAGCGAGCCCGATTGGCCGAACGCGCGCGATGGGGCGGGGAACCTCGTGCGCAGCCCCCGGATCGCCGCGGGAGGGTTCCATGCGCCGCACGGCCTCGCGGTGACCGACGACGGTGCGATCCACGTCGCCGAGTTCGTCATCGGCGGACGGCTCGTGCGGCTCGCGCCGGCGGGCTGAGCGGGGAGAGCGTCCCCGAGCCGGTGGCGGGCGTCAGATCGACGCCACGTTGGAGATGCCGCCGAGCGCCCCGGTCCCGATCCCCGCGAGGAGCACGACCGCCGCGACCTTCCGGCGCTGCGGCGAGATGACGATCGCGGTGAGCGCCACGAGCGCCACGACCGCGAGCTTCGCTGCCGTCACGCCCGGCAGGCCGTACTGCTCCGCGAGGCTGACCACGAGCGGGTTCGCCTCCGCGGCGAGGCCGTGGCGGCCTGCCATGACGAGGAAGCTCAGGTAGTCGAATGCCTGGGCGGAGACGAGCAGGAGCAGGGAGACGGTCATGGGCGCGCGCAGGTCCTCGTTCGGCGGACGGGACCGGGCTCGCCACTGCTCGGCGCGGTCCGTTCAGGCGACCGATCGGATGGACCGCGCGTCTTCGCTTCCCGTGTTCGGGGCTCTGACCGGGAGGCTAGCCGCCCGGTCAGAGCCTGCCTACCCCGCGGGGCTGCACCGTGGTGCGCAGCGGCACCGTCAGGCTGCGGTGCGGTCGTCCGCCGGACGGAGGATCGGGAAGCGCGCGTCCACCGCGGTGGTGATCCGACCCACCGGGTCGCCGGGCCAGCGCACCCGGTGGCTGCCGAGGCCCGCCCAGTCGTCCAGGTGCCAGCAGAGCACCGGGGCGAGGGCCGCGAGGTAGGCGAAGGTGGACCACCACCCCGCAAAGAGCGTGACCACGTAGATCGCGGCCCCCGCGACGATGAACGAGCGCGCCGAGCGCACGGAGAGCCAGCCGACCGCGGCGGTCGCCGCGCCCGCCACGAGCCGGAAGGCCTGCCACGTGGCCTCGGACAGGCCCAGCCCCCCGGTGACCCAGGCGAGCGAGTAGTACGGCCCCTGGTGGACGGCGTCCGCGGTCCGGAACGACCAGAGGATCCGCTCCGGCCCCCAGGCGAAGAGCGCGGGCCCCCACGCGACGAGCGACCCGGCCGCGAAGCCGATCAGCCCCGGGGCGATCCCGCCGTAGGCGAGGAGCGGCGGCAGCCACGCGGCGGCGTAGGGCTTGAAGCCCGCGGCGAGCGCAAGGAGGATCGCCCCCGGCAGCGGCGCCCGCTGGGCCACGAGGAGCGCGATGAGCAGCAGGACGCCCGCGCTCGTGTCATTCGAGCCGTCGGTCGCGGTCACGAGCAGCGGCGCCAGCACGGCGTAGACGGCGAGCCCCAGCGGCCGACCCCGGAGCGCGAGCACGCCGAGGATGCCGAAGGAGAGCCACAGCTCCATCCGCCGTGGGTCGTCGAGCATCGGCAGGTACCAGGCGAGCGCCACCGGGCCGTAGGCGAACGGCGCCCCGGGCGGCAGCGATGCGTCGTAGCCGATGCCGTACGGCGGGGTCCCCGCGAGCATCGTCCGGGCGGCGGCCTGCACGACGGTGAGGACGTCCGAGTAGCCGCCGTACGGGTTGAGCATCCGGAGCCAGATGCCGAGCGCGAGCAGCACGAGGATGGCGAGCGGGCCGACCCGCCAGCGGAGCGCCACGATCAGGGTCCCACCGCTCGCGAGGAGCGCGGCGACGATCGGGACCGGCGGCGTGCCCACGCCGAGCAGGAGGGCGACCGCGACGAAGAGCCCGAGCCAGACGGCAAGGTCGGAATCCCGGGTCGCCCGCGGCAGCAGGGACGGGAGCCCGGCAGCGGGTCTCCCGTCTCCCCGGCGCACGTCCATCGCGGGCATTGTGGCTACGCTGTCTCTCGATGTCCAGCGCGCGTCCTGCGCAGGCCCCGCCCCGCGCCCCGGTGCGTCTGTGACCGTCCCGTGCGCGACCCGTGCGCGCCGCGCCGTTGCAGCCGGCGACCCGGCCGCGGATGCTCGCCTCCAGCCATCGCCCGCCATGCGCACTGCCGGCCGGGCCTCGGGGGAGGTCCACGATGTCCACGCATGCAGCCTTCGCGCTCGGCTCCCACCGTCACCACGCCCTCTGCACGCACTGCGCGCACCCGCACCTGACGCATGCGGCGCAGGGCTGCGTCACGCGGATGCGCGCCCCGGACGATCGCCGGGACACCCACGGGGCCCCGCCCGTCTGTGGCTGTCGCGCGTGTGCGGCCTCCCCGTCGCACTGGGCGGGCGCGACGTCCGGTGCCACGGGCAGCCGCCGCGGGCTGCTCCCCGCCTGACGGCCGCCCGCTAGTCCGGCGGCCAGCCGCCGGCACGCGCGTCCCGGAGGAGGCCGCCGAGCGCATCGAGCGCGTCCCGGGTCGCCGCGAGGGTGCTGCCTGCGGCCGCATCGTCCGGGCCGTCGAGGGTCGCCTCCAGGCCGGCGGCCAGGTCCGCGAGGTCCGTCGCCCCAAGCGCGGCGGCCGCGCCGGCGAGCTCCGCGGCCGCCTGCGCCGCGTCTGCGCGATCGCCGTCCGCGAGCCCGGCTGCGATCCGCGCGACGCGTCCCGGAGCCGCATCAAGGAAACGATCGACGAGGTCCGCGATCGTCTGCGGGTCGTCCCCGGCGGCGCGGAAGAGGTCCTCCAGGGCGTCCGGGTCGAGCGTGCCGGACCCCTAGTAGATCATCCGGACGTCGGCCGGCAGGTGGACGATGAAGGCCTCGTCCGGGATCTCCGCGTCCACGTGGACCGCCGTGACCTCGGCGTGGCGCGTCACGCGCTCGCCGACCCGCTCCACGAGGAGCGTGATGAAGCCGGTGAGCCGGTCCACGCCCACCTCGATGCTCCGGTCCGGCCGGTCCGTCAGGACGTGGCTGGAGCGCGGGTGGTCCGAGCGCAGGACGAGGGCCTCCCGGCCACCCGCCAGATGCGTCGTGCCGATGAGGGCGACCGGGCCGGTCCGCAGGACGTTCTGCACGAACCCGGCCGGGTGGACGAGGGTCTCCGCGACGCTGCTCAGCGGCAGCGCCGTCAGCGGGATCCGGTTCCGCGCGAACGCGGGCTTGCGCGGGTCGTCCGCGCCCACGACCGGCGGACGCACCGGGCGGACGCTCGCCCGGTCCGCGAGCGCGTCGTACGTCGTCACGATCTCGCCGTCGCTCGCCCAGACGCGGTAGTCACGCGAGAGCGGGTCATCCCCCTTGCGCGTCGTGATCCGCGCGCGGCCGGGGTGCCGGAGGATGAGCTCGATCGTGCTCGTCTCCGCGCCGGCGGCGTTGTGGATCGTCTCCGTCACCCGCAGGCGCAGGGTACGGACGCGCAGCTCTGCGTCCGCCATGAAGGCGAAGAGGTCGGAGAGCGTCGGCGCCTCGGCGTCGAGGGCGGCGACCGCAGGCGTGACGCGCCTGGGCGCGGAGGGCGGGGGGACGATCAGCTCGGACATCGCAGGCGGATTGTACGGGAGGGCGCGCCACCGGTGCGTCGTCCGTCCACCACGGGTGAAGACGGCGGCGAGCGGCCCGATGCATCATCTCCCCATGGAGCCCGCACGGACCCCTGCCTTCCGCCGCCGCACGCGCCTCGACCGCGAGGCCGCGGAGGTCGACGGCCTGGCGCCTGCCGCCACCCGGGCGGTGGCGACGCGGGGGCGCGCGCGGCCTGAGGCGCCGGACACGTACCGCACCGCCTTCGAGCGCGACCGGGACCGGATCGTCCACAGCAAGGCGTTCCGGCGCCTCAAGCACAAGACCCAGGTCTTCCTCAACCCGGAAGGCGATCACTTCATCACGCGCCTGACGCACACGCTCCAGGTCCACCAGATCGCCCGCTCGCTCGCCCAGGCGCTGTCGCTCAACGAGGCGCTCGCGGAGGCCATCGCGCTCGGCCATGACGTCGGCCACACGCCCTTCGGCCACACGGGTGAGGACGCGCTCTCGCCATACTTCCCGGCCACCGGCGGCTGGCACCACGCGGCGCAGAGCGTAAGGATCTTCGAGGTCCTCGAGGACCTGAACCTCACCTGGGAGGTGCGCGACGGGATCCGCGCACACTCGTGGAAGATCGATCCGCCGCCCGCCACGGAGGAGGCCCGCTGCGTCCGCTACGCGGACCGCATCGCGTACCTCACGCACGACGCGCTGGACGCGCTCCGCGCCGGGGTGCTCACGCCGCGTGACTTCCCGGCCGCCGTGCAGGCGCGCTTCGGCCCGCCGGGCAAGGCCTGGATCGGCGCGATGATCGAGGCCACGATCGACGAGAGCCTCGGCGGTGCGGAGGTCCGCATGGATCCCGCGACGCTCGCGGTGATGAACGAGCTGCGGGACTTCATGTTCGCGCGGGTCTACCTCTCGGTGGACCAGAAGGTGCGTACGGCGCAGGCGGTGGACCTCCTGCGTCGCCTCATGGACTGGCATCTCGCGCACCCGGACGAGCTGCCGGACAGCTACCGCGACAGCGCGGCGGATCGCGTCACCCAGGTCGCGGACTACATCGCCGGGATGACGGACCGGTTCGCGGTGCGGACGCACGAGCGGATCTTCGGCACGCCGGGCTTCGGAGGGCCGGTCGACTGACCCGCACCCCGCCCGCGCTCGCGCCCGTGGCCGCGGACACCTACCGCTCCGTCCTCTCGCGCTTCGTCACGGGCGTCACCGTCGTGACCACCCTCGACGACCCGGACGGTGCCGCCCAGCCCTTCGGCACCACCGTGAACGCGTTCGGGTCGGTCTCGCTGGACCCGCCGCTCGTCCTCGTCACGATCGGCCGCGAGCGCTCGATCCTGCCGGTCATCGCGCGGACGCGGCGCTTCGCCGTGAACATCCTCGCCGAGGGAGACCAGGGGCTCGCGGACTGCTTCGCGGGCGCGCCCTCCACGATCCCGCGGACGGACTTCTGCGGCGCGGCCTGGACCCCCTCCGCCAACGGCCAGCCGCTCCTTGCGGACGCGCTCGCGACGATCGCCTGTGAGCTGGAGCAGACGATCGAGGCGGGCGACCACCTCCTCCACCTCGGCCGCGTCGTGGAGCTGCGCGCGAGCGATCGCCGCGACTGGCCGCTCCTCTACTACCGGCGGCGCTACCTGCGCATCGAGCACGCCGCCGCCGTGGACCTGCGCGGCAAGCCGGACGCGACCTGACGGTGGCCCATGTCGCGGCGAACGGCCTCCGCGTCCACTACACGGTGGAGGGCGACGGTCCGCCGCTCATCCTCCTCCACGGGGCGACCTCGTCCGCCCTGGAGGACTGGGCCGCCCAGCGCCCGCTCTTCCGGCGGACGCACACGCTCTACCTCGTGGACGCGCGGGGGCATGCGGGGACGCGCTGGGACCCGGCGGACGGGTGGGGTCGCGACCTCCTCGTCGCGGACCTCGGCGCGTTCGCGGACGCGCTCGGCCTCGCCGACTTCCACCTCGGCGGCTTCTCCATGGGCGCGATGACCGTGCTCGCCTACGCGAGCCGCCATCCCGAGCGCGTCCGGAGCGCGATCGTCGCGGGGATCGACACGGAGCCCGAGCCGCGGTCGCGGGTCGCGGCCCGTCTCATGGACCCGGACCGGATCCGCCGTGACGAGCCCGCCTGGGCCGCGGCCCTGGAGCGGCGCCACGCGCCCGTCCAGGGGCCCGGCCAGTGGGAGCGCCTCCTCCGCGCGATCGCGGCGGAGGTCCCGCGCCAGGCGCCGCTCACGCCCGCGGAGCTGCGTCGCATCCGCCTGCCCGTCCTCTACGTCGTGGGTGACCGGGATGTCTTCGTCCCGCTCGACCACGCGGTCGCGCTCCGCCGCGCCCTCCCGGACGCCCAGCTCCTCGTGATCCCCGGCTGCGGCCACGTCGTGACGGCCGAGCAGCCCGGCATCTTCAACGCCGCCGCGGAGGCCTTCCTCCGTGCCCACCGCGACCGGTCCGCCGCACCCGCGGACCTGTCCGCCACCCCCTGACCGTACCCAAGGAGACCCGCCATGGACGTGCCCGCCACCGACCGGCCCCGGATCCGGGTGGACCTCCCCGCGGCCCTGCCCGCGGACGGCCGCGACCTCCCCGGTGTCGCCTGCGTCACCATCGACCGCCCGGAGGTCCGGAACGCGATCGACGTGCGCACCATCGGCGAGCTCGCGGACGCGCTCGTCGCGCTCGATGCGGACCCCGCCTGCCGCGCCATCGTCATCACCGGCGCGGGCGAGCGGGCCTTCGCGGCCGGTGCGGACATCGCGGAGATGGCGCCCCGGACCGCGGACGGGATCCGGCGCGATCGCCCGTTCGCCGCCTGGGACCGCATCGACGCGGTGGAGACGCCGCTCATCGCGGCGGTCCGTGGCTACGCGCTCGGCGGGGGCTGCGAGCTCGTGCTCGCCTGCGACCTCGTCGTCGCCGGGGACGACGCGGTGCTCGGGCTGCCGGAGATCCGGCTCGGCATCATCCCCGGCATCGGCGGCACCCAGCGGCTCGTGCGCGCCGTGGGCAAGGCGCGCGCCATGGAGATCGTCCTCACGGGGCGCCACGTCCCCGCCGAGGAGGCCGCCCGGATCGGCCTCGTGTCGCGGCTCGTGCCCGCGGCGGAGACGCTCACCGAGGCGCTCGTGCTCGCCGAGCGGATCGCGGCCGGTCCGCCGCTCGCCGTCGCGGCGGCCGTGCGCGCCATCGACGCGGCCGCGGAGCTGACGCTCGCGGACGGGCTCGTCTACGAGCGCGAGCTCTTCACGGACCTCTTCGACACGGAGGACCAGGCGGAGGGGATGCGCGCGTTCCTGGAGAAGCGCCCACCCGCCTGGCGCGGCCGATGACGGACGCAGCGGCGTCCGGCAGCGTCGTCATCGGTGTCGCGGGGGCCCCGGGGCCGCGCCTCGCCGCGCTCCTCGCGGACGCGCGCGGGGTCACGCCCGTGCCGATCGCGGACCCGGCGCATCCGCCGGCGGGCCTGGCGCTCGCGATCGTCGGGGCGCGCACGGTCACCGCGCAGGCGGACGCGCAGGCGGACGTGGCCCTGCTCGCCGCCCTCCTCGCCGCGCTGCCTGCCGGGACGCCGGTCGCTGCCCTCCTCGCCGCCTCGACGCTGCATGACCTCGTGCCGCTGCCGCGCCGCGCCGGCCGCCTCGTGGGCCTGGAGCTGCACCCGGCGGCGGACGGCGGCGCGGCCACGCCGACCGAGCTCGCGATCCCCGCGGACGCGGATCCCGTGCGCGCGGACGCGGTCCTCGCGGTCCTCGCGGCCGCAGGCTGCGACCCGGTCCCCGTCGGCGACACGCACGGGCGCGTCGTGCGGCAGCTGGGAGCGCTCCTCGCGGACGCGGCCGACGCTGCCCGGGATGCGGCGGACCCGGAGCGGCGCACGCTCCTCGCCGTGAATGCCGCCTACGCGCTCGCGGACGCGGGTGCCGGCGGGACCGCGGAGATCGACCGGCTGGCGGTCCGGGCGGGGCTCGTGACGGAAGCGCCGTTCGCCGCCGCCGGCCGCATCGAGCCCGGCCACCACCGCGCGCAGCCCGATGCGGCCGAGCTCGCGCGCTGCCGACCGGCGCTCCTCCACTGGCGCACCGCGCCCGTCTGACGCGGGCGCGCGGCCCGGGGGGCCCGGGCCGCCGACAGGGGACGAGGTGAACGGGGCTGCCCCGGACGCTCACCTGCCAGGTGGTGAGATCGGTGGCGTTGCCGGACCCGGAGCCCATCGTGTAGCGGATCTTCCACCAGCCGCCCTCGTTCGTCGTCGTCTCGGAGATCGGGACCGGGGCGGCGTAGTCGTTCGGGATCGTCACGCTGATGCGCAGCCAGCAGCCGTTGAAGACCGACGTCCCGCCGGTGTTCGTCGTCACCGACGTGGCGTTCGTCCCCGCGAGCCCCGTGCACGACGAGCCCCCCGACGAGACCCGCTCCGCGGTCCACGAGAACGGCGTGACCGCGTAGCCGGTCGCCGTCGGGCGGAGGATCTCCAGGCGCGCCGCGAGCGATCCCGTATCCCCCGGGTCCCAGAGGTCGATGCCGAGGGTCTTCCCCGCGTGGACCGCGTCGATGCGCGCGAGGTAGAACTCGGACGCCGTGCTCGCCGGCAGGCGCACGTACGCCTCCATCGCGCCGCTCCCGGCGATCCGGGGGCTCCCGCCGACCGCCCGGGTCCAGATGGCGAACGCGTTCAGCGCCGTCGTGTTCACCTGGTCCGAGGGTGCGCTCCTGTCCGTGGTGAACGTGTGGAGGCGGTAGGTCCGCCCGGTCGCGCCGCCGATGAGGCCGTTCGCCAGCCGCCACCAGCCCAGGTGCCAGCTCGTCCCCGTGCAGTCGGTCATCCCCGACGGCAGCGATGCCGTCCAGGCGCTGAACCCGAGCTGCCGCCGGAAGGTCGTCCCGGAGCTCGCGACGAGCACGTCGTCCCCGGTCTCCCACGGTGTCTCGCGCGTGTCCCAGAGATCGAAGAACGAGCTCGCGGGCTGGCGCGTCGCGTTGCCGTTGCTGCCGCCCACGGACCAGTTCTCGCCGAGTCCGCTCGCCGTCCCGGTCTCGCACATCCCCGGGTCGAAGAGCCACACCTCGCCGTTCGTGGCGCCCGCCGGGACGGTGATCGAGTACTGGTACTGCTCGAGCGGGGCGTAGTGGGGGTTGGCCACCGACGTCCGCGTGTCGTAGCCGGTCAGGAAGATGTCGCCCTGCTGGCTGGGTGCCCCCTGGCTCTGCATCGCGGCCCAGAAGTTCTGGGGAGCGAGCGTGCGCCCGTCGGGGGCGATGACCGGGCCGGGTGCCCAGGCACGCGTCGGGACGGAGTACCGGTAGTTGACCTGCACCTCGATCGCATCGAGGCGCGCCGCCTGGGTCGCCGGGCAGGTGACCGTCCCGTCCGTCCAGGTCAGGCGCACGACGAAGCGGCCGTTGCCGAGGTCCGCGCGCGTCCACGTGCGTGCGCCCCAGCCGCTCATCCCCGTGGCGGTCCCCACGAGCGGATCGGCGGACGTGGACGTCGTGAGCGTCGAGGAGAGCTGGGGCGTGGACCAGGTCGTCCCGCCGTTCCAGGAGATCTCGGCCGCGATCCGGCACCCGGTGGCCGTGCCCGACCCGGCGAGGGACGTGTTCTGGAGGCGGAGCTGGATCCCGTCCACCACCACGGAGGGGTTGTCCGGCGGTGCCCCCGAGGTGGTCAGCAGGCCGAAGTCGGTCCACGTCTGCGCCATCCCGGTGGTGGCGACCGTGGCGTGGCGGTTGTTCACCGTGTAGGCGTTGGTGGGCGTCGTCCAGGTCCCGCCGCTCCGCGCCATGCTCGGCAGGCCCCAGCCGGTCGTGCCGGTCGTGGAGCTGGCGCTCGTCGTCCGGTCCACCAGGTAGCCCACGCCGAAGTAGCTCTGGGGGCTGCCCATCGGCACCGGCAGCGTGTACTCGGCGGCGGACCGGACGGAGATGTCCACGGTGTCCAGGCAGGGCGCGTCCGCGAACGGCCCGGAATCGACGCAGAAGACGCGCGCGAAGTGGGTGCCGACCTCCGCGCGCAGGGTCACCCGCAGGCGCCGCAGGTTCGCCGGGTCGCGGACCGCATCCACGATCACGCCGCCGCTCCCGTGGGTGTACCCGTTCCGTCTGGCCTCCGCCCGCGCCACCGCGATCGCGGTCGCCGGGTCGCCCGGCAGGTGGATCGCGCCGGCGAGCGCGGCCGCGTCTGCCGCGCGCTGCATCTTCTGGCGGTTCACCCACAGCCACGAGACGTCCGTGACGATCGCGGCCGCGCCGAGCAGGACCGTGGAGGCGACCGCGAACACGAGGAGCACCTGGCCGCCTTCCTCGCGCAGTCGCCGGCCGCGCGTGCTCGGGGCACGACGGAGGAACCGGAACGGGCGGAGGAGGGAGGGCAGGCGCAAGCGTCGACGGCGTTCGCTCAGGCCGGGTTCAGCGACATGACGGTCTGGTCGCGCAGCTCGAAGGTGGGACCCTGGTCCTGGCCGAAGATCGCCATGAGGGCCCCGAGCGGCGTCCGGAGGCGGTAGCTGTAGACGATCTGGACGCCGAGCGCGTCCGGCCTGCCGTTCGCCACCCGACCGCAGGCCGACCAGCCGCGGGCGGATTCGGCGAAGTCCAGGCGTGCGGCACCGGCACCGGGATCCACGTCCGGGCCCCTCCCCGGCGCCCAGCGCCAGCGGTTCACGAGCCCGCCCGAGATCGCGCCGGTCTCCGTGGCGCGGTAGATGCGGATCTCCGCGATGCGCGACGGCTCCACGTCCGAGCCCGGCGACATGATGATCCGCTGCACTGCCGCGACGATCGAGGCGTCCACGCCCGCAGGGTCCGCACCGCCATTGCACGAGGCAGCGCCGCCGTTGCCCAGCGCGGAGCCCACGCGCGCGCCCTCGCGCGTCGCGTACCCGAGCGTGAGCGTGTCGTTGTAGGCCATGCCGAGCTCGACCATCCCGACGAGGATCAGGAGCAGGATCGGCAGTGCATAGGTGAACTCCACGATCCCCTGGCCGCGCGCATCCGCACGTCGGCGCAGCGCCCCCCACCCGATCACAGGACCGGTTCCATCCGGAAGATGTTCCGCTTGCGGAACGTCCATCCGTCGTCCGCGGGCTCCGAGCCGCCGATCATCGGCAGGACGGATCCGAGCGGCGTGGTCCGCGGGTGGTCGTAGGCGACCATCACGCCGACGTTGTCCACCGTGGAGCGCGGCGGCGTCATCGTGGGGCAGCCCGACAGCACGACGCAGCGCTGCGCGTCGGGGTATCCCTGCGAGGTCATGGAGTACGGGACCGTGGTCGTCGATCCGTCCGGATGCGTGCAGGTCGTGGAGCCCGTGCGCACCCACGTGTTCGCCGCGTGGACCATGTTCCCGGCGAGGGCGGTCCGCTGGATCGCGACCTCGGTGACCCGGGCGCGGTCGGCCGGCGTCGCGATCGTCCGCTCGACCTCCTCGAGGATGATGCAGTCCGCGCCGTCCATGTTCCCCACGATCGCTGCGATGTGCGCCGCGTTCTGCGAGGCCTGGTTGACCGACAGGACCGCGTGGAAGGCGAGCGCGTATTCCAGCACGGCGAAGATCAGGGCCACCACCATCGGGAGCACGAGGGCGACCTCGACGACTCCCTGACCGCGATCGCGACTAAGGATACGGTACTTCCGGCGGGGTGTGGGCAGTACCTTCGGCACAGGGGCGTAGTAGACACCGGAAGCGACCGGCCCGTCAATCGGCGGGATACGCGACGCACTACTCCTGCGACCGGCGCGCGCGGACCGGGCCGCACCGTCGGCCGAGGCCCTCCCGTGGTCCGCCCTCGGCCGGCCCCGCGCTCAGGGGACGAGGTGGACCGGGCTGCCCTTGACCTGCACCTGCCAGGTCGCGACGTCGGTCGCGAAGTCCGTCCCCGCGGGCGCCGCGCCCATCCGGTAGCGGATCTTCCACCAGCCGCCCTCGGCCGTGGTGGTGTCCGAGAGCGGTCGCGGCGCGGCGTAGTCGAGCGGGATGACCACGCTGATCGTGAGCCAGCACCCGTTGAAGCTCGAGCTGCCGCCGCTGTTCGTGACGACGGATGTCACGCCGGTCGCCCGGCTCCCTGCGCAGCCCGAGACCCCCGAGGCCGTGGCGCCGGGTGCCGCGCTCCAGGAGAACGCGACCGGCGTGTAGCTTTGCGCCGTGGGCCGCAGGATCTCCAGCGTGCCGGACATCTGCCCGGTGTCGCCCGGGTCCCAGAGCTGGATCTCCAGCGTCTTGCCGGCGTGGACCGCGTCCACCCGTGCGAGGTAGAACTCCGAGGCCGCGCTCGGCGGAAGGCGCACGAGCGTCTGCATCGACCCGATCCCGTAGACGCGCGGGCTCCCGCCCGTCGCCTTCGACCAGATCGCGAAGGCGTTCAGGCCGGTCGCGTTCAGCTGGCCCGACGGGTTCGCGCGCTCGGTGCTGTAGGTGTGGACGCGATAGGTCCGGCCGTTCGCACCGCCGCTCAGCCCGCTCGCCAGGCGCCACCAGCCGAAGTGCCAGGACTGGCCCTCGCAGCTCGTGCCCGCGCCCGGTGGCGTGTTCCCCGGGTCGGGCACGTCCTCGTAGGCGCGGCGGTCGTACATGCTCACCCGCTGGAAGAGCGTGCCGGAGCTCGCGACGAGGGCGTCGTCCGTGCGGTCGTAGGGCGTCTCGCGCGTGTCGTAGAGGTCGTAGTAGCTGCTGATCCCCTGGGCCGTGGTGTAGCCGTTGGTACCGCCGATCGCCCAGTTCTCGCCTGTTCCGTAGTTCCGGCGCGCATCGCAGAAGCCGGGGTCGAAGATCCAGACCTCGCCGTTCGTCGCTCCGGCGGGCACCACGACGGCGTAGTTGTAGTAGTCCTCCGGGGCGTAGGACGGGTTGTTCGATGCGCCGCGGGTGTCGTAGCGGGTCATGTAGATGTCGCCCTGGTGGCTCGGGGCGCCCTGGCTCTGCATGGCACCCCAGAAGTTCTGCGGCGTGAGCACGGTCCCGTCCGGCGCGACGACGTTCCTCTGCTCCCAGGTCGTCGTGCTCGTCGTGCGGGTGGTCCGCCAGTGGGCCCGGACCTCCAGCCCATCGAGGCGCACGTTCTGCGTCGACGCGCAGCCGCTCGTGCCGTCGATCCAGGTGAGGCGGACGCGGAGGGCCGCGTCCGCGAGGTCCGTCCGGCGCCACGTCCGCGCGCCCCATCCGGCGGTGGACGTCGTGCTGCCGACGATGCGGTTCGCGGTCGCCGTCGCGCCGAGCGCCGCGGTGAGGACCGGGCTCGACCACGAGACGCCGGCGTCCGGCGAGATCTCCACGCGGACCTGGCAGCTCGTGGCGGTGCTCGTGCCGTTGTAGCTCACGCCCGCGAGGCGGACCTCGATGCCGAGGATCGCGGTGGACGGATCGTTCGGCGGCGCGGCGGTCCCCGCGAGCAGGCCGAAGCTCGTCCACTGCTGGTTCTGCCCGTTCGTACCGGAGGTCGCGTAGGCGCCGTCCGTCACGCGCGCCTGGCCCGGGTTCGTCCAGGTGCCGCCGCTCACCACGGACGCGGTCGGGCCCCACGCGGTGGACCCGGAGATCGTCTCCGTGGACGTCGAGGTGACCGGCGCGACGAGGTAGCCCACGCCGTAGTAGCTCTGCGGGCTGCCCATCGGGACCGGCAGCGTGTACTCCGCGGCGCTCGCGGCGGCCACCGGCACGCTCTCCAGGCAGGCGTCCTGGCTGACGCAGAAGACACGCGCGAAGTAGGTGCCCACGGGCCCGCTCACGCGGACGTTCAGGCGGCGCGGGTTCGCCGTGTCCTGGCGGGGCGTGATGACGATCCCGTCCGTGCCGTTCGCGAACCCGTTCTTGGCCGCCTCCGCGAGTGCCGCCGCGTACGCCGACGCCGGATCGCCCGGCAGGTAGACGGAGCCCGCGAGGGCCGCGGCGTCGGCCGCGCGCTGCATCCGCTGCTGGTTCACCCAGAGCCAAGAGACGTCCGTGACCACCGCCACCGCGCCGATGAGGCCGGCGGCCATGATCGAGAAGAGCACGAGCACCTGGCCGCGCTCCCCGGCCCGGGGCGCGCCGGTTCCCCGGCTGCTGCCGATGACCCGCGCGAGGAGGGTGCGCAGCCGGCCCATCAGCGCGCGGTCGGGTTGATCGCCATCACCGTCTGCTCGCGCCGGGTGATGGTCGTCGCCTGCTCGCCGCCGAAGATCGCGATCATCGCGGCGAGGGGGGTGGTGAGGCGGTAGACGTACTCCACGCGGACGCCCACGGAATCGGGCGTCGCGCCGTTCAGACGGGCGCACGCGTTCCAGCCGCGGCTCGTCTCCGCGAAGTCCAGGCGTGCCGCGCCCGGACCCGGATCGACGTCCGGGCCGGCGCCCGGCGCGTATCGCCAGATGTTCGCCGCGCCACCGAGCTGGCTGCCGTTCGCGCCCGCGCGGTAGATGCGGATCTCGCGCACGTCCGCGAGGGCGATGTCCGCCCCCGGCGAGCTGAGGATCCGCGAGACCGACGCGACGATCGTCGGGTCCACGCCCGCCGGGTCCGCGGTCGTGCAGGTGAGCGCCCCGCCGTTGCCGAGCGCCGCGCCGACGCGCGCGCCCTCGCGGCTCGCATAGCCGATCGTGAGCACGTCGTTGTACGCGAGGCCGAGCTCGAGCATCCCGGTGAGCAGGAGCATGAGGACCGGGACGATGAGCGTCATCTCCACGATCCCCTGGCCGCGTGCATCCCGCGCCGCGGCGCGCCACGCCCGGAGCCGGCTCACAGGTCGGGCTCCATGCGGAAGACGCTCCGCTTCTGGAAGGTCCAGCCGCGGCCGCTCGCGCCGCCCGCGACCGCGTCCTCGCCGAGCATCGGCAGGAGCGCCCCGAGCGGCGTGACCCAGTCGTAGCGGTATTCCACGAGCACGCCCACGTTGTCCACCGTGGAGCGCGCCGGCGTGAGCGTCGCGCAGCCCGCGAGGATCGTGCAGCGCTGGCTCTCCGGGTAGCCCTCGGTCGTGCGCGTGTACGGGACGTCGAGCGTGGATCCGTCGATGAGCGTGCAGGTCGTCCTGCCGCTGCGGACCCAGGTGTTCCGCGCGTAGACGACGTTCCCCGCGAGCGCGGTCCGCTGGATCTCCACGCGGCGGATCCGGTCGGTGTCCGCGGGCGTGATGAGCGTCGCGTCGATCTCCGCGAGGATCATGCAGTCGGCGCCCCGGCGCGCCCCGGCGACGGATGCGACGTGTGCCCCGTCCTGCGAGGCGCGGTTGACGCCGAGCGTCGCGTTGAAGGCGAGGGCGAACTCGAGCAGGCCCATCGTCAGGGCGAGGAAGATCGGCAGGATCAGGGCGAGCTCGACGAGGCCCTGGCCGCGCGCGGCGGCGCCGTCCGGTGCGGTCCGGATGCGGCGGATGCGGTGGTGGTGGGGGCGGTGCTGCGACATCGGCGCCATCCCACCGCACGGGGGTCCCTGCCGTCGCTGGTACTTGCGGGGCACCGGGGAGCGGACCCCGGTCCCGATCTGCCGCCGGGCCATTCCCGGGGGTCCGGGGGGCGGAGTACGATTCTCTGCATGTCGCGAGCCCTCGATCGCCCCGTCCGCGCGGTGTGGATCGTGAGCGCCGTCCGGACGCCGATCGGACGGCACGGCGGTGCGCTCGCCTCCGGCCGGCCGGACGACCGCGCCGCGCTCGTCGTGCGGGCGGCGGTCGAGCGCGGCGGCGTGGACCCCGCGGTCGTGGACGACGTGATCCTGGGCAACGCGAACGGCGCGGGCGAGGAGAACCGCAACGTGGCCCGGATGGCCGCGCTCCTCGCGGGCTTCCCCGTCACGGTGGCCGGTCAGACGGTGAACCGCCTGTGCGGCTCGGGGCTCCAGGCGCTGAACACCGCGGCCCACGCGATCATGGCCGGCGACGCGGACGTGATCGTCGCGGGTGGCGTGGAATCGATGAGCCGCGCGCCCTGGGTCCTGCCCAAGCCCGATGCCGCCTGGCCGCGCGGCGACCGGGCGCTCGTGGACACCACGCTCGGCTGGCGGCTCGTGAACCCGCGCCACGATCCTGCCCACACGCTCCCGCTCGGTGCGACCGCCGACCGTGTCGCCGAGCGCTGGGGCGTCACGCGTGCGGACCAGGATGCGTTCGCGGCGGAGAGCCAGCGGCGGGCCGCGGCCGCGATCGCCGCCGGCCGCTTCGACGGCCAGGTCGTCCCCGTCCCGGTCGTCGCGCGCGACGGCACGGAGATGCGCGTGGCGCACGACGAGCACCCGCGCCCCGGGACGACCGCCGAGGCGCTCGCCCGCCTGCCCGCCGCCTTCGGTCCGGGCGGGACCGCGACCGCGGGGAACAGCTCCGGCCTGAACGACGGTGCGGGCGCGGCCGTGGTCATCGCCGCGGACCGGGCGCGGGCGCTCGGGCTCCGGCCGATGGCCCGGATCGTGAGCACGGCGGTCGCGGGCGTGGACCCCGCGCTCATGGGGATCGGGCCGGTGCCTGCGCTCCGGGCGGCGCTCGCGCGCGCCGGCGTCGGCGTGGACGAACTCGCGTGCGTGGAGCTGAACGAGGCGTTCGCGAGCCAGGCGGTCGCCTGCATCCGCGAGCTCGGCCTCGATCCGGAGCGCGTGAACCCCAACGGCGGTGCGATCGCCCTCGGCCACCCGCTCGGGATGAGCGGCGCGCGCCTCGTCACGATGCTCGTCCACGAGCTCGCCCGGACCGGCGGCCGGTGGGGTGCGGCGGCGATGTGCATCGGCGTCGGCCAGGGCATCGCGACCGTGCTCGAGCACCTGCCCGGGGACGCGTAGGTCCGCCACGGATGTCGCGCCGACCGGCGCGCAGGGACGGGTCTTGCCGAACTCCGACCTCCGCCGTAGGATTTCCTTCCGGCACGGCCGTGTGCCGCGCCTTCCCGCTCCCGTCCAGGAGGACAGCCACGCATGATCGAGTCCCAGCCGCAGACCCTTGGTGACGCGCCGGCCACCTCCCTCGTCTCCCTCAGCGAAGCCGCCGCGGGCAAGCTGCGCGAGCTGACCGCCGAGGAGGCGAACCCGAACGTCGGCCTGCGCGTCTACGTCTACTCCGGCGGTTGCTCCGGCTTCCGCTACGGGATGATGCTGGAGGACCAGCCGACGCCCGAGGACGTCACGATCGAGAGCCGCGGCATCAAGGTCTACGTCGACCGGAACAGCACCCAGTACCTCACCGGCTCGGAGATCGACTACCTCGACACCCTCATGGGTGCGGGGTTCACGGTGAACAACCCGAACGCCGTGTCGGGCTGCGGCTGTGGCAGCAGCTTCCGGACCGCGGAGAGCGCAGGGAGCCCGGGCGGCTGCAGCCACTGAGCCCCGCCCGCGCCCACGCGATGGAAGGCGAGTCCTCCGGGGCTCGCCTTCGTCGTTCCCGGCCGCGCCCGTGACGTACACGCTCCCGCTCTTTCCGCTCCACACGGTCCTCTGCCCGGGGATCGCGTTGCCGCTCCACATCTTCGAGCCGCGCTACCGCGCGATGATCGGGCGCTGCCTGGAGGAGGACGCGCCCTTCGGCGTGGTGCTCATCCGCGAGGGACGGGAGACCGGGTCGCTCGCGGGCCGGATCGCCGAGGTGGGCACGGCGGCGCGGATCCGTCAGGTCGGGCGGTACGCGGACGGGCGCATGGACATCGTCACGATCGGTACGCGCCGGTTCCGGGTCCATGCGCTGGATGCCGCGCGCGAGGCGTGGCTCACCGGGATCGTGGAGGACCTCGACGACCCGCTCGGCGGGAGCGCGGAGGGCGCGGCGGCGCTCGCGGACCGGACCGGGCGGCGCTTCCTGGACTACCTCGCGCGCGTCCAGGAGGGCGATCGGCGGGTCGTCCTCCCCGGGAGCGCGGCGGCGCAGGGCGACACCCGCGCCGCGACCGGCCTCGCGGAGCCGGACGCCGACGACGCGCGCGACGCCCTCCGCCCGGCCGGCGCGGACGCCGATGACGTCCTCGACGCGGACGGCGCGGACGACGACGCCCCGGACGACGACGACGCCGATGCGGACGCAGCGGACGCAGCGGACGCAGCGGACGCGACGCCGGACGACCCGGTCCGCGCCCTCGCCGCCCGCCTCATCCGCGCCGCGGGCTCCGGCGGTGCCGGCGCGCCGCCCCCCGGCAGCCCGGACACGGCCGACGACCTCGCGCTCCGCCGCGCGATCCTCCTCGCCTCCGCCCGGCGTCTGATCGCCGAGGGTGACCCGACCGCGGTCTCCTGGTTCCTCACCGGCCTCATCGCGATCGACCTCCCTGCCCGCCAGGCGCTGCTGGAGATCCCGGACACGATCGCGCGCCTCGGACGCATCGAGCGGCACCTGGAGCGCGAGATCACCTTCCTCGCACGGAACCTCCGGCCGCTCGCGGTGGACACGGACCTGCTGGCGCTCCGCCGCAACTGACCGCGGCGCGGCGCGCGCCGGGCCGGAACCGTTTGCGGGCGCCCGCTAGGATGGGGCCATGAAGAAGCACCGCCTTTCCATCATCCCGGGCGACGGCATCGGCGTCGAGGTCGTCCCCGAAGGCCTCCGCGCGATCCGCGCCGCGGGCGACGTGACCGGCTCCTACTCCATCGAGACCGTGGACTTCCCGTGGTCGTGCGAGTACTACGCGAAGCACGGCCGGATGATGGATGACGACGCGCTCGACCGGATGCGCGACACGGCCGCGATCTACCTCGGCGCGATCGGCTTCCCGGGTGTCCCGGATCACGTCTCGCTCTGGAACATGCTCCTGCCGATCCGGCAGAAGTTCGACCTCTACATCAACCTCCGCCCGATCAAGCTCCTGCCGGGCATCAACGGTCCGCTCCGCGACCGGACGCCGGAGCAGATCGACTTCGTGTGCATCCGCGAGAACACCGAGGGCGAGTACTGCGGCGTCGGCGGCCGGATCCGCCAGGGGACGCCGGACGAGGTCGTGACGCAGACCGCGATCTTCACCCGCAAGGGGACCGAGCGCGTCGTCCGCTACGCCTTCGATCTCGCGATGAAGCGGAAGAAGACGCTCATCTCGGGCACGAAGTCGAACGCCCTGAACTACTCGATGGTCTTCTGGGACGAGGTCGTGGCCGAGGTCGCGAAGGAGTACCCGGAGGTCTCCGTCCAGAACCAGCACGTGGATGCGCTCGCCGCGCGGATGGTCCTGAACCCGCAGCAGCTCGACGTCGTCGTTGCGAGCAACCTCTTCGGCGACATCCTCACCGACCTCGGCGGCGCCCTCCAGGGCTCGCTCGGCCTGCCGGCGTCCGGGAACATCGACCCGACCGGGCGGTTCCCGAGCCTCTTCGAGCCGGTCCACGGCTCCGCGCCGGGCCGCGCGGGCAAGGGCCTCGCGAACCCGATGGCGGCGATCATCGCGGCCGCGATGATGATGGAGACGCTCGGCGAGCACGCCGCGGCCCAGCTCATCAACGACGGCGTGGCGCACGTCGCGATGCACGGCCCGAAGACGATGGACCTCGGCGGCGACGCGAAGACGAAGGACGTCGGCGCCGCGGTCGAGGCGTACATCCGCTCGCGGAAGTAGCCCGGTGAGCGTGCCCGCTCCCGGGCGGCGCACGCTCCACCCGCCGATCGAGCCGTACGCCACGGGGCACCTCGCCACCGGCGACGGCCACGAGATCCGCTGGGAGCGCGTCGGCACGCCCGGCGCGACCCCCGCGGTCTTCCTCCACGGCGGCCCCGGCGCGGGGATCTCCCCGCCCCACCGCCGGCTCTTCGACCCGGCCCGCTATGACGTGCTGCTCTTCGACCAGCGCGGCTGCGGCGGGTCGCGGCCGTTCGCGTCCCTGGAGCGCAACACGACCTGGGATCTGGTCGCGGACATCGAGCGGCTGCGCGCGATGGCGGGCGTGGAGCGCTGGCTCGTCTTCGGCGGGTCGTGGGGGAGCACGCTCGCGCTCGCGTACGCGGAGGCCCATCCCGACCGGGTCTCCGCGCTCATCCTCCGGGGCATCTTCCTCCTCCGCCGCGCCGAGCTCCTCTGGTACTACCAGGAGGGCGCGTCCTGGCTCTATCCCGACCTCTGGGAGGGCTTCCTCGCCCCGATCCCGCCCGCCGAGCGCGACGACCTGATGGCCGCCTACCGGCGTCGCCTCACCGGCGACGACCCGGCCGTCCGGCTCGCCGCCGCGAAGGCCTGGAGCACGTGGGAGGGAAGCACGATCACCCTCCTCCCCGATCCGGACCTCTCCGCGCACTATGGCGAGGACGACTTCGCGACCGCTTTCGCGCGTGTGGAGAACCACTACTTCGTCCACGGGGCGTGGCTCGAGGACGGGCAGCTCCTGCGCGACGTGGACCGGATCCGCCACATCCCGGGCGTGATCGTCCAGGGCCGCTACGACCTCGCGACGCCGGTCCGCTCCGCGTGGGACCTCCACCGGGCGTGGCCGGAGGCGGACTTCCACCTCGTCCCGGACGCGGGCCACGCGTTCGACGAGCCGGGGATCCTCGACCTCCTTCTCGACGCCACGGACCGCTTCGCCGGCGGTTGACCGGCCGCGAGCGCGGGACGCAGCTCGCTTTAGGCGCCCGCGTGCCGCGGTAGCGCGACGCAGCTCGCTTCCGGCGCCCGCGTGCCGCGGTCGCCGGCCCGCGCACCGGCGCTACGCGTCCCCGAGGATCGCCGCCGCGGCGTCGCGGGCGTGGAGCCGGAGCTCGGGGACGGCGGTGCACTCCCACTCCGCGCCCTTGCGCAGCGACCCGAGGGCGCGGACGGTCGCCCAGGCGCTGCCGTCGGCACGGCGGATCCGGCCGTCCGGCTCCACGTCCAGGCCGATCCCGAGCGGGTGCGGACGGGCCGACCCCTCGGCGATCAGCCGCGCAAGGAGCGGGTCGTCGTGCGGGTCCGGGCTGGGGCCGGTGGCGCGGATGACCACCCCGGCGATGTGCTCCCCCACGCGGCCGCTCATCGAGACCGTGACGACCACGCCGTCGGGGCCGGCCGCGAGGTCCACGACCCGCCCCCGCTCCACGCGGAGCCGGCCCGCGGCTCGCAGCCCGTCGATCCGCGTGGCGACCTCCGGCGCCATCCGGTGGCGCACCGTCTCCCAGTGACGGAGGGCATGGCGGAGAAAGCGTCGGCGCTCGGTGTCGCCAAGCCCGCGCCAGAGGGCGACCGTTGCCGGCCGGAGCGCGTCGGCCGTGGCCCGCGGGTCGTCCGCGATCGCGGCGTCCACCCGGAGCGCGCGGAGGATGCCCAGGACCGTCGCAGCCGACGGATCGTCCGGGCCCGTGGCCGGGGGCCGAGGCAGGGCGGGACCGGCGGCGTGGGCCATCGGCAGGAGCCCGTGTCGCGAGAGGAGCCGCACCGGCCCACGGTGACCCGCGTCATCGAGCGCGAGGACGACATCGACCGCGGTCAACCCGCTCCCGACGATCGTCACCCGCGCCTCCCGCCCGATCGTCGCGAGCACGTCCGCGGACCACGGATCCGCGATGACGCGTGGGTCGTCCGGCCATCCGGAGCCCGGCTGCCCGTGGCCGGTCGCGAGGAGGAGCCGATCCGCTGCGATCGCGCCGCCATCGTCCGTCTCGATCCGCAGCCGGCCGCCGGCGCCCATACGCACGCCCAGCGCGCGCACCGGCACGTGCTCGACCGTCACGCGCCCGTCCGCGGCGACCACCGCATCCGCGAGCGTCGCGCGCAGGTACGCCGGGTAGTGGTGGCGCGGCACGAACGCTGCCGGGTCGTCCGTGATGCCGTGGGCGCGGCACCGGGCGACGAAGTCGGCGGGCACGTCCGGCAGGGCGCTCATCCCGGCCGCCCGCACGTTGAGGAGGTGCGAGGGGGAGCGCGTCCCGTACGCGACCCCTGTCCCGAGCTCGGGGCGTGGCTCGACGACGACGATCCGGCGCGCGGTCCGGGACGGGTGCCGGGCGAGCGCCACCGCGGCGAGGATCCCGGCGGCGCCACCGCCGACGACGCAGACGACGAGACCCGGTGCGGGACGCGCCCGCACCGGGTCTCGTTCCGTCACCGGTCAGCGGCCGAACGCGGCCTTGACGTTCGGGCGGGTGAAGTACCAGAGGATGACCGCGGAGATGACGATATCCACGACCGCCTGGATCCCCGGGTTCGTGCCGATTCCCAGGCTGATCACCGCGATTGCACCCGCGACGATCCGCACGATCATCACGATGACGGTGAGGAGCCACGCCCAGCCGGCGGTCGTGAGCATCCCGTACGCGACGACAAGGGTCACGACACCCGAGACGACCTGGCCGATGCCCGCGCCCCGCGCGGCCTCACCGAGCGTGGTCCCGGCGAGCCCGATGTTGATGATCGCCATGAGCTCGAGCCCGACGATCACCTGGATGATCCCGCTGATGCCGAGGACGATCCCCGCCAGCGTCACCCCGAGCGGTCTTGACACGATCTCCTCCCTCGTTCCCGACGGCATCCGCCCGCGGAGGATCCGTCGGGTCGGCAGCCGCGCTGAAGTATGGCAGTGGCGATGTCGCGCGCGCGACCCCGGCGCGTGCGGATCTCGGCCCCGCCCCCTCCGGTCAGGCCGGGCAGCCGGTCCCCCGCTCGCCGAGCCCGAGCGCGGCCCGGATCGCGTCCGCGGCGTCGCGGCTCCGGCCGCTCTCCTCGCCGCTCTCCGGCGCGATCGCGACGTCCGCGAGGGCGAGCTGCGCGTAGAGCGACCGCTGCCAGACGAAGAACCCGATCTGGCGGTCGATCGCGTCGGCGATCTCGGCCGGCCACGGGGTCAGGGGATGGGCGAGGAGGTCGGCGGCGCGACCGGACGCGGCGGCGTAGCGCGCGAAGTGGAGCCGGAGCAGGTCGTCCGGCGCCATCGGATCGGGGAGCGACGAGGCATGGTCCGCGACCGCCGCCCCGACCGCGTTCAGGGGGCAGATCGCGTCGAACCAGGCGGCGGCCGCCTCCTCCGCCGAGAGGACCGCGGGCGGCGCGTCCGCGTCCGTGCAGTCGCTCGCGAGCGGGAGGCCGAGCGCGGTCCGGATGCGGTCCACCGCGGCCGTCTCGAAGGCGACCTCGTCCGCGCTCAGCGGCTCCGCCCAGACCGAGCCCGCCCGGGCGAGCGCACCGACGCGCTCCGCCTCCAGGGTCTCCAGCCCCGCGACGCGCCCGACATCCGCGCGGATCGCGGCCGGCCACGGGGCCGCCGGCCAGGTGAGCCGCACGGCGGCGTGCGCAAGGCGGTCCGCCCAGGTCGCCGACGCGGCGCGCAGCTCGTCCGTCAGCGGGTCGCCGGGCGCGATGCCGGCCGCGGTGACCGCGTCCAGGACGGCAACCTCGGCGAGGTTCCCCGGGCAGGAGAGCGACCGCCACTCGGCAGCCGCGGCGTCCGTCGTCATCTCGGTGGGGTCGGCGGCGAGCGACGCCGACGGGGCGACGAGAGCGGCGGCGAGCGCGGCGAGCGCGACCGCGCGGATGGGGCGAACGGACACGGGAGACCCTCCGGCAGACGGCGGGCGCCCTGCACACCCGCCCTGCGCCCGAGTATATCGACCGACCTCGCGCCGGCCTACGCGACCCAGGTCGTGCGCCCCTGGCCGCGGGCCCGGATGACCTCCGCGAGCACGGCCGGCGCGAACGCGATCGCGAGCACGAGCGCCCAGTCCGCCACGTCGAGGGGGGAGGCGCGGAACGCGTCCGCGAGCGGACCGACGTCGGGGATCGCGACCTGGATGGCCACCGCGCCCAGGCACGCCGCGAGGAGGAACGTGTTCCGCCGCAGGTGGTGGACGGGCGCGTGGAGGCTGCGGTTCGCGTACGCCCGGACGCACTGGCCCACCACGAGCGTGGTGTACGCCACCCACGCCGCGTGGTCGAAGCCGCCGTCGTGCGTGAGCACGACGAGAAGAGCACCGAGCGCGGTCCACGCCCCGGCACCGCTCAGCCGGGTGAGCAGCGCGTTCGTGAGGAGCGGCCGCTCCGCATGCCGGGGCGGGCGCTTCATCAGGTCCGGCTCGGCGGGCTCCATCTCGAAGGCGATCGAGGTCGTCAGGTCGATGAACAGCTCCATCCACAGGATCTGGAGCGGCAGGAGGACCTGGCGCTCGGCCACGAAGATCGTGCTCACGAGGATGAAGCCGAGGAAGGCGACATGGGTGGAGATGAGGAAGACGAGGCCCTTCTGCACGTTGTCCACGATCCGGCGGCCCTCGGCGAGCCCGTAGAGCAGGGTGGCGAACGAATCGTCCCCGAGCACGAGGTCGGAGGCCTCCCGCGCGACCGCGGTGCCGCTGCCCATCGCGACCGCCACGTCCGCGCCGTGGAGCGCCGGCGCGTCGTTCACGCCGTCGCCCGTGACCGCCACGATCCGGCGCCGCGCACGGGCCGCGCGCACCAGCCGCAGCTTCTGCTCCGGCGTGCTCCGCGCCACGACGTGGAGCGTCCCGAGCTCCGCGGCGAGCCGCGCGTCGTCCCAGCCCGCGAGCTCCTCGCCGGTGACGACGCGGTCCGCCACGAGCCCCGCCTCGCGCGCGATCGCGGCCGCGGTGCGCGGGTGGTCGCCGGTGACGACGATCACGTCGATGCCCGCGCTCCGGGCGGTGGTCATCGCCTCGCGGATCCCCGGCCGGATCGGATCGGCGAAGCCGATGAGCGCACGCACCGTCCAGGCGCCGCCATCCGCCCGCCGCGCGAGCGCGACGAGCCGCTCCCCCGCCGCGGCCGAATCCTCGATGAGCGTCCGCCAGCGGTCGTGCCCGTCCCCGCCGCCACCGTTCCCCGCCACCCAGCCGAGGACGATCTCCGGTGCGCCGAGCGCGAGCTCCTCCTCCGCCCCATCGCGGCGGGCGCGGGTGCGCGTGATCGGCAGCGCGCCGGTCGCCTCCACGCCCTCGATCAGCTCGGCCGGGTCGAGCTCGGTCACGCCGCCCGCCTCCTCGATCGCCGCCCGGAGCGCGCGCGTGAAGGAGCCCGCGACGATCCCCTCCGCGGGCCACGCGTCCTCCTCCGCCCGGAGCGCGTCCTCCAGGTGGCGCAGCCGTGCCGCGGGGTCCGCGACCGCGCCATCCGGCGTGCGCACGGACGCGACGACGAGCCGGTTCTGCGTGAGCGTCCCCGTCTTGTCCGTGACGATCAGGTCCACCGCCCCGAGCGTCTCCTCCGCGTTCAGGCGCCGGACGAGGACGCCGCGCCGGAGCAGCCGATACGCGCCGAGCCCGAGGATCACGGCGAGGAGGACGGGTGGCTCCTCCGGGATCGCGGCGATCGCGGCGGAGATCCCCGCGAGGACGTTCTCGCCGAGCGGGTGGCCGCGGAGGAAGCCCATCCCCGCGCTGAAGACGACGAGCCCGATCGCCACGACGAGGAGGATCCGGACGAGCCGGTCGAGCTCCCGCTGGAGGGGGGAGCGCCGCCGCTCCCGCGTCGCGAGGCTCCCCGCGATCCGGCCGATCTCCGTGGCCCGCCCGGTCGCGACGACGACGCCCTCGCCCCGCCCGCCGACGACGCTCGTCCCCGCCCAGGCGAGCGCCCGCCTGCCGGTGAGCGCCGTCCCCTCCGCGTCCGGCGCGACCGCGCCATCCTCGGGGATCGATTCGCCGGTGAGGACGCTCCGGTCGACCTGCAGCCGCTCCGCGCGCAGGAGGCGCACGTCTGCCGGCACGACGTCGCCTGCCTGGAGCAGCACGATGTCGCCGGGCACCAGGTCGGCGGCCGCGATCCGGGAGACGGCCCCGTCGCGCCGTGCCCGCGCCACGGGCGCCGAGGCTGCCCGGAGCGCCGCGAGCGCCCGCTCGCCGCGGTACTCCGTGACGACATCCGCCCCCACGATCGGGATCAGCCCGAGCAGGACGAGGAACCCGTCGCGCTCCTCGCCCACGAGGACCGCGAGGACCCCCGCGGCCGCGAGCATGAGGACGAACGGCTCGGTCAGGGCCCCGAGGAGCATCCGCCAGAGCGGCTCGCCCCCGTGCTCCTCGAGCGCGTTGGGACCGGCGGCAGCCGCGCGCCGGACCACGTCCGCGGCACCCAGGCCCCGCGCCGGGTCCACCCCGAGCTCCGCGGCCACGTCCGGCGCCCCCCGCAGGTGCGGGTCGCGGACGATCGGGAGCGGGCCGTCGGCGTGGGTCACGGGGCGACCGTACACCCGCCGCGCGGCCTGCCGGCAGGGCCGCGGGGACCGTCCGGGCGCGCCGGTCGTCCCGACCGCGGGCGGTCGCGGCGCGGCCCCGGCATGCAGCGACCCCCACCGGATGGGCCGGCGGGGGTCGCGTCGTGTCGTCGGATCCGGTCCCGGGCCCGCTTCCGCGGACCCGGGTCGGGGAGAGGCGCGGTCAGGCCGCGGCCTTCTCCTCCTCGGACTTGATCATCGCGATGCCCACGATGAAGAGGCCGAAGAGCGGCTTGGCGAGGATGTCCGCCACCGAGTAGCCCACCTGGCGGATCACCTCGGCGAGCGCCGCGTCGGCGATCACCATCGGGACGATGTAGGCGATCGGGTAGAAGCCCCAGGTCGCCACCACGATGATCCGCAGCCAGAACATCTTGTCCTTCACCGCGTCGCTCTGGCGGCTGGCCGCCTTCGTGAGCTCGGTGAACAGGACGTAGAGGATGTAGAGGAACGGGATCGTGCTGAGGATGCCCCAGATGCCGCGCGGGCCGAAGTCGAGGAGCTTCTCCGTCGTCGGCGAGATCTCGCCCGGGTAGCCAAGGACGATCATCGCGACGGCGGCGATGATCAGCTTGGTCAGGAGCGAGCGCGTGAGCATCCTGTCCAGCTTGAGCACGAGCACGAGCTCCGTGAGGAGCAGCGGCACCGTGATCAGCCAGTCGACGTAGCGGTAGCCCTCGTTGAAGGGCGTCGTCCCCGGCAGGCCGGACGTGTAGGTCATGGTCTGGGGGTCGTAGATGAACGCGTGGTTCCAGGAATCGAAGATCCGCATGTAGTGGTAGAACGCCACCAGCACCACGAGCGACGAGATCGTCACCGCGAGCCGGTACTTCTCGTGGACGCTCGTGCGCGTCAGCAGGAAGTAGACGAACGCCGAGCCCATCGCGGCGATCGCCAGCGAGAAGAAGTTGTAGACCAGGCTGAACTGGTCTGCCGTCAGTGTCAGGCCCATTCGGACCGTTGCCTCCCTTGCGCCCGACTCCCGCGGACAGCGTACGACCGGGCGATCGCACGGAGCGATAACGATTTCCGTATCGCGGCGCCGGGGGGCGCGGATTGCAGGGGTGGGG
>JBJTJV010000246.1:0-2696 GCA_046352645.1 Chloroflexota bacterium | reverse complement strand
CGACCGGCGCGCCGCTCCTCCGCCGGCAGATGGTCCAGGCGGGGCTCGGGGACCTGCCGTTCCTCGCGGCCGAGGGGATCTCCGACGGCTCCGGCGAGACGCCCGGCTCGTTCCTCGCGCTCGCCGGCGAGGCGGCCGCGGGGACCTGGACGTCGCAGTCCGCCGCCTTCGACTACCCCGGTCGGGACGAGCTGACCGCGGCGGTCCGGGCCGCGTACGGGACCGAGCCCGCGGCCTACACCGCCTCGGGCTACGCGTGCGCCCAGGTCATCCTCGCGGCGATCGCGGAGGCCGCCGCCGCGGGCACGCTCACCCGCGAGGCGGTCCGCGCCGCCGCGACCGCGCCGGACGCGACCTTCCCCACCGTCCTCGGGCCGATCGGCTTCGACGCGGTCGGCGACATCCGGCAGAAGTCGCTCTCCTACTTCCGGACCGACCTCGCGCTCGACCCCGATGCCGCGACCCCCGGGACCGGCGACTGGGTCTTCGTGGAGCAGGTCACCGTCACGGACGCGACCGGGGGATGAGGGGCGTCGGCCGCTTCCGGACCCCGCGCCGCGTCCCGGCACGCTCCGCCGCCGCCGCGGGCGGTGCCGCGCTCGTCCTCGCGGCGGCCTCGCTCCTCCCGGTGGCCGGAGCCGAGTCGGTGACGCTCCGCATCGGCTTCAGCGCGCCGCTCTCCGGCGCGGCCGCCTCCGTCACGATCCCGGGGCGCGACAGCGCGCAGCTCGCGCTCGATGCCGCGGCGATCCCCGGCATCACCCTGGAGCTCGTCCCGCTCGACAGCGCGATCGCGGGGATCCCGAGCCCCCAGCAGGGCGCCCGGGACATCACCGCGTTCGTGGCCGACCCGACCGTCGTCGCGGTCATCGGGCCGTACACCTCGTCCACGGCGCAGGCGCAGATCCCGATCTCGAGCGAGGCCGGCCTCCTCCAGTGCGGCGTCGCCACGACGAGCCCTGGCCTCACCGTCGGGCCGAAGGGGCTCCGGCAACGCGTTCGTGCGCGTCGTGGGGACCGACGACGTCCAGGCGGCCGCGGTCGCCCGCTCCGCGTTCACGGGGCTGGGGCTTCGGCGGGTCGCCGTCATCGACGATACCGACACGTTCGGGGTCGGGGTCGCCGACCGGTTCTCCGCGGCGTGGACGGCCCTCGGCGGCACGATCGTCGGCCGCCAGGGCGCGCCCGCCGGCACGACCGACTACCTCCCGATCCTCACCGCGCTCGCGGCCCAGGGCCCCGACGCGCTCCTCTTCGGCGGCATGACCGCGACCGGCGCGGCGACCGTCCGCCGGCAGATGGCGCAGGCGGGGCTCGGCGAGCTGCCGTTCCTTGCCGGGGAGGGGCTCGTGGACGGGACGGGCGAGGACGCCGGGTCGTTCGTCGCGGTCGCGGGTGCCGCCGCGGCAGGCAGCTGGAGCACGAGCGCGTCGGTCGCGGACTACCCCGGCCGCGCGGCGTTCGAGGAGGCGTTCCGCGCGCGCTACGGCGGCTCGCCGCCCGCGTACGGCAACGACGCGTACGCCTGCGGCCAGGTCATCACCGCGGCGATCGCCCGGGTCGCGGCGGACGGCCCGGTCACCCGGGAGGCCGTGCGCCGCGCGGTCACGGACCCCGGCGCCACCTTCGACACGGTCCTCGGCCCGATCGCCTTCGACGCGAACGGGGACCCGACGGTCGCGGTCTCCACCCTCTACCGGGTGGACCTCGGCATCGACCCGGACCCGGCGGTCCCGGGTGCCGGTGCCTGGGTCCCGGTGGCGCGGATCGACGTGCCGGGCGCCTCGCCGACCCCGTGAGCGCCGACGCGCCGGCCGGGACCGCCCGCCCGCCGCGCCCGCTCGCCGGGCCGCCGGTCCGGACGGCCCTCGAGCCGCTCCTCTGGGTCGCGCCGCTCGTCCTTGCCGGGATCCCCGTCGTCCTGCTCGCGCTCGCCGGGCTCGCGACCGGTCCGCTCGTCAACGTCGCGCTCGGGTCGCTCGGGCTCGGCGCGCCGGCTGCCGTCCTCCTCGCCGCGGCGACCGGGGCGGGCTGGTACCGCCGCCTCCTCGGCCGGGTCGGCATCTTCCGGCCGGCGCGCCCGGCCGAGATGGTCGCGGCGGGCGTGGCGCGGACCTTCCAGAACATCCGCCTCTTCCGGGACGTGACCGTCATCGAGAACGTCCTCGTCGGGATGCACACGCGTCTCCGTGCCTCCGCCGCGGACACGCTCCTCGGCCGCCGCCGGGCACGGGACGAGGAGGCGGCTGCGGTCGCACGGGCACGGGCGCTCCTCGCGCTCGTGGGGATCGCGGCCGACCCCGACCTCCCCGCGGGGAGCCTCCCGTACGGCGACCAGCGGCGGCTGGAGATCGCGCGGGCGCTCGCGACCGGGCCGCGGCTCCTCCTCCTCGACGAGCCCGCGGCGGGGATGAACCCGACCGAGACGCGCGCGCTCATCGCGCTCATCGCGCGCCTCCGGCGGGAGCTGGGGATCGCGATCCTCCTCATCGAGCACGACATGCGAGTCGTCCGGGAGATCAGCGACCACGTCGGGGTCCTCGACCACGGGGAGCGGATCGCCGACGGCACGCCGGCCGCCGTCGCCCGCGACCCCCGGGTCATCGAGGCCTACCTCGGGACGGCCGCGCCGTGAGCCACCCCCTCCCCGGGTCCGGCCCCTCCGCCGACGCCGACGCGGACGCCGGCGTCGGGGT
>JBJTJV010000023.1:0-4736 GCA_046352645.1 Chloroflexota bacterium | reverse complement strand
CGCCGGCGTCCGCCCGCACCGTCAGCCCGCCCATCCCCACCATCCCCGGGGGTAGCGTCACGACCGGCATCGGGCTAGCCCTCCGGCCGGCCGTCGAGGTGATCCGGCCAGACGACGTCCGACAGGTCCGGCGCGTCGAGGACCGGCGGCTCCTCGAAGAGGTTGAGCGGGTCCATGAGGATGCGGATCATGTCGTAGAGGGCATCGAAGTTGTGGATCCGCACGAGCCGTGCGGTCTTCTCCGCGCGCGCGTTGACGTGCTGGTGCCACGCCCAGTGGTCGACGACGATCAGGTCGCCCGCCTCCCAGTCGTGCCGCACGTCGTCGATCATGCTGTAGCCGGTGCCGGAGATGACGTAGAGCCAGGCCTCGCCGCCGTGGCGATGGCGCGACTGGTACTTACCCGGCGCGAGCTCGTGCATCACCGCGGAGAGCCCCGCGGTGTGGAAGCCGATGCTCTTGTCCACCATGAAGAGGCTGCGCGCGCCGCGCTTCGTCACGAGCCCGCGGACATCGTCGAAGCGGGTGATCAGGCGGGCGGAATCGACGCCCGCGGCCTGGCGCGCGAGGCGCTGGGTCCGGCGCGCCTCGGGGTCCTCGCCGGGGCGGGCCGTGACCTGCCGCGGACGCGGCGGGAGCTCGGCGACCGGCGTGTCGCCACCCTCCTCGAGGAGCGCGACGCCGAACTGCTCGAGCATCGGCTGGACGCTCCACGTGTGGAAGACGGCCGGCTTGTCCGCCTTCGCGTTCCCGTGGCGATGCCATGCCCAGGAGGGCAGATGGATCGTGTCCCACGGCTTCCAGTCGATCCGGACGCCGTCGATCTCCGTCCAGCCCGAGCCGGACTCGACGAACATGATCGCGTCCCAGCTGTGCCGGTGGATCGTCGTCGTCTCGAGCCCCGCGGGGAGCTCGTGGATGGTCGCGTCGAGGTTCTTCGTCGGGCGGTCCCCGTCCCAGCCGGCGTAGACGCCGCGCCGGGTCCGGCGGTGTGCGTCGTCGTGCATAACGACGCCGTCCCGCTTGAGGACCGTCTTGTGGTAACCGCGCCATTCTGCCAGAAGCGACTCGCGCCGCTTCTTCTGGACCTCGTAGTGCGTGACCTGCGTGGAGGTCGTCGTCTTCATCGGTGCGCTCCTTCCCTCCCGGGCCGGGCCGGTCCGTCCGGCGTCCGTCAGTCCGCGATGAACCCGCCGACCTTCGGCACGACCTCCTCGGCGAGGATGCGGATCTGCTGGAGCCAGTCGGGGAAGCGCATCCGGAAGTCGAAGATCAGGAGGTCGCAGCCGATCTCCTGGTAGCGCTGGACGCCACGGACGATGTCGTCCGGGCTGCCCGCGAGGATCGAGCCGTCGAGCTCCTCGATCTTCGTGAACTCGCCGCCCTCGGGCTTGAGCCAGAACTTCTGCTTGTTCGCGTTGTTGATGAGGCCCGGCACGTTCATCCGGCCCGTCGCGGTCGCGAAGCTGTCGTCGATGCTCGTCACCGGCACCGCGCCGACCATGACCCGGGGCTTGCCCTGCTCCGCGGTCATCTCGTTGATCTTGTTCACCCGGACCTCGTAGGTCGGGAAGGTGATCCGACCCGGCAGCCAGCCCGCGCAGAAGTAGACCGCGAGCCGCGCCGAGGCGGGCGTCGCGCCGCCCCACCAGACCGGGACGGGGAAGAGCGGCTGGGGCTTGAGGTCCACGTCATCGAACTTGTAGAGCTCGCTGTCCCAGGCGACCGACTTGCCGGTCCAGAGCTCGCGCGCGATGAGCGTCTGCTCCTTCATCATCGCGGGCCGGTCCACGTCGCTCTGGCCGATGACGTCGAACTCGTGCTGGAAGTTGCCCGCGCCGATCCCGAGGTCGAAGCGCCGGCGCGTCATCCAGGACATCGACGCGACGCTGAAGGCCATGTTGATCGGGTGGCGGAAGGGGATGATCGTCGCCGCGCCGAGGCCGATCCGCTTCGTGACGCCCGCAAGGTACGTGAGCGTGATGAAGGGCTCGATGAAGGTGCGGTCCGTGCCCTCCATCCCGTGCGGGTGGAAGACGAGGTGGTCGCGCACCCAGATCGAATCGAAGCCGAGCCGGTCCGCGAGCTGGACACCCTCGATGAGCAGGTCCTGGTCCGCCTCAACGCCGAAATGCGGGAGGAGGAGGCCGAAGCGCGTCGCCATGGTTCTGGTCCTTTCCTGGTCTGCCGGGGGGCGGTCGGTCAGCGTGCCGGACGGGCCTGGCGGCCCCAGCCCTGCGCGCCGGTGACGGTGCCGTTCTCATAGACGACCGCGCCGCGCACGAGCGTCCGCTCGACCGCGCCGCGGATCGTCCGCCCCGCGTACGGGGTCCAGCCGATCTTCGAGAGGACGACGTCGTCCGTGATCGTCCACTCCTTCTCGAGGTCCACGATCGCGAGGTCCGCGTCGCAGCCCGGGGCGATCCGCCCCTTCGTCGCGAGGCCGAAGATCCGGGCGGGCTCGGTCGCGCACGAGCCGACGACGCGCTCGAGCGAGATCCGCCCCGCCGCGGCCGCGTCGAGGAACATCGGCACGTAGAACTGGGCCGACGGCGTCCCGGTGTGGGCCTTCCAGCCGTCCGTCCAGCCCGGCTCCTTCTCCTCGCGCGTGTGCGGGGCGTGGTCGGTGGAGATCACGTCGATCGTGCCGTCGCGGAGCGCCTCCCAGAGCGGCTCCGTGTTCTCCTCGGGGACCCAGTACGAGAGCGCGTACGAGCCGAGGCGCTCGAGGTTCGCCCAGTCGTTCCCGAGCAGGACCGCCCAGGGGTTCATCTCCGCGGAGACGTTCTGCCCGCGCGCCTTCGCGTCGCGGATCAGCTCCACGACGCCCTTCGTCTGGGTGTGGAGGATGTGGAGCTGCGTGCCGGTCGCGCGCTGAAGGCGGAGGAGGAGCGAGGTCGCCGTGTCCCAGATGATCCCGTCGTAGGCGGCGTACGCCTTCGCGTAGGCGCGGAAGTCGCGCTCGCCGCGGTCCCACCAGCGCTTCTCGATGTGATCCATCATCTCCTGGTCGTGGGGATGGACCATGAGCGGGACGCCGGTCGGCGCGACCGTCTCGAAGATCTCCAGGAGCTTCCCGTGGTGGTGGACGCCGATGCCCGGCATGTGCGGGTACGAGCGGCCGGTGTCCACGACCATGAAGACCTTGAAGGCCGCGACGCCCATCTCCGCGAGCGCCGGGATGTTCTCCGGCACCGTGCCCGCAGGGTTGATGTTCCAGTCGATGATCGCCTTCTTCTCGTAGAGCTCGATCATCGCGGCGAGGCGCTCGGCGGAGTTCGGGGGCGGATCGACGTTCGGCATGGCGAACGAGGTCGTGACGCCACCCGCGGCGCAGGCCATCGTCGCGGTGACGATGTCCTCCTTGTGCGTGTAGCCCGGCTCGCGGTGGTGCGAGTGGACGTCGATCGCCCCCGGGAGCACGTGCTTCCCGGTCGCGTCGATGGTGCGCGCGCCCGCGAGCGCGGTCCCCGGCGCGGCGATCGCGGCGATGACGCCGTCGCGGATGCCGATCTCCGCGCGCGCGCGGTCGCGGTCCGTGACGACGGTGCCCCCGGTGATGACGAGGTCGAACGTGCTCATGCGGCCCCCTCCGTGCTCCTGCTCAGGTACGTGATGCCGGTATCCGCGGCGTCCTCGTGGACGATCACCTCGCCGTTCACGAGGTAGCGGGTGAACCACTCCACGATGCGCGGGTTCACGAGCGCCTGGTACTGCGCGTACGCCGCGTAGTGCGTCGTGCCGGTCTGGATGACGAGGCGCTTGGGCGCCGCGGCGCGGTCGTACATCGCGTACGCGTGGTCCTCCGGCGTCGTCGCGTCGTTCTCCACCGCGATGAGCATCACCGCGCGCGGGGCGATGCGATCGATGACGTCGATCGGGCGGTAGCGGAAGATGGCCTCCGCGCTCGCGAGCTGGACGAGCTTGGGAACCCTGTCGTCCACGTCGCTCTTCACGGTCGTCGTGCGGCGCTCGGGGGTGGGCACCATGATCCTCTCGCGCGGGGGGACCATCTCCGCCTCGCCCGTGAGGACGTGCTTCTCGCGGTCCGCCTTGAGCGCGGCGAGGAGCTCGAGCCATTCGTGCTCCCGGCGCATCCGGTGGAGCCAGTCGCGGCCGTCCGCGATCGGGACCTGGGAGACGATCGCGCGGAAGCGCTCGTCGAGGCCCGCGGCGTAGATGACGTTCCCGCCGCCTGTGCCGCCGGAGCCGAAGCCGCCGATGCGGCCCGGATCGATCTCCGGGCGCATCTGGAGGTACGTGAGCGCCGCGGACCAGTCCGCGACCTGGGCCATCGGGTCGAGGTAGGACGCGTCGCCGCCGGAATCCCCGAAGCCCCGGTAGTCGAAGACGAGGACGGCGATCCCTGCGGCGAGGAGGGCCTCGTGGTAGGGGTGGTAGAGCTTCGCGCCGCGCAGGCCGAGCCACCCGGGGCCATGCACGACCGCCGGCCACGGGGCCGCGCCGACAGCCGGCAGCTTCAGCGTTCCGGCGAGCGGCACACCGCCGCTGTAGAAGCGGACCTCCTCAACGACCATGCGGACCTCCTCGGCGATGCCGCGCGGGACGGCGGCGGATTGCACGCAAAGTGCACGCGATTGTATGCAGTGTATGCCATCGGCCGCCCTTGCGGGCGGCCGAGCGGGCGGGGGTGCAAGGGATCGCCCCCCGGGGGGCCCCGGGGGGGGGCCCGCCGTGGCGAGGCGGGCCCGGAAGCCACCGGGTCGCCGAGGCGC
>JBJTJV010000245.1:0-14377 GCA_046352645.1 Chloroflexota bacterium | reverse complement strand
GCGTCCGGGGGCAGGAAGACGGGTCCGTCGCCGGGGGCCGCGAGGGCCACGGGGGCGGGCAGGAGGACGGCGGAGACGGCGAGCGCTCCCGCCACGGCGGCGGCGCGCGAGCGGAGCGAGGTGGCGCGGGGGGTCGTGCTGCTCTTCATGCCGCGCATCTTCGCACGGACCGCAAGGGGGGCGCCGGACGCGCGGTGCGGCCGGTCACCGCCGGGGGAACGGAAGCCCCGGTGGCCGCTTCCCGCCGGAGAGCTGGCGCATCAGCTTCTGCATCTCCGCGAACTGCTTGATCAGGCGGTTCACCTCGGGCAGGCTCGTCCCCGAGCCGTGCGCGATCCGCCGCCGGCGCGAGGCGTTCAGGATCGTGGGGTCGCGGCGCTCCGCGGGCGTCATGGAGCGGATGATCGCCTCCGTCCGCTTGAGCTCGCCCCGGTCGACCGCCGCCTGCGCCTCCTTCGCGGCGCCGCCCATCCCCGGGACCATCGACAGGAGCGACCCGATCGGGCCCATCTTCTTGAGCTGCTGCATCTGGTCGAGGAAGTCCTCGAGGGTGAAGCTGTTCCGGCGCAGCTTCTCGGCGACCTCGGCCGCCTGCTTCTCGTCGAAGGCCTCCTGCGCCTTCTCCACGAGCGTGAGGACGTCGCCCATGCCGAGGATCCGGCCGGCGAGGCGGTCGGGATGGAAGACCTCGAGCGCGTCCGTCCGCTCACCCGTGCCGAGGAACTTGACGGGCACGCCGGTGACCGCGCTGATCGAGAGGGCCGCGCCACCCCGCGCGTCGCCGTCGATCTTCGTGAGCACGAGTCCGGTGATGCCGACGGCGTCGCGGAACGCCTCCGCCACGGGGACCGCCTCCTGGCCGACCATCGCGTCCACGACGAGGAGCGTCTCGCAGGGCGTGGTGGCAGCTGCGACATCGCGGATCTCGGCCATGAGGGCGGCATCGATCGTGAGCCGGCCCGCCGTGTCGAGGATGACGACGTCACGGCCGGTCCGGCGGGCCTCGGCGATGCCGCCGCGCGCGATCTCCACGACGGGTTCGCCGGGCGCGCCCCGATGGACCGGCAGGTCCAGCGCACGGCCGAGCGTCATGAGCTGGTCGACGGCGGCGGGCCGGTACGGGTCGCACGCCACGAGGAGCGGCTGGCGGCCCATGCGCACGACCTGGCGGGCGAGCTTCGCCGCCGAGGTCGTCTTCCCCGAGCCCTGGAGGCCGACGAGGGCGATGACGGCCGGGCTTCCCGACAGCCGGAAGGTGCGGTCGCCCGCGCCGAGGATCGCGGTCAGCTCCTCGTGGACGATCTTCACGACCATCTGGCCGGCGTTCACGTTCTCCAGGACGTCGCGCCCGATGGCGCGCTCTTTCACGCGCGCCACGAAGTCCTTCACGACGCGGAAGCTCACGTCCGCCTCGAGGAGCGCGAGGCGGACCTCGCGCATCGCGGCGTCCACATCGGCCTCGCCGATCCGGCCGCGGCCGGTCAGGGAGCCGAGGACGCCGCGGAGACGGTCGGAGAGGGAATCGAACATCGCCGCCGGAGTCTAGCGGAGCGCCCCGGCGCGCGGCCCGTCAGCCGAAGAGCGCACGCGCGAATCCGTTCGGGTCGAAGTCGAGGAGGTCGTCGATCCGCTCGCCCACGCCCACGAAGAGGACGGGCACGCCGAGCGCGCGCTCGATGGCGAAGGCGATACCGCCCTTCGCGGTGGAATCGAGCTTCGTGAGGGCGATGGCCGTGAGGCCCGCGGAGGCGTGGAACGCCTTCGCCTGCGCCAGCCCGTTCTGGCCGGTCGTGGCGTCGAGGACGAAGAGGACCTCGGGCGTCGCGTCGGGGAGCCGCTTCGCGATCGTGCGCCGGATCTTGGCCAGCTCGTCCATGAGGTTCGCCTTCGTGTGGAGGCGCCCTGCGGTATCGACGATCACGACGTCGGCGCCACGGGCGGCGGCCGCGTCCATCGCGTCCCAGACGACCGCCGACGGATCGGCCCCGGCCGCATGGGCGATGATCGGCACCTCGGCACGCTCCGCCCAGACGGCGAGCTGGTCGATGGCGGCCGCGCGGAAGGTGTCCCCGGCCGCGAGGAGGACCCGCGCGCCGCGGCTGCGGAAGCGCCAGGCGAGCTTCGCGATCGTCGTCGTCTTGCCCGTGCCGTTGACGCCCACGACGAGGATCACGGCGGGGGTGGACGCGGAGGGCTTGCGCGGCCACGGCACGGGCTCGCGGGGGGCGAAGAGCGCGAGGAGCTCGGCCTGGAGGGCGAGCTCGGGTGCGAGGTCGCGCCGGGCACGTGCCCGCGCGACGACCTCGAGGGTGAGCTCCGCCCCGAGATCGGCACCGATGAGCGTCTCCTCGACCTCCTCCCACGTCGCATCGTCCGTGCCGCCCCGGAGAAGATCCCGGATCCTGCCCACGAAGCCCCGCCGGCTGCGCTCGGTCCCCGCCGTCAGCGCGGCACCGCTCCGCTCGTCGCTCACCCTGCCTCCATCATCCCGTCCGGCCCGTCGCCGGCGTCCGCCATGTCGTCCGCGGCGTCCGCTCGGTCGCCGAGCCGCAGCGAGATCACCCGGCTCACCGCATCGTCGCCCACGGTGACCCCGTAGAGCGCGTCCGCCGCCTCGATCGTCCCCCGGTTGTGCGTGATGACGACGAACTGGATCTCCGCCGCGAGCGAGCGGAGGGCGGCCGAGAACCGGCCCACGTTCGCCTCGTCGAGCGCGGCGTCCACCTCGTCGAGGACGCAGAAGGGCACCGGGCGCACCTCGAGCATGGCGAGCAGGAGCGCGACCGCGGTGAGCGCGCGCTCGCCACCGGACAGCATCGCGAGCGGCTGGCGCCGCTTGCCGGGCGGCCGGGCGACGATCTCCACGCCCGTCGCTCCGAGGTCGTCCGGCTGGGTCAGCGCGAGCTGTGCCTCGCCCCCGTCGAAGAGCTGCGTGAAGCGCCGTGCGAAGGCGCCCTCGAGCGCGGCGAACGTCGTGCGGAACTGCTCCGCGATGAGGGTCTCGAGCCGCGCGATCAGCTCGCGCGTGGAGCGGATCGCGCCTTCGAGGTCCACCCGCTGCGCCTCGAGCGCGTCGAGGCGCGTGGTCAGCTCGGTGAGCTCCTCGGCGGCGTACGGGTTGCCGGCACCGAGCTCGTGGTAGCGCCGCCGCAGCTGCGCGAGGCGAGCCGGGGCCGGACCTGCCTGCGCATCGTCTGCACCGGGGGCCTGCCAGGCGGCGATGGCCGCGTCGAGGGCCGCCTCGAGCGCGGCCGCCCGGTCATCCTCCGCGCGCTCGGCAAGCGCCGCGTCGGCCGCCCCGCCCTCCGGCACGGAAGGGACGGCGCTGGGAGCCGCGGGCACGGCCGCGGCGAGCTCCGCGGGCGAGACGCCCGGGACCGCCCGGAGCGCCGCGATCCCCTCCGGCCCGATCGCCGCGAGCTCCACGAGCAGGCCCTCCCGGGCCGCATCGAGCTGGACGCGCAGCTCGAGGAGGCGCACCTCCGCGGCGCGAGCGCGCGCTTCCGCGCGGCGCAGCTCCTCGCGCGCGTCACCGGCGGCCCGCTCCACGACGAGCAGCCGTGCGCGGTCGCCGCTGCCGGACGCCTCGAGGGCCGCGACCGCCGCGCGGGCACGCTCCTCCTCCTCCCCTGCCGCCGCGAGCGCTGCTGCGTGCGCCTCGCGGCGCGCGGCGATGTCCGCGGCGCTCCCGGCGAGGCGGGCGAGCTCGCGGTCGATCTCGGCGGCGCGCGCCCCGTCGATGCCGCGGACGAGCTCCGCGCGGCGCACACGCTCGCGATCCGCGTCGGCACGCGCCCGGGCCGTCCGGACGGCGACGAGCGCCGCGTCCCGCTCCTCGGTGAGCGCACCGAGCCGCACCTGCCGGGCCGCGATCTCCGCCGCGAGCTGATCGCCCGTGCCCGATCCCGCCGCGGCCGCCTCGTCATCCTGGCGCCGGAGCTCCGCCGCAAGGCCGTCGCGTGCGGCGGCCGCCTCCTCGGCGGCACGGGCGAGCCGCTCGACCTGGCCCGTCGCCCAGGCCGCCTCGCGGGCAGCGGCCTCCGCACGGCGCTGCGCGCCACGGTCCGCCTCGTCCGCGACACGACGGTCCCGGCGCGCGGCATCGAGGGCTGCGCGCGCGGACGCGCTCGCGCCGCGCGCCGCGGTCGCAGCCGTACCCGCGTCCGCCACCTCCGCCTCCGCGGCGGCCACGGCCGCCTCGGCCGCGGGGACCCTGCCCGTGACCTCGCCGCGCTCGGCCCGCCGCTCGAGGAGCGATGCCGCGGCGGGCAGCCGGACGACGCCGGTCTCGGTCACGACCGCGCCGTCCCGCGTCGCCACGCAGCTCCCCGGAGGCAGCGCGCCGCGCGCGTGGACCGCGAGCGCGGCGGGCAGGTCCGGGACCCACGCGTCGGATCCGATCAGCCGTGCGGCGAGCCCGTCGGGATCGCGCCGGATGGCGTCACGGAGCAGGCCACCGCCCGCCTCTCCCGCAGCGGTCGCCAGCCGCGCGAGGGCACGCGGGTCCGCCGCGCCCTCGCGCGCCGTGGCGGCGGCCGGCCCGGGCCCCGCGAGCACGAGCGTCCCGCCGAGGTCGGCAAGCGCCACGAGCACATCCGCGGGCACGAGCTCGCCCCGGAGCGCCTCCCCGATGGCCGCCTCCGCGGCACGCCGGAGCGCAGGGTCGATCTCGATGCCCACGCTCACCGACCGTCCGCCGGCCGCCCGGATCCGGAGCGCGGCCGATTCCGATCGTCCCGCTGCGATCTCCGCGTCGAGGGCGCGGGCGCGGGCGGTGAGCGCGCCGAGGGCCGCCCGAGCCTCTGCCAGGCGGGCCTGCGCCGCCGACACGGCGGCCTCCGCGCTCGCGAGGGCGCCCCGCGCCGTCTCCGCGGCCACTTCCCCCGCCGCCTCCGCTGCCGCGGTCGCGGCCGCCGCAGCCGCGGCCTCCGTGCGCGTCGTCTCCGTGGCGGCCGCGCGCTCCTCGGCGGTCGCGGCGGCGGCGTGTGCCTCCGCGAGACGCACCGCGGCGTCCGCGGCACGGCGCTCCAGCTGGGCCGCCTGGGCGCGGCGGGCCTCGCGCTCGGCCCGCGCCATGCGCAGCCGCTCGGCATCGCCCCGGCCCGTCTCGCGCAGCTCGTCGAGGCCGCGCCGCTGCTCCGCGACGGCGAGCTCGAGCGCGCGCAGCGTCTCCTCCGCGGCCGCGTCGGCATCCGCGACCGGCTCCGCGAGCGCCCGCACCGCGGCATCGAGGCGCTCGGCCACCGCCGCGGCCTCCGTCGTCAGGCGCACCCGCTCGCGCTCGGCGGCCTCGCCGTCGCCCCCGATGCGGGCGCCCTCGAGACGGGCATCCACCACCCGCGCACGCGCCGCGTCGAGCCGCGCGCGCGCCGATCGCTCGGTCTCCGCACGCTCGGCGATGGTGCGCGCGATCGCCTCCGCCTCCTCCTCGGCCGCGCGCAGGGCGGCGAGCGCGGCGTCAGCGGCGACGCGGGCGGCGGCGAGGGCCTCCGCGTGCTCCGCGACGGCGGACCCGGCGGCGCGCAGGCGCGCACCGGCCGCTGCCACGAGCGCCGTCGCGAGCTCGGCGGCGGCATCGCGCCGACGTGCTGCCTGCTCCGCCTGAGCGGCGAGCCGCCGCGCCTGGGGCCGCAGCTCGCCGAGCAGGTCGCGGACGCGCTCGAGGTTCGCCTCGGCCTCGGCGAGCTCCGCCTCCGCCGCGCGCCGCCGACGCTCGTGCTTGCGCGGGCCCGCCGCCTCCTCGAAGAGCGGCCGCCGCTCCTCCGGCCGCAGGGCGAGCGCCTGGTCGACCATCCCCTGGCCGATGAAGAGGAAGGCGTTGTCGGCCAGGTTCCCCTCGTCGAGCAGGTCGACGAGGTCGCGCAGCCGGATCCGCTGGCGGTTCAGCAGGTACTCGTTCTCGCCGGACCGGAAGACGCGCCGTCCGAGCTCGATCTCGCCGAACTCGACGGGCAGGAGCCGGTCCTCGTTGTCGATCACGAGGGTGACGTCCGCCATGCCGAGGGCCTTGCGCGTCGAGGAGCCCGCGAAGATCAGGTCCTCGGCACGCCGCGTGCGCAGCGCCCGGCCCTGCTCGCCGAGCGACCAGCGGAGCGCGTCCGCGAGGTTGCTCTTGCCGGAGCCGTTCGGGCCGATGACGGCGCTGATGCCGGGACCGAACTCGACCGTCGTCCGCTCGGCGAACGACTTGAAGCCGGTCATCCGGAGCGCCCGGAGGCGCGCGCGCCTCATCCCTCCGCCTCGTCGGGCAGGCCGCCCGGCGCATCCGCGGCGTCCGGGGTCTCCGCGGCGAGGAGCGCGAGCGCCTCCTCCGCGGCGATGGATTCCGCCGCCCGGCGCGAGCCTGCCGTGCCCGCACCGACCACGCGCTCGCCCACGACGGCCTCGACGCTGTAGGTGCGCGCGTGGTCCGGGCCGCTCACCGCGAGCAGGCGGTAGTGCGGCGGGCGCTCGCCCTGCTGCGTCGCGAGCTCCTGGAGCCGTGCCTTCGCCGGGCGCAGCCCGACCGTGGGCAGGTCCGCGGCGAGCTCGGACGCCGCGACCCGGCGCACGAACGTGCGTGCGGCGGGCAGGCCGCGGTCGAGGTAGACGGCCGCGACGAGCGCCTCGAGCGCGGATGCGATCACGGAGCCGCGCTCACGCTCGCCGGCACGCTCAGCCCCGAGGCCGAGGCGCAGGTGCGGCCCGACGCCGATGCGGCGGGCGATGCTCGCGAGCGTCCGATCCGACACGATGGCGGCGCGGCGCATCGTGAGGAGCCCCTCCGGGTCATCCGGGTGCATCTCCCAGAGCGCCTCGGCGATCACGAGCGACAGCACGGCGTCGCCGAGATACTCGAGGCGCTCGTTCGATGGCGAGGCGGCATCGGGGTGCTCGTGCACCCAGCTGCTGTGCGTGAGCGCCTGCTCGAGGAGCCGGCCGTCCGACGGCTCGCAGCCCAGACCGGCCGCCCAGGCGGCCGGTGTCATGTCGGCGGGCGGGGCCGCGGGTGCGGCCCGACGCCTACTGCCCGACGTGCTCGTCGATGTAGTCGACGGCGTCCTGGACGGTGCGGATCTTCTCGGCATCCTCGTCCGAGATCTCCGTCCCGAACTCCTCCTCGAGGCTCATGATCAGCTCGACGAGGTCGAGGGAATCGGCGTTCAGGTCATCCACGAACGACGCCTCCGGCTTGATCTCGTCCTCCTCGACACCGAGCTGCTCGACGATGATCTTCTTCAGCCGCTCGTAGGTCGATGCCGTCACGTGGGTGCTCCCTCCTGGTCGCTTGTCGTCCGCTCGCCGTCCCCCGGGACCCCCGGCGGCGTTCGCGCACCGGGCGGCGTGGCGGTCCGGTCGGCCGCGATCCGGCCGAGGATTCCGTTCATGAGACGCCGTGTCGGCTCGCCGCTGTAGCGCCGTGCCATCTCGACCCAGTCCGCGATCGCGACCCGGGTCGGCGTCGCCGGGCAGTGTAGCAGTTCACCGATGGCGCAACGCAAGAGGGAGCGGTCGATCCGGGCGAGCTGGACGACCGGGTAGCGCGTCGCGGTCTGCTCGATCCGCGCATCGATCGCGTCGCGCTGGGCCACGACGGCGTCCACGATCGTCCGCGCAAGGACGGCGGCCGACGGGTCCGCGCCCTCCTCCGCGAGACGCCGCTCGAGGATGCGGGACGCCGTGCGCAGGCCGAACTCCGCCTCGAAGACCGCGCCGAGCGCCAGGCGGCGGGCATCGCGGGCGGCGTCGCGCGCGGCCGTGGCCGGGTCGGCGGCGAGCTCCGGCACGTCCGTCACTGGGCGCCGCCCGGAACGGTCGCCGGCGCCGCGTCCAGGCCCGCGTCCGCGTCCGGCACGGGCATCGCCCCGGCCCCCGGGCGCGCCCCGCGCCGGGGCGCCGCGTCGGCGAAGGCCTCCGCGATGCGGTCGGGGATGCGGGCGCGCGCGGCCGCCGCCCCCACCTCGACGGCGAAGCCGACCATCCGCCGGTTCGCGCTGCCGTGGGTGATGAGGACGGTCCCGGCCACGCCGAGGAGCGGCGAGCCGCCCAGCCGCTCGTAGTCGAAGCGGCGGCGGATGCGCCGGACGCCGGGACGCATGAAGAGGTAGCCGAGCGGACCCCACGGCGGCCGGCGGAACTCGCGCTCGAGCATGCCGAACATCGCCTTCGAGATCCCCTCGAAGAACTTCATCACGACATTCCCGACCATGGCATCGCAGACGACGATGTCCGCGGGGTGGTGCGGCAGGTCCCGCCCCTCCACGTTGCCGATGAAGCGCAGGGGGCTCGCGTCGAGCAGGACCGTCGCCTCCTGGACGCGCGCGTCGCCCTTGCCCTTCTCCTCGCCGAGCGAGAGGAGCGCGACGGACGGGTCGGCGATGCCGAGCACGTTCTGCGCGTAGAGCGTCGCCATCCGGGCGTACTGGGCGAGGTTGTGGCCGGTCGAATCGGTGGTGGCGCCGATGTCGAGGAGCACGAACGGGCCGCGCTCGGTGACCATCTGGATCGCGAGCGCGGGCCGGTCCACGCCGGGCAGGCGACCGAGGTGGAGGATCGCCGACGCGACGCCCGCACCCGTGTGGCCCGCCGTCACGACCGCGTCCGCGCGCCCCTCGCGCACGAGGCGCATGCAGACGTTGATCGAGGCGTCGCGCTTCCGGCGCACGGCGCTGGCGGCCGCTTCGTCCATGCCGACCGATTCCGCCGCGTGGACGATCGTGATGTGCGGCGGGAGGGGGCCGTCGAGGAACGGGCGGATGCGCTCCTCGTCCCCGACGAGGATGACGTCCGTCTCGGGGTGTGCCCGTGACCAGTCGACTGCGCCCCGGACGACCTCCTCGGGCGCGTGGTCACCACCCATCGCGTCCACCGCGACGCGGGGACGCGGGGCGGGCGCGCCACCGAGGGAGCGCTCGAGCGTCTCGAGATCCATGGCCCGTCAGGCCGGGGTCGGGGACGGCCGGTGCCGTCCCCGCCTCAGGCGCTCGCCTCGGGCGAGCGGCTCGACCGGACGCGGACCGCCTCGCGGCCGTTGTACCAGCCGCAGCTCGGGCAGGCGTGGTGTGCGCGCTTCTGCTCGCGGCAGTGGGGGCACGCCTCGAGCTGGGGCGGCGTGAGCGCGTGGTGCGCCCGGCGGTCGCCCTGGCGGGCATGCGACACGCGTCGCTTCTGGACTCCCATGGTTCCCGGATCTCCTTCTCGTGACGCGTCCGATGCCTGCGCGGGCACGGACTGCGGATGGTGGCCTAATCGAGCCGGTCGCGCAAGTCCGCCAGCGCGGCGAGGCGGGGATCGACCCCGTCGCCGGCGTGGCGATGCGCCGGATCGTCGTTGAGGTTGACGCCGCACTCGGGGCAGAGGCCCCGGCAGTCCGGCCGGCAGAGGGGCACGAGCGGCTCCGCGAGCGAGATCGCGACGCGGATCGGCTCGTCGAGGTCGAGCTCGTGGTGGTCGGTCAGGCGGAGCGCGTCCGGCTCCGCGTCCGTGTCCACCGGCAGGCCCGAATCGATGTCGATCGTGGGGAGGGCCTCCTCGTCGATCTCCGCGCTGACCGGCTGCGGCGCGGGCACGAGGCAGCGGCTGCAGGGGACGACGAGGCGCGTGGCGATCTCGCCCCGCACGAGGATGCTCCGACCGGTCCGCGCGAGGCGGATCGTCCCCTCCACCGGCCCCGCGACGACCACGTCCTCGGCGATCTCCAGCTCGGGGAGGGAGATCGGGACCGTGCGGCTCGTCCCCGGGGCGGAGCGGAGGAGCGCGGCGACGTTAACCGTCGGCATGGCTGCGCGCGTCGGGCGCGTCCGCGCCGTCCGCACGCCCGGCCACCTCCGCCTCGCGGGCGGCGGCAGGGTAGCGCTCGTCGAGCAGGGAGAGCCCGCGCCGGATCCCCTGGAGCGCGCGCACGCAGTCCCCCTCGATGCGGACGAGGACGGTCGCGGCGTACGAATCCGCGCCCCGACGGATCTCCTCCGCCTCGCGCTCGCCCGCGGCGATGATCTCCTGCGACCGCAGCTCGGCGGCACGCGTGAGCTCGCGCTCCTCGATGAGGAAGGCGGCCTGCTCCTGGGCACGGGCGATGATCCGCTCCGCCTCCTCCTGCGCGCGCTCCACGAGGCGGCTCGTCTCCTCGTTGATGCGCTTCGCCTGCCGCACCTCCTCGGGCACGGCGACACGCAGCTGGTCCACGAGCTCGAGCACGGCGTCCTGGTCGACGACGACGGAGCTGGTCATGGGCATGCGCCGCCCGCCGATCACGAGCTTCTCGAGGCGGTCGATGAGGAAGAGGATGTCGATGGCCGGGCACCTCCGCGCGGGGATGACGCCCGATGGTACCGCATCCGCGGCGCGGCGCTACCCGGCGCGGAGCGACCGGAGGATCGCCGGCGGCACCATCGCGGAGATGTCGCCGCCGTGGGCGGCCACCTCGCGGACGAGCGTGGCCGAGAGGTCCGCGACCGCGCGCGACGTCGGCAGGAGGACCGTATCGATGGTGGGGTCCAGCCGACGGTTCACGTGGGCCATCGCGAGCTCCGCGTCGAGCTCGGCGCCGGACCGCACGCCGCGCACCAGATGCGTCGCCCCGCAGCCGCGGGCGAGCGTCACCGTGAGCTCGTCGGCCACGACGACACGGACCCGTCCGGCCACGGCGGGCAGCGATTCCGCGAGCGCCGCGCGGATCGCCGTCGCACGGTCCTCGGCGCTCTGCGCCGGCGCCTTGCGGGGGTTCACGAGGATCGCGACCACGACCGCGTCGAAGAGCCCGGCGGCACGCTCGACAAGGTCGAGATGCCCGAGGGTGAAGGGGTCGAAGGTGCCGGGCACGAGGGCGGTCCGGGTCATCCGCCGGCCTCGACGCGGTACTCGGTCAGGGCCGTCTCGCCGAAGCGCCGGGCACGGGCGCGAACGAGCGCGCCGGCACGCTCGGGCGGGGTGTCCTTCCAGAAGTGCTTCGCGACCACGACCGCATCATCGCGCAGCCAGCCGAGCGCCGCATCGCCGAGCAGGCCGAGGAGCGCGGCAAGGAGGGCGGTCTCGGCATACGGCGGGTCGACGATGACGAGGCCGAACGGCCCGCCCGTGCCCGGCTCGGCCGCGGCGGCACCCCCGGAGAGGAAGCGCACGGCGTCGCGCCGGACGACGTGCGCGCCGCTCAGCCGTGTCCGGCGGACGTTCTCCTCGATCGTGCGCACGGCCCCCGCATCGTGCTCCACGAGCACGGCGCAGGGCGCACCCCGGCTGAGCGCCTCGAGGCCGGCGGCCCCGCTGCCTGCGCACAGGTCGAGGACCGGGGCCTCCCAGGGGGCCTCCATGCCGGCTTCCAGCGCGGCGAAGAGCGACTGCTTCACCCGGTCGGCGAAGGGCCGGGTCCCCTCCCCCGGCGCGCGCAGACGGATGCCGCCGGCGGCCCCGGCGATGATCCGGCCCGCCTCAGCCATCGAGCTCGTCCTCCGCGATCGCCTCGCCGGCGCCCACGCGCCGCAGCCAGCCGTCCGCGAGCGTCGCGCCGAGCGCCGCGTAGGGCGGCCGCACGGCGCCCGCGGGGTCGACGATCGTCTCCGCGAGCGCCCGCGCCTCCTTCGTGAGCGCCCGGTGGCGCGGGTCGGCGAGCGTCGCGACGCGCAGCGGCGGCAGGCCGCTCTGCGCGAGGCCGAGCAGCCGCCCCTCCCCCCGCAGCTCGAGATCCAGCTCCGCGAGCGCGAAGCCGTCCGTGCTGTCGCGCAGGGCGTCGAGGCGGCGGCGCACGGCGAGCGCGGGCGCCTCGAGGATGCCGTCGGGGAGCGCGGGGTCGGGATAGGCGGCGGAGACGAGGATGCAGGCGCCGCGATCGCGGCCGCGGCCCACGCGGCCGCGGAGCTGGTGGAGCTGGGCGATGCCGAAGCGGTCGGCGTCGAGCACGACGATCACGGTCGCGAGGGGCACGTCGACGCCGACCTCGAGCACCGTGGTGCCGACGAGGATGTCGTGCTCGCCGTCGCGGAAGCGGGCCATCTCCGCGTCGCGCTCGGCGGGCTTCATCCGGCCGTGCACGACGCCCGCGCGGAGCGGCAGATCCGGCACCCCTGCGAGCGCGCACGCCTCCGGCCAGGCCGCCGCGAGCAGCTCCCGGGCCGTCGCGACGTCGGTCGGCGGCGGACCGGGCGGCGGCGGCAGGTCCGGGTCGGGCTCGGCAGGCTCCACGAGCGGCACGACGATGAAGCCGCGCCGCCCGGCCGCGACCTCGTGCGCGAGGTGCGCGAGCGCACCCGGTCGGCCGTCGTGGCGGCGCACGAGCGCATCCGGGCCGCGGACGGCGGTGACGGTGGGCAGGCGGCCGGACGGGGCGACCCGCAGGTCCGTGACCGCGAGGTCCGCGTGGAGGATCTGACCGAGCGTGCGCGGGATCGGCGTCGCGGTCATGAGGAGCACGTGCGGGCGGAGGCCCTTCGCGGCGAGCGCTTCGCGGTCCTCCACGCCGAAGCGATGCTGCTCGTCGACGATCGCGAGCCGCAGGTCCGCGAAGGCGAGCTTCTCCGCGAGGAGCGCGTGGGTGCCCACGAAGAGCAGCCCGCGCGTGGCACCGGTCGTCCCGCGCGGCAGGGGCGCGGCCGCGAGCGCAGCCGCGGCCCGGCGGGCAGCCGGCGGCTCGGCCGCGCTCACGAGGATGACGTCATGGCCGAGCGGCGCGAGGAGCCGGCCGAGGGTCGCGGCATGCTGGCGGGCGAGCAGGTCCGTCGGCGCGAGGAGCGCGGCCTGGCCGGCGGCCTCCGCGACGGCCGCCATCGCCACGGCCGCGACGGCCGTCTTGCCGGACCCGACGTCACCCTGGAGCAGGCGCATCATCGGCACCGAGCGGGCAAGGTCGGCGCGGATCGCGACGACCGCCGCGGCCTGGTCGGTGGTGAGCGGCGCGCGTGCCGGCTGGCTGCCGTCGGGGCCCGGCGGGATGCCCGCGGCGAGGCCCGCCTCGACCCCGGCGATGCAGCGCGCCCACGTCGGATCGTCCACCGCGACCGCCGCCGCGGCCTCGCCGACCCGCGCGCGGCTCCGGGCGACCATGCCCACCTGGAGCGCCAGGAGCTCGTCGAAGGCGAGCCGTGCGAGCGCCGCGGCCTTGTGCTGCTCGTCCGCGGGGAAGTGCGCCTGCTCGAGCGCGGCCCGGAGCGGCAGCCGGTCGTCACGGAGGTCCGCCGGGAGGTAGTCGGCAAGGTCGTCGCCGTAGGCATCGAGCGCGGCGCGGACCGCCGTCCGCAGGTCGCGGCCGCCGATCCCCCGGGTGCACCGGTAGACCGGCACGAGCCGGCCCGCGTGGAGGCCGCCGTCGCCCTCGAGGGGACCGAACTCCGCGTTGTCGAGCGTCACCTGGCGCCCGCGACGGCGGACGCGGCCGCTGAAGATGTAGCTGACGCCGGGCAGGAGGCGCCGCTCGATGAAGCGGCCGCCGCCGAACCAGGCGAGCTCCAGCGTCCCGGTCGCGTCCCGGACGGTGGCCACGGTCCGCGGCACGCCGCGCCGGACGCGCGGCGGCGGGAGCACCCGCACGACCTCGAGGACGGCGGTCGCGAGCTCCTTCTCCGGGACGAGGGCGAGGTCCGCCACGGTCGAGACACGGCGCAGGTCCCGGTGGGTCCGCGGCAGATGGAAGAGCAGGTCACCCACGGTCGCAAGGCCGAGCCGGCCGCCGTGGCGCGCGAGCTTCGCCCCCAGACGCAGGCCGCTCCGCGCGAGCGGCGTTGCAAGCCCCCCGGGCATCGGCGGCGCGTCCGGCGCGGCGCGGCGGCCGCCGGAGGTGCCCACCTACTCCACCGCGAGCAGGTAGCCGATATGCGGCTGGCCGCCCAGCGCGACCTCGACGGCGAGCCCGGGATACGCGCCCTCGACCGCGGCGGCGACGTCGAGCGCATCCGCGAGCATCACGTCGGCGCCATAGAGCAGGGTGACGAGCTCCGCCTCCGTGCCGAGCGCGGCGAGCGCCGCGACCACGGCTGCGGCGGGCTCCCCTGCCTGCGCGAGGAGCCGCTCGTCCGCGTCGAGGACGATCGTGGCACCGGTGCGCACCGGTGCACCACCGACCAGCGCGTCCCGGACGGCGGTCGCGACGCTCGCCCCGCGGACCGCGGCCGCGGCGGCGGCCATCCGCGCGGCTCCCTCGCCGGCGTCGGCACGGGTGTCCCAGGCGAGCAGCGCCGCGATCCCCTCCTGCGGCGTGCGCGTCGGCACGATCGTGACGGCGATGCCGTCCGCGAGGGCGGCCGCGGCATCGGCTGCAAGGCGGACGTTGCGGTCGTTCGGCAGGAGGAGCACGGCGGGCGCGCCGGCGCCACGGATCGCCGCGAGGAGCTCGCCCGTGGACGGGCGGTCGTGGCCCGGCGCCGGCGCGACGACGTGCGCGCCCCCCGCGGCGAGGATGCGTGCGATCCCG
>JBJTJV010000244.1:0-2119 GCA_046352645.1 Chloroflexota bacterium | reverse complement strand
CCGCCCCTCCGTGAACGCCCGGGCATGGCTGGAGCCCATGCCGCCGAGGCCGATGAGCGCGATGCGGACCGGATCCATGAGCGACTGCCGACTTGACGCGTCCGGAGGTGAGGCCGCTCACGCTCCAGCGCTGGGGGATGACGAAGAGGGCGAGCACGGGGAGCGCCGCAAGGACGGAGCCCGCGGCGAAGAGGCCCCAGTTCGCGTTCCGTCCGTCCGGGCCGCTCACCAGGCCAGCCAGCCCGAGCGCGAGCGTCTTCTGCTCCGGCTCGACGAGCAGGATGTTCGCGATGCCGAACTCCCCGACCGTGGAGAGGATGCTGAGGAGCCAGAGCACGGCGAGCATCGGCACCGCGAGCGGCAGGATGATGGTGAGGAAGATCCGCGCATGGCCTGCACCGTCGATGCGGGCGGCTTCGTCGAGCTCCCGGGGGATCGCGTTGAAGTTGCCGGTCATGATCCAGGTCGTGAGGCCGAGCGAGCCGCCGAGGTAGACGAGGATGAGCCCGGCGGAGGTGCCGAGCCCGATCGCCGGGAAGGCATCCCCGATCGCCTTGAGGAGCAGGAAGATCGCGACGACGCCGAGGATGCGGGGGAACATCTGGATCATCAGGAGGGTGAGCAGCCCCTGGCGCCGCCAGCGGAAGCGCATCCGCGAGAAGGCGTAGGCCGCCATCGCGCTGATGACGATCGAGAGCGTGGAGGTGACGATCGCGATGACGACCGTGTTGACCACCCAGGTCGGATAGGGGAGCGAGGGGGTCGTGAAGAGGGCCACGTAGTTCTCCGGCCCGACGCGCGTGAAGAGCCGCGACGAATCGGTGAGCGTGCCGCGCGGTGCGAGCGAGGCCGAGAGCACGTAGAGGAGCGGGAAGATCGCGAACAGGACCATCGCGATGCCCACGACGTGTCGCCATCCGGTCTCGCGCGCCCAGCGGAGGAGGCGCTCGGCGGGACGCATCAGAAGACCTCCTCGAGCTTGCGGGTCCGGCGGTAGCTCCAGATGGAGATCGCGCCCACGATGACGAAGATGAGCGTTGAGTACGCGGACGCGAGCCCGTAGTCCACGGTCGGGTTCCCGCCACCGGTGAGGTCGCCGGCGCCGAAGGCGATCTTGTAGACCATCGTGATCAGGATGTCCGTCTCGCCGATCCCGTTCATCGAGCCGAGCTTGACCGGCTGCCCCTGGGTCAGGAGCCAGATGAGCGTGTAGTTGTTGATCGCGAACGCGAACGAGGCGATGAGGAGCGGCGCGAGCGACACGAGCATGAGCGGGAAGCGGATGCGCCGGAAGAGCGCCCAGCGGTTCGCGCCGTCGAGGACCGCCGCCTCCTCGAGCTCCGCCGGGATCGCCTGCAGCGCGCCGGTCGCGACGAGGAAGAAGTAGGGGAAGTCAAGCCACAGGTTGACGAGCAGGATCGAGGCCTTGGCGAGGAGGGGATCGTCCAGCCACGGGATCCGGACGCCACCGAGCAGCGTGTCGTTGATGAACCCGTAGCTCGGGTTGAACATGCCGCCCCAGACGAGGATCGACATGAACGCGGGGAAGCCGTACGGCAGCAGCATGATCACGCGGTAGAGGCGCCGGCCGCGGATCCGCGGGTCGTTGAAGACGAGCGCGAGGAAGGTCCCCAGCCCGAAGGTCGTGGGGACGGCGCGGAACGCGAAGACGAACGTCCACGTGAGGACGCCCACGATCTGCGGGTTGCGCACCGAGTCCCGGAGCGCGGTCGCGTAGTTGTCCACGCCGATGACCGCCGTCCAGCCGGGCAGGAGCGGCGGCTCGCCCGGCCGCTCGAACGCGCCGCGACCGTTGTCCGGGTAGGTACGGCCGTCCACCTGGTGGACCATCGCGTCAAGCGCCGGGTCGTAGACGAGGACCGCGCGGTAGAGGTACGCGTTCCGCCCGTCCTGGGTCGTGATGAACCCGTCCGCCGCGTCCGTCGATGCCGGGACCGCGAGCGCGAGGACCTCCGCCTGGCGGGCCATGATCTCCCCGAACCGAAGGGTCGTGGGGGCCGGCCGACCCGTCGCCCGGGCGGCGGCGGAGGGCGCGGCGGGCGCCGGCGGCCGGGGCGGGCGCGCCTCACCCACCCCCCCCCGGCCCGCGGGCCCGGGG
>JBJTJV010000243.1:0-19552 GCA_046352645.1 Chloroflexota bacterium | reverse complement strand
GGGCACCGAGCCGTGGATCGGCTACGGCCCGTGGTGGATCGCCCTCGAGAAGGACTTCTTCGGTGCCCAGGGCATCGACGCGACGGTCACGAACTTCGACACGGACGACGAGATCAACGCGGCGCTCGTCTCGGGCCAGATCGACGGCGCGAACATCGCGACGCACACGGCGCTCCGCCTGGCGTCCGAGGGGACGCCGCTCACGATCGTCCTGCTCCTCGACCAGTCGAACGCCGCGGACGCGATCATCGTGGACGACGACATCGATTCCATCGAGGACCTCAAGGGGCAGCGGGTCGCCTACGAGGAGGGGACGACGTCGGACATCCTCCTGCGCTATGCGCTCTCCCAGGCGGGCCTGACGATCGACGACATCATCAAGGTGCCGCTGCCTGCGGGTGACGCGGCGGTCGCCGTCGCCACGGACCAGGTCGATGTGGCGGTCAGCTACGAGCCGTACCTCACGACCGCCCTCGCGGCCGCGGACGACCTCGAGATCCTCTACACGGCGGAGGCGAACCCCGGCCTGATCGGCGACGTCTTCACTGTCCGCACGGACTACCTCGCGGAGCACCCCGGCCAGATCCAGGCGCTCCTGCGCGCGTGGGGCGACGCGGTCCTCTTCTACGACGCGAACCAGGCCGAGGGCCAGGCGATCATGGAGACCGCGGTCGGCGCCGAGGTCGGCTCGCTCACCACCGCCTTCGAGGGCGTGGACCTCTACGACCTCGACCAGGCGAAGGCGCTCATGACGGGCGGTGACTACGGCACCACCCTCGCGGGCGTCAAGGAGATCGCGCTCGCCGCCGGGATCATGGCGAACGACGTGGACGAGGCCGCGCTCCTCGACACGAGCTGGATCTCCGCGGTCCGCCCCTGACGGATGCGCACGGTGAACGGCTGGGGCCCGGGAGCGCGGCGCGCGTGACCGGGACCCCGGACGGGCAGGACGAGCGGGCGGTGCCGAAGCGTCGGCGCCGCCCGTCGTCGCTCACCCTCTTCGGGGAGATCTCCGCCCGCGCCTACGTCGCGATCGCGGGCTCCGTCTTCCTTCTCGTCCTTGCGCTCTGGGTCCTCGCGGTCGCGCTCCAGCTCGCCCCGGAGACCTTCCTCCCCTCCCCCGCGGCCGTCGTCAGCCGCCTCGGCGAGCTCGCGGCGGACGGGACGCTCCCGCTCGACATCACCGATTCGGTGCTCCGGATCGCGGTCGGGTTCCTGCTCGCGACGCTGCTCGCGATCCCCGTCGGGATCCTCATCGGCAGCTACCGGGCGGCGGAGGCGGCGATCGAGCCGCTCGTGGACTTCATCCGCTACATGCCGGTCGTCGGCTTCGTCACGCTGACGATCATCTGGGTCGGCATCGGCGACCCGCAGAAGTGGACGATCGTCTTCATCGGGACCTTCTTCCAGGAGGTCCTGCTCGTGATGGACAACGTGAAGCGCGTCCCGAAGGAGCTCGTGGAGATCGGCCGGACGCTCGGCCTCAAGGACCGCGGGCTGCTCGGCTCCATCGTCCTGCGCGCCGCGTCACCGGGCATCTGGGACACGCTCCGCATCTCGCTCGGCTGGGCATGGACCTGGATCGTGCTCGCGGAGCTCGTCGCGGCGACGACCGGGCTCGGCTACCGGATCACGGTCGCCAAGCGCTACCTCCAGACGGACACGATCATCGGCTACCTCATCGTGCTCGGCATCCTCGGCCTGCTCACCGACCAGCTGATGAAGGCGGCGGGGCGTCGGCTCTTCCGCTGGGCCGAGCGATGAGCGCGCCGCTCCTCGCCGTCGACGGCGTCATGAAGGTCGTCCCCGGCCGGACCCCGGTCACCGCGCTCACCCGCATCGACCTCGAGATCGGCGAGAACGCGTTCGTCTCCATCGTGGGTACGTCCGGCTGCGGCAAGTCCACGCTTCTCGGCATCGTCGCCGGGCTGGTGGAGCCGACCCGCGGGATCGTCCGCGTGGACGGCCGGCCGATCGACGGGCCGGGCCGCGACCGGGGCGTCGTCTTCCAGGCGTACACGCTGCTGCCCTGGCTCACGGCGCGGGAGAACATCGAGTTCGCGCTCAAGGGCGAGCGGATGGGCGCTGCCGAGCGGCGGCGCGTCGCGGACGAGCACCTCGCGCTCGTGGGCCTCGAGGGCTTCGCCGACCGGCTGCCGCGGGAGCTCTCCGGAGGGATGAAGCAGCGCGTGGCGATCGCGCGCGCCCTTTGCTACCGGCCGCGGATCCTCCTCATGGACGAGCCGTTCGGCGCGCTCGACGCGCAGACGCGGATGCTCATGCAGGAGCTGCTCCTCCGGATCTGGGAGGCGCACCGGATGACCGTCCTCTTCGTCACCCACGACGTGGAGGAGGCCGTCACCCTGTCGGATCGCGTCCTCGTCCTCTCCAACCGCCCCGGCCGGGTGAAGGAGGACATCCCGATCGACCTGCCGCGCCCGCGCTCGCTCGCCCAGCAGGAGACGCCCGCGTTCCTTGCGCTCCGCCACCGGATCCTCGCGTCGATCCGCGAGGAGGCGGTGGCGATGGAGCCCGGGATGGCCGGCGCGCCGGGCCACGGGTGAGCCCCGCGACCGTCCGGAGCGTCGCCGGCGACCTCCCCGCCGCGGCGATCGGCCCCGCGAGCATCCACGAGCACCTGCGCATCGATCTCGGCTGCTGGTTCGACCCACCGGTCGATGCCGCGGGCGCGGACGTGGCCGTGCTCCGCGTGGGGCCGGATACGGAGGCGCGGGTCCGCGCGAACCCCTTCGCGGTCCGCGACAACCTCGTCCTCGACTCGCCCGACCTCGCGGCCGCGGAGCTCGCGCTCTTCCGCGCGGCGGGCGGGCGGACGATCGTGGACCTGACGCTGCCGGAGATCGGGCGCGACCCCGCGGGGCTGCGGTCGCTGGCGGAACGGACGGGCGTCGCGATCGTCATGGGGACCGGCCACTACATCGCCCGCGCGCACCCGCCGGAGCTCGCCGCGCGCACGACCGAGGAGATCGCGGAGGGCATGGTCGCCGACCTCACGATCGGCACGGGCGGCGTCCGCGCGGGCGTGATCGGCGAGATCGGCACGTCGGACCCGCTCGACCCGGTGGAGGCGCGCGTCCTCGCCGCGGCCTGCACGGCCCAGCGCGCCACGGGCGTCGCGCTCTTCGTCCACCTCGATCCCTGGGGGACGAACGGCCACGCGATCCTCGACCGTGTCCTGGGCGCGGGCGTGCCCGCGGACCGCGTGGCGCTCTGCCATCTCGATCCGTCGCTCCGCGATCCCGGCCACATCGCGTCGCTCGCGGCACGCGGCGCGTGGGTCTGCCTGGACATCTGGGGCGACGAGGACGCCTACGGCGGCCGGGGCATGCCCACGGACCGTGCGCGGGCCGACGCGGTCCGGCGCGCCTGGGTGGAGGGCTGGCTCGACCGGCTGTGCATCGCGCAGGACGTGTGCACGAAGACGCAGCTCCGTGCCTTCGGCGGCCACGGCTACGACCACATCCTCACCGGGGTCCCCGCGCTCCTCGCCGCGGCGGGCCTGCCGCCCGAGGTCCACGCGCGGCTCGTTGCGGAGAACCCCGCCCGGCTCCTCTGCGGCAGGGCGGCCTGACGGTGGGCACAGGCGCGGCAGGCGTCGGCGTCGCCCCTGCGGGCGGCTCGGCTACCCTTCCCCCGATGCGCATCGGAGATGGTCGGCGGTTCCGCGGACGGGGCGCGCTCGTGACGGGCGGGTCGTCCGGCATCGGGCTGGCCGCGGCCCGGCGGCTCGCCGCGGAAGGCGCGGCTGTCCTCGTCGTGGGTCGGACGCCGGAGAAGGTGGCGGCAGCGGAGGCCGCGGTGCGCGCGGCAGCGACCGAGGCGTGGGCCGGGACCGGCGAGCCGGTGCCCGCGATCGCGGGCCGCGGCGCGGACGTCACGGACCCGACCGCGATGGAGGCCGCGGCCGGGGCCGCAGAGGCGCTCGCCGGCCGGCTCGACGTGCTCGTCGCGGCAGCGGGGATCGACGGCGAGGCGAAGGAGGCCTGGGCGCTGGACCCGGGGACGTTCGCTCGTGTGCTGGCCGTGAACGTCCGCGGCCTGCTCCTCGCGAGCCAGGCCGCGGCCCGCCGGATCGTCGCGGGCGGCTGCGGCGGGGCGATCGTGCTCGTCGCGTCCGTGAACGCGTTCGCCGCGGAACGCGGCTTCGCGGACTACAACGCGTCCAAGGGGGGCGCGTTGCTCCTCGCGCGCTCGCTCGCGCTCGACCTCGCGGAGCGCGGCGTCCGCGTGAACGCGATCTGCCCCGGGTACGTCCGCACCCCGATGACGGAGGCCTACCTCGACGACCCGGAGACGCGCGCCGGGATCCTCGCGCACATCCCCCTCGGCCGGGTCGCGGACCCGGACGAGATCGCCGCCACGATCGCCTTCCTCGCCTCCGACGAGGCGTCCTATCTCACCGGTGCAGCCGTCGTGGCCGACGGCGGGAGGTCTGTATGAAGCTGCTCGCCCTGCGTGTCTGGTCCGCGCTCGATGCCGCGGAGCGGGAACGCATCCATGCCCGCGCGACCGCGTCGATCTTCGCGCCGGAGCTCGTCGCCGCGATCGAGCGGATCTACGCGGATGTCGCCGTGCGGGGCGATGCCGCGGTCATCGACGCGACGCGCACGTTCGACAAGGCGGAGATCGCGCCGGGAGGCCTGCTCGTCCCGGCCGCCGAGATCGCGGCGGCCCACGCGGCACTCGACCCGGCCCTCCTCGATGCGATCCGCGTCGCGATCCGCCAGGTGCGCGCCTTCAACGAGGCGCAGCTCGCCGCGATGCCGGCATGGCGCGCGGAGATCTCGCCCGGCGTCGTCGTCGGCGAGGTCCACCGGCCGATCCCGTCCGCGGGGCTCTTCGTGCCCTGCGGCAAGGGCTCGTTCCCGTCCGTCCTCGTGATGATCGGCGTCCCCGCGGTCGTCGCGGGCGTGCCGGAGATCACCGTCATCGTCCCGCCGATGCCCGGCACGGACCGGGTGGACCCCGCCGTCCTCGCGACGGCCCACGAGCTCGGCATCACCCGGATCCTCCGGGCGAACGGCCCGGCGGGCGTCGCCGCGGTCGTCACGGGCACCGAGTCCGTGGGCAGGGTGGCGAAGGTCGTGGGCCCGGGGAGCCCGGCGGTGACGATCGCCCAGGTCCTCGCCCAGACGCGCGGTGTCGCGACGAACATGCTCTGCGGCCCGTCCGAGAGCCTGATCATCGCCGACGATTCCGCCGACCCGGTGCGCCTCGCGGCGGACCTGCTCAACGAGGCCGAGCACGGCGCGGATTCCGCGGCGATCCTCGTGAGCGACTCGCGGGCGCTCATCGAGGCGGTGGACGCGGAGGCCGCGCGCCAGATCGCGGACCTGCCGCCGCAGCGCGCCGAGTACGCGCGTTCGGCGGTGACCGTGAACGGCGGCGCGATCCTCTTCGACACGATCGCGGACGCGGTGGACTTCACGGGCGCGTATGCCCCAGCGCACCTCCAGATCGCCACGCGCGACCCGGAGGCCGACCTCGCGCGGCTGCGCTACGCGGGCGAGGTCCTCCTGGGCCAGGACAGCCCGGTGAGCGCCGCGAACTTCTGCATCGGCGTCCCGGCGACGCTGCCGACGGGCGGCTTCGCCAAGGTGAACGGTGGCGTGACCGCGCGGACCTTCCTCACCACGCTGTCCGTGGCGGACCTCACCGCGGCAGGGCTCGCCTCGCTCGCGCCCGCGACCGTGGCGCTCGCCGACCACGAGGGCTTTCCGGCGCACGCGAACGCGATGCGGATCCGCGGGCTCGCCTGAGCCCGCCGCGCGGCACGATGGCGCGCGTCCTCGTCGCCGATCCGGCGGCACCGGACCCGGCGGTGCTCGCGGCGGCCGCTGCGCACCTGCGCGCGGGCGGGCTCGTGGCGTTCCCCACGGAGACCGTCTACGGCCTCGGGGCGGACGCGCGCTCGTCGGACGCGGTCGCGGCGATCTTCGCGGCGAAGGGCCGCCCGGCGGACAACCCGGTGATCGTCCACGCAGCGGATGCGGCCGGCGCCTGGGCGGTGACCACCGGCCCGACCGTCCTCGCCGCCCGGCTTGCGGCCGCCTTCTGGCCGGGGCCGCTCACGCTCGTCCTGCCCGCGGCGGCCGGTCTCCCCGAGGCGGTCCGGGCCGGCCTGCCGAGTGTCGCCGTCCGCGTCCCGGCGCACCCCGTCGCCCTCGGCCTCCTGCGCGCGGCGGGCATCCCCGTCGCCGCCCCGTCCGCGAACCGCTCCGGCCGCCCGTCGCCGACGACCGCGGCACACGTGCTCGCCGAGCTCGGCGACCTGCCGGGGCTGCTCATCCTCGACGGCGGCCCCTGCCGCGTCGGCCTGGAATCGACGGTCGTGGACGTGCGTGGTGCCGCGCCGGTGATCCTCCGCGAGGGCGGCGTCAGCCGCGAGGCGATCGCGACGGCGCTCGGGATGGCGGCGGCGAGAGGGGGCACGCTCGGGACGGACCCCGAGACGACCGGGCTCCCCGACATCGGGGCATCGCCGGGCACGCGCCACCGCCACTACGCGCCGACCTGCCGGGTCGTGGTGGTCGCGCCCGGGGCGGGGGCGGAGGCGGCGGCGCGGATCGCCGCGGACCCGGAGGCGAGGCCGGTCGGCGCGGTCCTCGCGGGAACGGCCGTCGCGGGCACGGGCGACGGCGCGGAGGTCGCGGACGCTGCCCGCGCGGACGCCCGGGGACTCCGGACGTGGCGCTACCGCGACGCGGACGCGCTCGGGGCAGGGCTCTACGGGCTCCTGCGTGCCGCGGAGGACGCGGGCGTCCGGACGCTCGTCGTGGAGGGGGTGGCCGAGACGGGGATCGGCCGCGCCGTGATGGACCGGCTGCGGCGCGCGGCCGCGGGCTGAGCGCGGGGCCCACGGGGTGCGCCCCCGCCGCCCGGCGCGGTCAGCGGACCCGGCGGTTCAGGCGGCGAAGCGCCACGTCGCGGGCTGCGGGCATGAGCGGCTCGACGGCATCCATCACCTCGAGGAGCACGGGCCGGGATGCGGGCTCGGGGTCCAGGCAGGCGCGGATGAGCGCCTCGAGGGCCGGGGGCACACGACGGTGGAACGCGAGTGGGCGCTCGGTGAGCTGCGGGTAGGGAGCGTCCGGCGCCCGACGCGGGAAGGGGCGCCAGCCGTTCGCGGCCTCGTAGAGCGTCGCCCCGAGGCCCCAGACGTCCGTGGCGGGCCCGATCGTGGGGAGCCGCTCGGGCAGGCACTGCTCCGGCGCCATGTACGCCTCCGTGCCGAGGACCGCACGGAGCCCGCCCACCGCGTCCGTGCGCGTGGCGATGGACAGATCGATGAGCCGGGGTGGCGCACCCATGATGAGGTTCTGTGGCTTCACGTCCAGGTGGAGCCAGCCCGCGTTGTGGAGGTAGCCGAGGGCGGACGCCATCTCCAGCGCGAGCGGGACGAGCTGCTCGTGGGTCAGCGCCCCGTAGCGGCGGACGAGCGTGGAGAGGCGGGGTCCGTCGAGGAACTCGAGGACGAGGTACGGCCGCTCCCCGTCAAGGTCCGCGCCGAAGCAGCGGACGATCCCCGGGTGGGCGACGGAGCGGAGCGTCTCCGCCTCGCGGGCGATCGCGGCCCGGGAGCCGGCACGGTCCGCGCGGCTCGGCCGGAGCAGCTTGATGACGACCGGGGCGACGAGGTGGTCGTCCCAGCCGAGCCAGGCCTCGTACCGGTCGCCGCCGCCGAGGAGCCGGACGGCGGTGCGCCCCGACCCGAGGTCGGTGCCGGAGCGGAAGGACCAGGAATCGGCGGCGTCGGGAGCGGGCATTGCGCCATCCTCGCAGGAAGCGTGCGATCCGGGGCGCCCCGGGGGCAGGCGCCCCGGATCGACGCGGGAAGGTCGGAGCGACGCGCGGGCCGGAGCCAATCGATCGCTGCCCTCCGTCCTCTCCGAGGCACGAGGGCAGGGGAAGGTTGCACGACGCCGGCGCGGCTGGCGCCGGGAAGGACGCGACCCGGGGCGCCGGGGGGGGAGGCGCCCCGGGTCGCGTCGGATGTGGTGGCCGCGATCAGACCTGCGGGCTCGGGCTGGGGCTCGGGTCGTCCTCGCCGGGGCTCGTGTCGACCTCATCACCCGTGTTGTCACCCAGCGACGTCCCGTCCTCGCCCTCGGTGAAGTCGCCATCGCTCGTGCCGTCGTCGCCGCGGGTGTCGTCCCCGTCCGCATTCGCGGTCACGGTCTTGCCGCCGTTCGTGCCGTCGTCGCCGCGCGTCCGGTCGCCGTCCGCGTTGGAGGTCACGGTCCGGATGATCTCGTCGTCGTCGATCCCGTCCCCGTCCGGGTCGGCATGGAGGACGACCTCGGCGTCATCGGCGTCGGTACGCTTCCAGGCGATCTCGTGGCGTCCCGCGTCCACGCCGTTCGCGGCGACCACGAGGCCCGCGCCGGGGCCGAGGACGCCGTACGCGATCGCGACCGTGAGAAGCCCTGCGCGACGGGCGTACCGTGCCGTGTCGTTCCGATCCATCCGCTCGACTCCTTCGGGCCGTCGCAGGCCCGGTCCCGATGACGCCATGGCGGGGGTGCCGGCGCCGCATGTCCTGTACGAGGGGAAGGAAAGCGGAAAGGTTGCAGCGTGCGCCATCGCCGATGCGGTCACGGACGACCCGTACGAATGTACCGAGCGCGAGCCATGTGCGGCCGCGCCGGGGCGTGCCCTCGGTCGGTCCGGGGAGGGGCGCTAGGATGGTGCGCAGCGGCGGCAGGATCGCCCGCCGGCAGCGGGGAGCACGGATGACGCAGGTCGAGGTCCCCTACACGCGCCCGGAGACGGACGGGTCCGCGCGGATCCTCCGTGCGTGGGCGCGCGTGCCGGACCGGCCGGACGCCGCTGAGCGGGCCCGGCGGAAGGACGCGGCAGCCGCACTCCTCCGGGCGCACGACGCGGTCCTCGTCGCGCACTTCTACGTGGACCCGGACCTCCAGGACCTCGCGCTCGCCACGGGCGGCTGCGTCGCGGATTCCCTCGAGATGGCGCGCTTCGGGCGCGACCACGCCGCGCGTACTCTCGTCGTCGCCGGGGTGCGCTTCATGGGCGAGACGGCCAAGATCCTGAGCCCGGAGAAGCGCGTCCTCATGCCGGACCTGGACGCCACCTGCTCGCTCGACCTCGGCTGCCCGCCGGACGACTTCGCGGCCTTCTGCGACGCGCACCCGGACCGGACGGTCGTCGTCTACGCGAACACGAGCGCGGCCGTGAAGGCGCGCGCCGACTGGATGGTCACGAGCTCGTGTGCGCTCGCGATCGTGGAGCACCTCGCGGCGAAGGGCGAGAAGCTCATCTGGGCACCGGACCGGCACCTCGGCAGCTGGATCGCGCGCGAGACCGGCGCGGACATGCTCCTCTGGCAGGGTGGCTGCGTGGTCCACGAGGAGTTCCGGGCGCACGAGCTCGCGGAGCTCCGCCGGGCGCATCCCGAGGCGCAGGTCCTCGTCCACCCGGAATCGCCGGCGAGCGTGGTCGCGCAGGCGCACGTCGTCGGCTCCACCGCGCAGATCCTCAAGGCGGTCGTGGACGGGACCGCGCCCGCGTACATCATCGCCACGGACGCCGGGATCTTCCACCGGATCCGCCAGCTCGCGCCCGGGAAGACGCTCATCGAGGCGCCGACGAGCGGCGGCGGTGCCGCCTGCCGGAGCTGCTCGCACTGCCCCTGGATGGCGATGAACGCGACCCAGGGCGTCATCGACTGCCTGACGCGCGGGAGCGGCGAGATCACGGTGCCCGAGCCGGTGCGCACGCGCGCCCACGGCTGCATCGACCGGATGCTTGCGTTCGTGGCGGAGCATCCCGAGGCCCTCACGACCGCGAAGCGCGGGGATCCGCCGGCACCGGACCCGTACTGAGCGATGCATCGCGGTGGGATGCGCCCGGCCTGGCGGCCCGTGGTGCGCAACGAGACGCTGGAGGAAGCGCGGGCGCGGAACATCCGCGATGCCCTCACCGAGGACCTCGGGACGGGCGACCGGACCGCGGTCCTCGTCCCCGCCCGGCCGGTCCTCGCCCAGGTGCGCGTGCGCGAGGAAGCGGTCCTCTGCGGCATCGCCTGGTTCGCGGGTTGCGTCGCCGCTCTCGACCCGAGCGCGGCCATCGTGTGGCGCTCCGGCGAGGGCGACGAGATGGAGCCGGAGAGCGTCGTCTGCGAGCTCCAGGGCGATGCGCGCTCGCTGCTCTCCGCGGAGCGGTCCGCCCTGAACTTCCTCCCGCTCCTGTCCGGGACCGCGACTGCCACGCGCCGCCTCGTGCGCGCGATCGCGGACGCCTCGCCGAACACCGGCGGCTGCCTCGTGCTGGATACGCGCAAGACGATCCCCGGGCTGCGGCTCGCGCAGAAGCACGCGGTCCGGGTCGGCGGCGGCGCCAACCAGCGGATCGCGCTCTGGGACGGCATCCTCCTGAAGGAGAACCACATCACGGCCGCGGGCGGGGTGGCGGCCGCTGTCCGGGCAGCGCTCGCGGCCGCTGGGACGGACGGGATCTCCGTCCAGGTGGAGGTGGAATCGCTCGACGAGCTCCGCGCCGCCCTCGACGCCGGCGCGCCGTCCATCCTCCTCGACGACTTCCCGCTCGAGCGGATGCGCGAGGCCGTGACGATCACGGCCGGCCGCGCGCTCCTCGAGGCGTCCGGCAGCGTCTCGGAGGCGTCCATCCGCGCGATCGCGGCGACCGGCGTGGACCGCATCTCCGTCGGCGCGCTCACCAAGCATGTGCGCGCCACGGACTACTCCATGCGCCTCGTGGAGGAGGCGTAGCCGGCGCGCGCGGCGGGCGGGCCGGCGCCTACCCCATCAGATCGATCGCCCGGCGGTAGGCATCGGTGGTCACGCCCGTGTCACCGCCGTACGCGGCATCGAGGACGATGACGACGCCGATGGAGAGTCCGACGAGCGCGGCGAACGCGGCGGTGAAGATCAGATGGAGCACGCGGTCGCGGATGCCGTAGACCGCGACGTAGCCGACGGTGATCAGCCCGCCGAGGACGATCGCGAGCCACAGGACGAGCGGCAGCGGGTCCGCGACCGCGGCCTCGCGCTGGACGCGCGCGATGCGCAGGTCGTGGAGGTCGTTGAAGAAGAGCGCCCCAAGGCTGCTCCCGTCGCGGACCTCGGCGACCCGCATGCCCGTGACGGCGATCGCGTGGAGCGCGTCGTCCGTGGATGCAGCGAGCCGCCTGCCTGCCTGCATGGCCGGCCAGTCGTCCGAGACGACGAGCTCCGCGTAGCGCCGGACCGCCGCCTGCGTGTCGCCCGACGGATCGATGAGCTCCGCGCTGCGGTGGACGGTGAGGATGTGGGCGGCCTCGACCTCCGCCGCGCGCCGGTCCTCGTCGAAGTTCTCCCAGACGCCGATGACGACGAAGGCGAGGAGGACCGCGTAGATCACCCCGATGCCGGAGAAGACGAACCCCGCGACGTCGTTGTGCGGCTCGAGCCGGTGCGGGGGCACGAGCCGGCGGACGACGAGCACGAGCCCGAGGCCGAAGGCCACCCAGGCGAGCGCGACGAGGAGGACGACCGCCCAGCCGGGCAGGAGCGCGAGGAGATCCACGCCGCTCAGCCCTCCCGGCGATCGCGCACGAGGACGGTGGGGAAGCTCGTGGGGAGCGGGCGCGGGTAGTCGCGGCTGTAGTGGAGCCCGCGGCTCTCGTGCCGCTCCAGCGCGGACCGGACGACGAGCTCGGCGCACTCCACGAGGTTGCGCAGCTCGAGCAGGTCGCGGTTCACGCGGAACGCGCCGTAGTACTCGTCGATCTCCGCGCGCAGGAGCGCGATCCGGCTGAGCGCGCGGTAGAGCCGCTTGTTCGTGCGCACGATGCCGACGTAGTTCCACATGAACAGACGCAGCTCGTCCCAGTTGTGCGAGATGACGACCTGCTCGTCCGCGTTCTCCACCCGGCTCTCGTCCCAGTCGGGGAGCTCGGGTGGCTCGACCGGGCCTTCCGCGCCGATGCGCGCCGCGGCCGCCCGACCGAGCACCACGCACTCGAGGAGGGAGTTGCTCGCGAGGCGGTTGGCGCCGTGGAGCCCCGTGTACGCCGTCTCGCCGACCGCGAAGAGGCCCGGCAGGTCCGTCCGGCCGGACAGGTCCGTGACGACGCCGCCGCAGGTGTAATGGGCGGCGGGCACCACCGGGATCGGCTGGCGGGCGATGTCGATGCCGAGCGCGATGCAGCGGGCATGGATCGTGGGGAAGTGCTCGCGGAGGAAGTCCTCACCGAGGTGGCGGGCATCGAGCCAGACGTGGTCGAGGCCGTGCTTCTTCATCTCGAAGTCGATGGCGCGGGCGACGATGTCGCGCGGCGCGAGCTCCATCCGCTCGTCGTGCTCGGCCATGAAGCGCGTGCCATCGGGGAGCGTGAGGTGCGCACCCTCGCCCCGGAGCGCCTCGGTGATGAGGAGCGTGCGCTCCTGGGGGTGGTAGAGGCAGGTCGGGTGGAACTGGATGAACTCCATGTTCGCGATCCGGCAGCCGGCCCGCCAGGCCATCGCGATGCCGTCGCCCGTGGAGGTCTCCGGGTTCGTCGTGTAGCGGTAGACCTTGCCCACGCCGCCGGTGGCGAGGACGACCGCGGAGGCGGCGAGCGTCGCGACGCGCCCGGTGTCGATCTCCAGCGCGTAGACGCCGTGGCAGCGGGCCGGGTCCTCGCGCCCGAGCCGACGGGACGTGACGAGGTCCACGGCCATCCAGCGCTCGCGCAGGTCGATGCGCGGATGCGCGCGGGCACGCGCAAGGAGCGTCTCGTGGATCGCCCTGCCGGTCGCGTCCGCGGCATGGGCGATGCGCCGGACGGCGTGCCCGCCCTCGCGGGTGAGGTGGAGGCCGAGCGGCCCGTCCGGGTCCGCGGTGAAGGGCACGCCCTGGTCCACGAGCCAGGCGATCGCGGCCGAGCTCTCCTCCGCCACGTAGCGCGCGGCATGCTCGTCCACGATGCCGGCGCCCGCGTCCTCCGTGTCGTGGACGTGGAGCTCCACGCTGTCGTCGCGGCCGAGGACACCGACGATGCCCCCCTGGGCCCAGGCCGTGGCCGCCTCGTCGAAGCCGCGCTTGGCGAGGACGATCACCGGGTGCGTCTCCGCGACGTGGAGCGCAACGGAGAGCCCGGCGAGGCCGGCGCCGAGGCTGACGACGGGGGCGGGAGCGGCCGCGGGGGCCGGACCGGCCGGAAGGGGTGCGTCGGGCATGGCGCGATTGTAGGCGGGCGGTGTGCCGCAGGCGTCAGCCCGGACCCGCGAGCGCGCCATCGAGCGCGGCGGCGGCGGGGTCGTCGAGGCGGAGCGTGCCGTACGCGCCCGCGTGGTCGCCGGTGCCGCCAAGGACCGCGAGCGTGTCCGGCGTCGGGCCACCGCCGAGCCCGGGGATCGCGGTCCCCGCGAGGACGAGCGCACCGCCGGGTGCGGCGACGACCGCGAGGAAGAGGTGGGAGGGCGCGGCGTCGACCGTCGCGTCACCCCGGACGACCGTCCAGCCGACCGCGACCCCGAGATCGCCCGCCGGGGTCCGCGGCGCCGCGACACGCACGACGAGGCTGTCCGCGTCGTCGGTCGCGGTGAGCGCTTCCGTCCAGTCGAGCGTCCCGCCGGCGAGCGACCCGTCCGCGGGGACCCCCTCCATGAAGCGGAGGCGATCCTCCGACCGCCCCGCGCCGAGCAGGCTGAGCACGACCTCGCCGCGGGCACCCGCATACGCACCCGTCCCGCCGACGATCGCCAGGTGCCGGACCGCGTCGTCGGGGGTCCCCGTCTCGACGGCGGGCACCTGCCCGACCGCCGCCACCTCGCCGTCCGGGAGGCGGTAGACGACGAGCGCGAGCGCACCGGCGTCGGCGTCGTCCGGTGTCGCGGTGGCGATCCGGACGGAGAGCCGCTCGCCCGCGGCGGCGCCGTCCCGGGTGAGGTCCGCGCGGTGGGTGAGCAGCGCACCGGGCGCGGGCGGGTCGGTCGGCGCCGGGTCGCCGGGCACGGGGTCGAGCGTGCCGAGGAGGACGATCTCCCCCGCGGGTGCGGACGCGGCGGGCCGGATGATCCGCTCGTAGCGGTCGTCGTCGCGGTTGATCGTGGTGAGCTCGCCCGTGGCACCCGCCCGGCTGCCGGTCCCGCCCACGATCGCCCGCACCTGGGGCGCATCGACGATCGTGCGGCCGCCGTCGGGGACGACGCCTGCGTCCGTGCCGAAGGAGGTGCCGAGGGCGAGGAGCGCCCCGTCCGGCAGGGCGAGCGAGAGGAAGCCGATGCGCGAGGTGACGCCGGCCGGGCGGCCACCGGACTCGGGCGGCCCGGCGACGATGTTCGCGGCGAGCGAGCTGCCGGCGACCGCCTCGCCGACGAGGACGGCGTGGTCCGACGCCGAGAGGTCGCCCACCCCCGGCCCCGGCGCGCCGAGGTCCACCGCGACGCGTGCGACCGGCAGGGAGATGATCGTCTCCTCGTCCGCCCCGAGGGCCGCGGCCGGCGCAGCGAGGGCAAGGAGCGCCACGAGGGCGGACGCGGGGACGATCGGGGAGCGACGGCGCATCGGGAGCCTCCGGCGAGGACGCACGGGATGGGGGCCCGATCGTAGAGGATGGCCCGCCGTCCGGCGCCGCACCGCGGCCGGACGCCCGGGGGCGCGCTCCGCTACCGTCCGCGGTGATGGCCCGGATCCTTGTCGGCGGCTTCCTCCACGAGGTGCACACCTTCATCGGTGGCACGCTCGACCATGCGACGTGGCGGCGGAACGGCTACATCGCGACCGGCGCGGAGATGCTCTCCGACGCGATCGGGTCGGGCCAGGAGATCCACGGCGCGCTCGCGGTCGCGCGCGCTGCGGACGCGGCGATCGTGCCCTCGCTCCTCGCCTTCGGCGGCGTCGGGCCGCGCGTGGCGGACGACGTCTGGGCGATCCTCCGCGACGGCATCCTCGATGTCGCACGTGCCGAGGCCGGGCGGATCGACGGCGTCTACCTCTCGCTCCACGGGGCGATGGCGACCGAGACGGAGGACGACCCGGAGGGCGCGATCCTCGCGGCGCTGCGCGCGATCGTGGGCCCGTCCGTCCCGATCGCCGCCACCTTCGACCTCCACGTCCACATGACCGAGCGGATGGTCCGCGCCGCGGACATCGTCATCGCCTACCGGACGATCCCGCACATGGACTACGTGGAGACGGGCGAGCGGGCGATGCGCGCGCTCCTCGACGCGGTCGCGGGCCGGACGCGGCCGGTCTGCCGGACGCGCAAGCTGCGCATGACCGCGAGCGCCGAGCGCCACGACACGAACGCGGGGCCCATGGTCGCGGTGATGGCGCGCGCCCGGGCGCTCGAGGCGCAGCCGGGGATCATCGCGGTGAGCGTGACGCCGACGCAGCCGTGGATGGACGTGCCGGAGCTCGGCTGGTCCGTGACGGTCGTGGCGGATGGGGACGGGGACGCGGCGCAGGCCGCAGCGGACGACGTGGCGCGGATGCTCTGGGCACGCCGGGAGCGCTTCCTCGTGGAGAAGGTGCCGATCGATGCGGCGGTCGCGGCGGCGGTCGCGCACCCGACCGGGCCGGTGATCCTGGCGGACGGGGCGGATTCGCCGAGCGCGGGCGGGAACGGCGACGGCAACGACCTGCTCCGCGCGCTGCTCGCGGCGGGGGCGCGCGACGCGCTGACCACGGTCGTGGACCCGGCGGCCGCGGCGGCCTGCCACGCGGCGGGCGCGGGGGCCACGCTCACGGTCGCGCTCGGCGGGACGATCACGCCGGGCCTCTTCCGGCCGCTCACGGTCAGCGGCACGGTCGTCTCCCTCCACGACGGCCGCTACCGCACGGAGCTGCCGGTCCGGCCGATGGACATCGGACCGACCGCGGTCCTCGCGGTGGACGGGGTGCGCGTCGTGGTCGCCTCGCGCAAGGCGTGGCAGCTCGACGAGAGCCTCTACCACCACGCGGGGCTCGACCCGCGGACGGCGCGGATCTCCGTGGTGAAGTCCGCCGGCGGCTTCCGCGGGGTCTACGCGCCGTTCGCGGCCGCGATCATCGAGGCGGACACGCCGGGGCCGTGCACGCACGATCTCACCCGCCTCCCCTTCCGGCGCATCCCCCGCCCGATGTGGCCGTGGGACGCCGGTCTGGCCGGGCCCAGGCCAGGTGCCCGCCCCGGCAGCCCCCCCGACCCCGGGGACGCACCGGTGCCCGGAGCCCCGCCCGGATGACGACGCCCGCGCACGCGCCCGGGGAGCGCGCCGACGACGCCGCGCGCGACCGGACGCGTCGGCGGCTCACGTGGACGCTCGTCGTCGGTGTCGGCCTCGGCTCGACCGGCTATATCGCAGCGATCACCGTGGCGACGCTCGTGGCGAAGGAGCTGACCGGCGGGACCGGCTGGGCGGGGCTGCCCGGCGCGGTCATCGTCATCGGCTCCGCGAGCGGGTCGGCGCTCCTCTCCGCGCTCATGGTCCGGCGCGGCCGGCGGGCGGGCCTCGCGGCGGGCTACGGCCTGGGCGCGCTCGGCGCGGCGATCGCCCTCGCGGCGCTCGTCGGCGCGAGCTTCGCGCTCTTCCTCGCGGGCACGGCGCTCATGGGCTTCGCGAACGCGGCGAACCAGCTCTCGCGCTACACCGCGGCGGACATGGTGCCGCTCGCCCGGCGCGCGTCGGCGATCGGGACGGTCGTCTGGGGCGCGACGATCGGCGCGGTGCTCGGCCCGAACCTCGTCACCGTCGCGGACGCGACGGCGCGTGACCTGGGACTGCCGCCGCTCGGCGGCGCGTACCTGCTTCTCGTCCTCTTCGTCGGCGGCGCGGGCCTCCTCACGCTCGGGGCGCTCCGCCCGGACCCGGTCACGCTCGCCGCGGACCCCGAGCCGCGGGCGCCGCGCGGCACGGACGACCCGTCCGCGACGCGCGCGCTCCTGCGCCGGCCCACGGTCGCGCTCTCGATCGTGGCGCTCGTCGTGGGCCAGGTCGTGATGACGCTGCTCATGACGATGACGCCGCTCCACATGACCGAGCACGGCCACGGGGTCGGGATGGTCGGCCTCGTCCTCTCCGCGCACACGCTCGGGATGTTCGCCCTCGCGCCGGTCTCCGGCGCGATCACCGACCGGATCGGGAGCCCCCGCACGATCCTCCTCGGGATGAGCGTCCTTGCGACCTCCGCGATCCTCGCCGCGGTCGCGCCGCCATCCGGCGAGATCGTCCTGCTCGTCGCGCTCTTCCTCCTCGGCGTGGGCTGGAACCTCGGCTTCGTGGCGGGTTCGGCGATGCTCGCCCAGGGCGTGGACCTGCGCGAGCGGATGCGCCTGGAGGGCGCGGCGGACGCGCTCATCTGGAGCTCGGCGGCGGCCGCGAGCCTGAGCTCGGGCATCGTCGTGGCCTGGGCGGGCTACGCCACGCTCGGGCTGCTCGCGCTCGCGCTCGTGGCCGTGCCGACGCTGCTCCTCCTCGGCCCGGGCCGCAGCATGACGGGGCGACGCGCGGGCTGAGGCGGGCGGGGCGTCCGCGCACCGACCGGACGATCGACGGGGATGACGCGCAGGCCGGACCGCGCGATACTCCGATGATGCCGTCGCTCCCCTCTGCCGCCCTTCGGCGAGCGCGCCCACGCCTCCTTCCGCTCGTCGCGAGCGCGCTCGCCCTCCTCGTCGCCGCGACCCCGGTCGCCGCGGCCGTGCCGCTCCCGGTCTCCATGGCCTCCGTCGGCGATTCCATCACCCGGGCGTACAACACCGGCGCGTTCCCCTTCACGGACAACCCCGCGGGCTCCTGGTCCACCGGGACCACCACGAGCGTCGTCAGCCACTACGCGCGGATCCTGCCCGGCCAGGCGGCGATCCACGGCCGGAACGAGAACGTGGCCCGGACCGGCGCCCGGATGAACGACCTCGGTCGGCAGCTCGGGCTGCTCACGACGTCGAAGCCGGAGTACGTGACGATCCTCCTCGGCGCGAACGACGCCTGCGCGGGCTCGGAGGCGGCGATGACGAGCGTGGCCGACTTCCGCGCCCAGCTCGCGGGCGCGCTCGCGACCTTCACCGCCGCCTCACCGTCCAGCCGGATCCTCCTCCTGTCGATCCCGGACATCCACCAGCTCTGGTCCGTGCTCAAGGGCAGCTCCACGGCGCGCTCCGTCTGGAGCCTCTACGGGATCTGCCAGTCCATGCTCGCCCGGCCCACGTCCACCCAGACAGCGGATGTCGAGCGCCGGGCGCGGGTGCGCCAGCGGGTCGTGGACTACAACGCCGCGATCGCGGAGGTCTGCGCGCTCCACGCCCTCTGCCGCACGGACGGGGGCGCCGTCTTCGCGACGGCGTTCACCGCGAAGGAGATCTCCACGCGCGACTACTTCCACCCGTCGCTCGCCGGCCAGAAGAAGCTCGCCGCGGTCACGTGGGCGGTGGGCTGGTGGGGCTCCTGACGCGCGGATGACCCCTGCTGCGCAGGCGCGGATCGCGGAGCTCGCGACCCGTGCAGCCGGGCTCGCGGCGGGCGGCCGCGCGATCCTCGGCATCACGGGCGCGCCCGGGTCGGGGAAGTCCACCCTCGCGGAGCTCCTCGTGGCCGAGCTCGTGGCGCGCGGGTTCCCCGTCGCGGCCGTGCCCATGGACGGCTATCACCTCGCGGATGCCGCGCTCGACCGGCTCGGCCTGCGCGACCGGAAGGGCGCGATCGCCACCTTCGACGGGCATGGCTTCCTCGCCCTCCTCCGCCGGCTGCGGACCGAGACCGGGAACGTGGTCTACGCGCCGGACTTCGAGCGGACGCTGGAGCAGCCGATCGCGGGGAGCATCGGCGTGGGGCCGGAGATCCGGATCGTCGTCACGGAGGGCATCCATCTCCTCCGGGAGGAGGACCCCTGGCCGCGCGTCCACGCGGAGCTCACGGAGACCTGGTACGCGGAGCTCCCCGAGCCCGAGCGCCTCGCGCGGCTCCACGCCCGGCATGTCCGCTTCGGCAAGTCGCCCGCGGGTGCGCACGCCTGGATCGCGGCGGTGGACCAGCCGAACGCCGAGCGGGTCGCGGCCCGGCGCGGCCACGCGGACCTCGTCGTGCCGATGGACGGCCTGGGCGCGCCACCGGGCTGAGGCCCGCTCCGGCAGCGTCCCTCAGCCCGCGCCGACCTCCGCGTCCGTGCCCTCCGCCGTCCGCGCCGAGCCGAGCCGCGGGAAGAGCGGCAGGAGCGCGTCCTGGGCCGCACGGTAGACGCCGTACAGGTCCTCCAGCCGCCCGACGTGGCCGGGCTCCGGGTCGATCGTCCCGGCGACGTGGACGCGGCGCGCCCCCGCAGCATCCGTATCCGGCTCGATCGCCGCCGCGACGAGCCCGAGGAGCGCCGAGCCCAGGACCCCCGAATCGCGCGTGGCGAGCGCGAGGAGCGACCGTCCGTGCACGGAGGCCTTCACCGCGTTCCAGAGCGGGCTCCGCGCGCCGCCCCCGGAGAGACGAAGCTCGTCCGCGGGGCGCCCCGCAGCGGCGACGCACGCATCGAGGAGGTGGCGGGCGGAGAACGCGACCCCCTCGAGGACGGCGAGCGCGAGGTGGCGGAGCTCCGTCGCGGTCGTGATGCCGAGGAA
>JBJTJV010000242.1:0-11307 GCA_046352645.1 Chloroflexota bacterium | reverse complement strand
GGGCGCGGACGACCCGGCGTGGCTCGCGTCGGCCCGCGACCCCGACGTGGAGGTCCTCGTCGCGAGCGTCCTGCCCGCGGACCGCGCGGGCATGCCCCGGCTGCGCTGGGTCTGCACCGCGGGCGCGGGCGTCGAGGACCTCGTCGCCGCGGACCCGTGGGCGCATGGCATCGAGGTCACGAACGGGAGCGGCCTCCACGGCGTGGGCATCGCGGAGTACGTCCTCGCGGCCCTCTGCCTCGGCGCGGAGCGGATACCGGCGCGCCTCGCGAACCATGCGGTCGCGGGCTGGGCGGGGACGTCCACGGTCCTCAACGGCCGGCGCATGCGCGGCCGCCACGCGGTGATCGTGGGCTACGGCAGCATCGGGCGGGAGATCGCGCGTGTCCTCCACGCGCTCGGCATCCGGGTCACCGCGGTGAAGCGCGACCCCGCGCAGCGCACGGACGATGGCTGGCGCGAGCCGGGCACGGGCGACCCTGATGGGCGGACCCCGGCGCGCTGGGCCGGGCCCGCCGAGCTCGCCGATGCCGTGCGCGACGCGGACTGGCTCATCTGCACGGCGCCCGCCACGCCCGGGACGTACCACCTCGTGGACGCGCGCGTCCTCGCCGCCATGCGCCCGGATGCCTGGCTCGTGAGCACCGGCCGCGGCAGCGTCGTGGACCAGGTCGCGCTGGACGCCGCGCTGCGTGGCGGCCGCCTCGCGGGCGCGGTGCTCGACGTGACCACGCCCGAGCCGCTCCCCCCCGACGACCCGCTCTGGAGCGCGCCCGGCTGCCTGATCACACCGCACGTCTCCGCGATCGGCGACCGCGCGGAGCTGTGGCACCGGACCGCGCTCCTCGTGGCGGAGCAGCTCCGGCGCGACCGGGCGGGGCTGCCGCTCCTCAACCGCGTCTCGGCCGCCGCCGGATACTGACGGTCCTGCGCGCGGCCGGTCAGCCCGCGCCGAGCAGGACGATCCCGACGAGCGCGCCCACGATGCCCACGCGCTGGTGGCGCTGCGGTCGCTCGTGGAAGACGATGATGCCGAGCGCCACGGGCACGGCCGCGAACGTCGATGTCACCGTGGCGGTGATCGCGGTCGAGCCGAGCTCGTTGCCGAGACCGTAGAAGACGGTCGCGATGGCATTGCACACGGCCATCGCCGCGAGGAGGAGCCACGCCTCGCGGCCGAGCCGCCGCAGCCGCCGGAGCGGCGGGAAGCCGGCCGCGATCGCGCCGAGGAGGAGCGCCGTCTGGAGGCTCCGCTCGAGGGCGAGCGCCGGGAACCAGCCGAGCGCCTTGATCCGCCCCGCGACGAGGAACATGACGACGCCTGCGAGGAGGGTGAGCCCGATCGCCGCGAGCACGACCGCGACCGGCGCGACGCGCGGCGGGGCGGGCGCCGTGGCCGGCGTCGGCGCGTCTGGCGGCGCGGGCGCATCGGCCGACGGATCCGTGCCGCTACCCGCGTCCACGGAGCCACCGCCTGCCGCCGGGCTGCGCTCGGGCCGCCGCCAGGCGAGCAGGAAGATGCCCGTCGCCACGCACGCGACGCCGAGCGCCTGGACCGGGCTGAGCGTCTCGCCGAGGAGCAGGACCGCGAGGACCGCGACGACGGCGCTGTTGCTCGCGAAGATCGGGTAGACGATCGCGACGGGGGCGATCGTGAGGAGCCGGTAGACGCCCACGTCCGCGATGAGCACGCCGAGCGCGCCGATCGCGAGGACCGCCACGTCCTCCGGGCCCGGGTCGGCGCGCCGGAGCGGCCACGCCACGATCGCCATCGGCAGGATGAGCGCGGTCGTGATGATCGTGGCGCCGAGGTTCGTGATCCAGCCGCCCACACGCCGCGCCGCGAGCGTCCCGAAACAGGCGAAGACGCCCCACGAGAGCGCGGCCCCGATCCCGGCGAGGAGCTCGATCCCCATCCCCGCCGTACCTCCGCGCCCCGTGCCACGGCGGCCGCCGTGACGGTGCATGATGACGAAGACGCGCGCGCCCGGTCCGTCGGTCGTGCGCGACCGTCCATCGCCCCGCCCACGCCGCTCCGGAGGCCACCGAGACCGATGCCGCGCCGCGACGACCGAACGACCGCGACCTCCGCCCACGCCGTGCTCGGCGTGGACCGCCCCCGGCCCGATTCCCGCGAGCGCGTCACCGGTGCCATCCGGTACGCCGCGGACGAGCCCGCGACCGGCGTGCTCCACGGCCGGCTCGTCCTCGGCCTGTACGCGCACGCCCGGATCGACGCGATCGACGTCTCCGAGGCGCTGACGGTCCCGGGTGTCGTCGCGGTCCTGACCGCGGACGACCTGCCCATCCGGGGCAGCGCGGACATGCGCATGTTCCAGCCCCTTGCGAAGGACGAGATCGTCTTCGCCGGCCAGCCCGTCGCGATCGTCGTGGCGGAGACGGAGGCCGCTGCCGCGGACGGCGCGGCGCGCGTCATCGTGGAGGCGACCCCGCTCGCGCCGGTGCTCGACCCGCAGGCGGCGATGGCGCCGGATGCGCCGCGCGCCCGCGCCCGCGCGCCCGAGCACGACGGGACGGAGATCCAGTCGATCCACGCGGGTGTCGGCGGTCACGAGACGGGCCCCGCGGAGACCGAGGTGCTCTCGCCGAACGTCGTCGGCAGGCATCACCACGTACGCGGGGACGCGGCCGCTGCGCTCGCCGGCAGCGACGTGACCGTGCACCGGCGCTTCGTCACCCCGTGGGTCTACCAGGCCTACCTCGAGCCGCACGCGGCGACCGCCTGGCCGACCGCGGACGGCGGCCTCGAGGTCGCCGCCGCTGCCCAGGGCACGCAGTACGCGCGGGCGCAGCTGGCGAAGATCTACGGCCTGCCGCTCTCCCGGGTGCGCGTGCGCGGCACCCCGCTCGGCGGGGCGTTCGGCAGCAAGCTCCTCGTGGCGGACCCGCTCGCGGCGGGCGCGGCGCTCGCCCTCGGCCGGCCGGTCCGCGTCGCCTTCACGCGGCGCGAGGACATCCTCGCCACGAACCCCGCCCCGGGCGCGGTCCTGGAGGTCGAGGCCGGGGCGCGCACGGACGGCACCCTCACGGGCCTGCGCGCGCGGCTCTACTTCGACGCGGGCGCCTTCGGCGAGTGGACGATCGAATCGATCGCCGCGGTGCTCGTCACCGGCCCGTGGCGCTGGGAGGGCATCGACATCCGCGCCTACGGCGTGGAGACGAACCGCGTCGGCACCGGCTCGTACCGCGGCCCGGGTGGCCCCCAGGCGAGCTTCGCCATCGAGAGCACGCTCGACGAGCTCGCAGGACAGCTCGGCGTGGACCCCCTCGACCTCCGGCGCGCGAACCTCGTCGGCGAGGGCGAGCCGATGGCGGACGGCACCCCGTGGCCCACGATCGGCGTCGGTGCGATCCTCGACGTCGTCGCCGAGCACCCGCTCTGGACCGGCCGCGCGGACCTGCCGCCGGACGAGGGCGTGGGCCTCGGCATCGGCGTCTGGGCCGGCGCATGCGCGCCCGTCGCGGTCACCGCCCGCCTCGAATCGGACGGATCGCTCACCGTCACGACCGGCGTCGTGGACATGAGCGGCACGACCGCGACGCTCCAGGCGCTCGCGGCGCAGGCGCTCGGCATCGCGCCGGACATGGTGACGATCGCCGTGGTGGACGCGCAGGCGGCGCTCGTCTCGCCCACCTCGGGCGGCTCGGTCGTCACGTACAGCGTCGGCCGGGCAGTCGTCGCGGCCGCGACCGCGGTCCGCGAGCGGCTCCTCGCGTATGCCGCCGAGAAGATGGAGATCTCCGCGGAGGACCTCGAGATCGTGGACGGCGTCGTCCGGCCGCGCGGCGCCCCCGGTCGCGGCCAGACGGTCGCGGAGCTCGCGGCGAGCGCGGACGGGATCGGCGCGGACGGCCGCGCCCTCGACGGCCACGGCTCCACGGAGAAGCCCGGGCTCGCCCCGGGCAGCACCGGCCATCTCGTCCACGTGCGCGTGGACCGCGAGACGGGCGAGACCGAGGTGCTCGGCTACTGCATCGTCCAGGACGCCGGCAAGGCGATCACGCCGCCGCTCATCGCCGGGCAGATGCAGGGCGGCGCGGTCCAGGGGCTCGGCTGGGCGCTCTGGGAGGAGGTCCTCTTCGACGAGGCCGGCCAGGTGCTGAGCGGCTCGTTCATGGACTACGCCCTGCCGCGCGCGGGCCGGCTGCCCCCGATCGAGACGCGCATCGTGGAGGTCCCCGCGCCGGACGGCCCGTACGGAGCGCGCGGCGTCGGCGAGGCGCCCGTCTGCGGCGGGGCGGCCGCGGTCGCGAACGCGATCGCCGCGGCGAGCGGCGCGCGCTGCACGCAGCTGCCCATGACCCCGCCGCGCGTGCTGCGCGCCCTCGGCGGCGGCTGACCCGCGCCGGCCGCGCCATGCGTGCGCTGCGCAAGGAGAGCGCCGCCCCGGGGCTTGTCCTCGCCGGCGTCCCCGAGCCCGTCGCCGGGCCGCGCGACGTCGTCATCGGCGTGCGCTACGCGGGCATCTGCGGCACGGACCGCCACATCCGCGACTGGGACGCATGGGCGGCCTCGCGGATCGTGCCGCCGCGCACGCTCGGCCACGAGGTCGTGGGCACGGTCGTGGCCGTCGGCAGCGCGGTCGAGCGGGTGGCCGTGGGGCAGCGGGTGACCGCGGAGGGGCATATCGGCTGCGGCCGCTGCGAGCCCTGCCGGAGCGGCAACGGCCACATCTGCGACGCGGTGGACATCATCGGCGTGGACCGCGACGGCTCGTTCGCGGAGCGGATCGTCGTTCCGGAGGAGAACGTCTGGGTGCTCGACCCGGCGATCCCGGACACGATCGCGGCGATCATGGATCCGCTCGGCAACGCGATGCACACGGTGATGGCGGCGGGCGTCTCCGGACGCTCGGTCCTCGTCACGGGGGCGGGCGTCATCGGCCTCATGGCGATCGCCATCGCGCGGGCGGCCGGCGCGGGCACGATCCTCGCCACGGACATCGACCCGCGCCGGCTCGCGCGGGCCGAGGCGATGGGCGCGGACGCCACGTGGCGGGCGGACGACCCCGGCTGGCCGGAGGCCGTGCGCGCCCGGACGGCGGGGGAGGGGCCGCAGGTGCTCCTGGAGATGAGCGGCAGCCCGTCCGCGATCCGGGCGGGGCTCGGCGTCCTGCGCAACGGCGGGCGCGCGGCGCTCCTCGGCCTGCCCGCCGAGCCGGTCGCGCTCGACCTGCCGAACGCGCTCATCTTCAAGGGGGCGACCATCCTCGGCATCAACGGCCGCCTGATGTACGCGACCTGGTACCAGGTGGAGGCCTTCCTCGTCTCCGGTCGCCTGGACGTCGCGTCGCTCGTGACGGATATCGTGCCGCTCGCCGAGCACGCGGACGCGTTCCGCCGCCTGGAGTCCGGCGACGCGGTGAAGGTCCTGCTCGCGGTCGGCGGCGACGCCTGACGGCCGCGCGCGCCGGCCGCGCCGTGCGCGATGATGCGGCCCGCGCCACCCGGCGCCCGCCCGATCCGGAGGTCCCAAACCCCATGAAGCGCCCCGTCATGCGCCCCGGCATCCCGCAGTCGCTGCCCTACTCGCACGGCGTGATCGCCGCGGGCCGGCTGCTCTACATCAGCGGCCAGGGCCCGGTCGACCCGGCCACCGGCGCGGTCGTCCCGGGCGACATCCGCGAGCAGACGCGGCTGACGCTCGCGAACCTCGCGGCGATCGCCGAGGCCGCGGGCACGGACCTGTCGCGCGCGGTGAAGGTGAACGCGTTCCTGGAGGACGTGCGCGCGGACTTCGCCGCGTTCAACGAGGTCTACCGCGAGGTCTTCACCGGCGACCGCCCGGCGCGCACGACCGTCCAGGCCGTGCTGCCCCTGCCGGGGATGAAGGTGGAGGTCGAGGCCGTCCTCGCGCTCGACGCGTAGGGCGCGGCCGGAGGGTCGCGGCGGACGGCGTCCGTCAGCCGGCCGGCGAGGCTGCCGGGCTCGGGGCCGCGTCGCCGCCGAGCGCCGCCTCGATCGCCGCCTCGAGCGACGGCCAGTCCGGCGACGCGAGCTTCACGCCGTTCACCACGAGGGTGGGCGTCCGGTCCACGCCCACCCTGCCCGCGTCCATCAGCTCGCGCTGCTCGATCGCCGCGTAGCGCGCCCGCGCAGCATCGAGCACGAGGCCGGCCCGGAAGGCGTCCATCTCCAGCCCGGCGGCCTCGCCCATCGCGAGCAGGCGGTCGAGGCCGTAGCTGCCGCGGTTCTCCCCGTTCAGGTTCGCGAAGAGCAGGTCGTGGAAGGCCCAGAAGCGGTTCTGCTCGGCCGCGAGGTCGGCGGCGACCGCGGCCCAGCGCGATTCCTCGCCGAGGAACGAGAGCGTCCGGAAGACGAGCCGGACATCGCCCGAGAGGATGTACGCGTTCGTCAGGAGCGGCTTGACCTCCGCGCCCCAGCGCTGGCAGTAGGGGCACTGGAAGTCCTCCCAGACCTCCACCGTCACCGGCGCGTCCGGCGCGCCGAGCGCATACCCGTCCGCCAGCGCGGCCGGCGTGACCGGGCCGGGATCGACGATCGGCGGCGGCGTGACGAGCGGCGCCCAGGTGAGCGCGGGCGTCGGCTCCGCCGCGGGCGACGCAGCGGGCTTCGCGTCCTTGCCGGCGGCGGCGACGGCGCTCGCGCCCAGCGCGAGGCCGAGCGCGGCGACGGGGAGCGCGGCGAGCGCCCGGCGGGCGGTCCGGATCGGGCGGGCGGCGGGCGTGTCCATGCGGCGGCTCCGGGCTGCGGGCGCACCCTCCGGCGCGCGTCCCGATGATTCTACGGCCCCGTGCTGCACACGGCCCGCCGCGACCTCGGCACCGCCTGCGGGCCGCGCGGCTGCGTTAACGGGCGCGAAACACGGGGATGACATCCGGCCGCGAGCCTCCTATCCTGACGGCTGGCCGCACCGGGAGCGAGTGCCCCGCGAACGTGCCGCCGCTGCAGAGGAGAACAGAGTGCGTCGAACCAGGACCACCGCGCTCGCCGTCATGGGGGCCGCCGCGATCATCGCGAGCGCCGTGCCCGTGGCCGCGCAGGACGCGATGTCGATGGACGAGCTCGTCGCGGCCGCCCAGGCCGAGGGGACGCTCACCACGATCGCCCTTCCGGACGACTGGTGCAACTACCGCGAGATGATCGACACCTTCAAGGCCAAGTACGGCCTCGAGGTGAACGAGCTCGACCCGAACGCGGGCTCGCAGGACGAGCTCGAGGCGATCAAGGCGAACATCGGCAACATGGGCCCGCAGGCCCCGGACGTCATCGACGTCGGGCTCGCCTACGGCCCGGCCGCCGTCGCCGAGGGGCTCATCCAGCCCTACAAGGTCGCGACGTGGGACACGATCCCGGACTCCGCCAAGGACGCGGACGGCTACTGGTACGGCGACTACTACGGCGTGCTCACCTTCGAGGTGAACAAGGCCGTCGTCGCGAACAGCCCGGTCGACTGGGCGGACCTCCTCAAGCCCGAGTACGCGAACATGGTCGCCCTCGCCGGTGACCCGCGCTCGAGCAACCAGGCGATCCAGACGGTCTACGCCGCGGCGCTCGCCAACGGCGGGTCGCTCGACGACGCGCAGCCCGGCCTCGACTTCTTCAAGCAGCTCGTCGAGGCGGGGAACTTCGTCCCGACGATCGCCAAGCCCGGCACGATCGCGCAGGGTGAGACCCCGATCACGATCCGCTGGAACTACAACGCGCTCTCGAACCGCGATGCGACGATGGGCAACCCGGAGATCGACGTCGTCGTCCCGGCCACCGGCCGCTTCGCGGGCATGTACGTCCAGGCGATCAGCGCGCACGCCCCGCATCCGAACGCGGCGAAGCTGTGGCAGGAGTTCCTGTACAGCGACGAGGGGCAGCTGATCTGGATGAAGGGCTACTGCTACCCGATCCGCTACGAGGCGATGAAGGCCGCCGGCGTCATCCCGCAGGAGCTTCTCGACGCTCTGCCGGACGTCTCCGGTGCCGTCTTCCCGACCCTCGCGCAGCTCGAGGCCGCCAAGGCCCTGATCACCGAGAGCTGGGATGCCGCGGTCGGCGTCGAGGTCATCGACCCGGACGCCTGATCCGCGAACGTTCCGAACGGACGACCCCGTGACCGTCACGGCCACGACGCCCGAGGCGCCGGTCTCCCGACCGGCGCCTCGCCGTGTCTCGCTCGCGTGGCTCGGGGTCGTCCCGTTCCTCCTCTTCTCGGCGGGGTTCCTGCTCCTGCCGATCGGGTTCCTCGTGCTCGGCAGCTTCCAGACGAGCACCGGTGCGCCCACCCTGGAGAACTACGCGGGCCTCGTGGACCCGTACGTCACGACCGCGTTCTGGAACAGCATCACCGTCAGCCTGATCTCCGCGCTCGCGGGCGGCATCGGCGGCTTCCTCCTCGCCGTCGCCCTTGTCCGCGGCGGCATCCCGCGGCCCCTGCGGACCGGCCTGCTCACCTTCTCCGGCGTCGCGTCGAACTTCGCGGGCGTCCCGCTCGCGCTCGCCTTCGTCTTCACGGTCGGCAACAACGGCCTCATCACCGGCGTCCTGCGCGATGCCTTCGGGTTCGACCTGCGCTCCACGGGCTTCACCATCTACTCCCAGCTCGGGATCGCGCTCGTCTACCTCTACTTCCAGCTGCCGCTCATGCTCCTGATCCTCGCGCCCGCCATCGAGGGGTTGCGCAAGGAGTGGCGCGAGGCCGCGGAGAACATGGGCGCGACCGGCCGCCAGTACTGGCTCCACATCGCCTTCCCGATCCTCCTGCCGACGCTCCTGGGCACGACGATCCTCCTCTTCGGGAACGCCTTCGGTGCGCAGGCGACCGCCTTCCAGCTGACCGGCGGCACGATCCCGCTCGTCCCGGTCGTCATCGGCGCGCAGATCCGCGGCGACGTGCTCCGCAACCAGGGGCTCGGCTACGCGATGGCGATGGGCATGGTCGCGGTGATGGGCATGCTCATCCTCGTCTCCGTCTGGCTCCGCCGGCGCTCCGAGCGGTGGTTCCGGTCGTGAGCGCCGCATCGGTGCCCGCCACCGCCGCGCCGCGCCGCCGTAGCTGGGGCTCGCCCTGGGCGTGGCTCATCTTCCTCATCGGCGTGAGCTACTTCGTCATCCCGCTCGTCTCGACGATCGAGTTCTCGCTGCGCGCGGCATACAAGGACCCGGTGACCGGGGACTTCATCCGGCCCTCGCTCGCCGCCTACGAGCTCGTCCTGCGGGACCCCAAGTTCACCGGTGGCCTGATCACGTCGTTCCGGATCGCGCTCATCACGATCGTCGTCTCCCTCGTGCTCCTCGTGCCGACCGCCTACTGGGTGCGCCTGAAGGTCCCCCGTCTCCGGCCGGTGGTGGAGCTCATCACGCTCATGCCCTTCGTGATCCCGCCGGTCGTGCTCGTCTTCGGCCTCATCCGGATCTACGCGCCGCCGCCGCTCGCGCTCCTGACGTCGAGCTTCGGCACGGAGGCGGTGCTCGTGGGCGCGTACGTCGGGCTGTCGTTCCCGTACATGTACCGGGCGGTGGACACCGGGCTCGCGACGATCGACGTGCGCACCCTCACGGAGGCGGCGCAGAGCCTCGGCGCGGGCTGGCCCCGGATCCTCTGGTCCGTCATCTTCCCGAACCTCCGCGGCGCGCTCCACGCGGGCGCCTTCCTCACCCTCGCGATCGTGATGGGCGAGTACACGATCGCGAGCTTCATGAGCGTCAAGACCTTCGGCCCGTACCTGTCGCTCCTCGGCCAGAACAAGGCATACGAGCCCGCGGCCGGCGCGATCATCAGCTTCGCGATCACGTGGGCGGCGATGTTCGCGATCGTCATCGTGGGGCGCGGATCGCGCGACCGCACGACCATCGGCGGCGCCCGATGACCCATGGAGGAGACCCCGTGTTCCTGTCGCTCTCCGGCGTCCAGAAGCGGTTCGGCGACCACGTCGCCGTCCACTCCTTCGACCTCGACGCGGCGGAGGGCGAGTTCGTCTCCTTCCTCGGGCCGTCCGGCTGCGGCAAGACCACGACGCTGCGGATGATCGCCGGCTTCGAGATCCCCGATGCGGGGACGATCCGGATCGCGGGCGAGGACATCAGCCGGGTCCCCGCGAACCGGCGCAACGTGGGCATGGTCTTCCAGTCGTATGCGCTCTTCCCGAACATGTCCGTGGCGGACAACATCGCCTTCGGCATGAAGATGCGCAAGGTGCCTGCCGCCGAGCGCAAGGCGCGGGTGGCCGAGCTCCTCGGGCTCATCCATCTCGAGAGCGCGGGTGGCAAGTTCCCGTACCAGCTCTCCGGCGGCATGCAGCAGCGTGTCGCGCTCGCGCGCGCGCTCGCCATCCGGCCGCGCGTCCTCCTCCTCGACGAGCCGCTCTCCGCGCTCGATGCCAAGATCCGCGTCGCGCTGCGCACGGAGATCCGCCAGATCCAGCGCCAGCTCGGTATCACCACCGTGTACGTGACCCACGACCAGGAGGAGGCCCTCTCGCTCTCCGACCGGGTCGTCGTGATGAGCCACGGGCGCATCGAGCAGGTCGGGCCGCCGTCCGCGATCTACAACACGCCCGCGACCGAGTTCGTGGCGCGCTTCGTGGGCACGCTCAACCTTCTCGCGGCGGAGGTGATCGACGCGGGGACGGGCCGGGTCCGGATCGCGGGGCGCGAGCTGCGCGCGGCGCTGCCGGTCGCGGCGCAGACCGGGACCACTGCCACGGCCGCGCTCCGCCCGGAGGCGATCGTCACGGGTCCCGCGAGCGCCGACCGTAACGCGCTCGACGGCACGGTGACGGACGTGACCTTCCTCGGGTCCATCGTGCGTGTCCGGATCCGGCTCGGCGAGAGCGGCGAGACCGTCGCGGTGGACGCGTTCAACAACCCCCACGTGCCGCCACCCGCGATCGGATCGGCGCTCACGGTCACTTTCCCTGCCGAGGCGCTCCTCGTGCTCGCCCCCTCGGCCACGGCAGCCGGGGCGCGGGCCGGGTCGGACGCTGACGGCCTGCCGGATGCCTGACCGCCCCGAGCGGGCGCTGGAGGACGCCATGCCAAGGAACATCACCGCGCCGCCGCTCTCGGACGCCGAGATCGCCGCGATCGCGAGCGTGGAGGAGATCGAGGCGCAGGGCCGCGCGCGGATGACGCCGCCGCTCCGCGACTACATCGACGGCGGGGCCGGATCGGGCGCGGGGATGCGCATCAACCGGGAAGGGTTCGCGGGCGGAAGAGCCAGCCCGCGAACCCATCCCGGGTGATGCGCCTACCCGCGCCCCATCCCGCCCCGCCGGCGAGGTAGTCGCGGAGCGGCGGCGTCAACCGCGCCCGGCCCTGCGCCACCATCACCAC
>JBJTJV010000022.1:0-2212 GCA_046352645.1 Chloroflexota bacterium | reverse complement strand
CCGGTCGGCTCCGACCGGGGTCGCGGGCAGGTAGCGGGCGAACGCCTCGGCGAGCGGCAGGGCGCTGGCAGCGGAGACGAGCGCCCCGGGCAGGCCGAAGACCACCGAGAGCGCAAGGAGCGTGCGCCAGTGCCGTCGGGCGATCCGGAAGACGATCTCCACGAGCGCGGAGACACCCGCGGGGGCGAGCTGGACGGGGGACGGGGATGCGCTGGTCACGGACGGAGTCTGCCACGGACGGGCGGCGCGCCGTCCGCGTCGGGAACCGACCGTGACGTTCCGGCGTCGGAGAGCGGGTATGCTCTCGAGGCGGGTCGCCGATCCGCCGCAGCAGCTCTGGGAGGAACTCACGTGCACCGTCGTCTGACCATCGCCGGCTCGGCCGCGCTCGCCCTCGCCGTCGTGGGCGCGCCCGTCGGCGCCGAGGAGCCCGTCGCGGAGAACGAGGTCCGCATCGACCTCGGGTGCGACGCCTTCGCCGTGACCCCGGCGATCGCGGACACCGTCGATGTCCCCGTCGGGCACATCGTCTCGCTCCACCTGTGCAGTAACCCCACGACCGGCTTCAGCTGGAGCGACCCGGCCTCGAGCGATGCCGCCGTCGCCGCGATCACCGACTGGAAGTACGAGGAGCCCGGCAGCGACGCCCTCGGCGCGCCCGGCCAGGAGCACATCACGATCTCCGCGCTCGCCGACGGCACCGCGACGATCACGGCGTCCTACGTCCAGCCGTGGGACGGCGGCACCAAGGGCGCGGCCTCGATCGCCATCACGGTGAACGTGGGCGGCGATGCAACCGCGCTCGACTGGACGTGCGACGACATCTCCGAGGGCGAGAGCGGCATGCTCTCCGTCGAGATCCCCGCGGGCAGCACCGTCTCCGTGCTCATCTGCAGCAACCCCACCACGGGCTACCGCTGGAGCGACCCGGTCTCGTCCGACGCGGCGATCGCATCGATCGCGGGCGTGGAGTACGAGGCCCCGTCCGGCGACATGGCCGGCGCGCCGGGCGCGGAGCGGATCACGATCACCGGCGTCACCGCGGGGACCGCGAACATCACGACGAGCTACGGTCGCCCGTGGGAGGACCCCTCCATGGCGGTCCAGCAGCTCATGATCATGCTGACCGTGAAGTAGGCCGCCGTTTCGGCCGGACGGCCGGGAGTGCGCTAGACTCTCGGCCCGAGGCGGGGTAGCTCAGAGGCAGAGCAGGGGACTCATAAGCCCTTGGTCGGTGGTTCGAATCCGCCCCCCGCTACCACAACCTGGAGACCGGCCGGGCCCTCGGGCCCGGCCGTCCTGCCATCCGGCGCCGTGCGCCGGGCGAACACACCACGACGCACGCAACCGCGGTCCGGACGCCCCGTCCGGACGCACTCCCGGCAGCCCCCAGCGATCCGGAGGTCAGACCCCGTTGAACAGCCGCTTCCTCCGTAACGGCCTCGTCACCCTACTGCTCGTCCTCGGCACCGCCGCGCTCCTCTACATGTTCCTGTTCCCGGGAAGCAGCACGCCGGCGATCCCGTACAGCGGGACGGGCGCGACCGAGCGGTCCTTCCAGGAGCTCGTCGCGAGCGGCGAGGTGGTGAGCGTCGTCCAGAAGGGGGCGCGCCTCGAGATCGTGACGGCCGGTCGCGAGCCCGGCGCCGAGCCGATCGTGAGCCAGGTGCCCAGCCAGTTCGTCACGGACGTCGGCGCGGACATGGCCCGCTGGTGCCTCGCGCCCTGCACGCAGGTGCCGGACCTCTCCGCCTCGGACGAGGACAACGGTGGCCAGTGGCTCGGCATCCTCCTGTCGGCGATCATGCCGATCCTCCTCATCGGCGTCTTCCTCTACTTCATGTTCCGCCAGGCGCAGGGCTCCAACAACCAGGCGATGTCCTTCGGCAAGAGCCGCGCCCGGATGTTCCTCGGCAACAAGACCGTGGTGACGTTCGCGGACGTGGCCGGGGTGGACGAGGCGAAGACCGAGCTCCAGGAGGTCGTCGAGTTCCTGAAGTTCCCCGAGAAGTTCAACTCTCTCGGGGCGCGCATCCCGCGCGGCGTCCTGCTCGTCGGCCCTCCCGGCACGGGCAAGACGCTCCTCGCGCGCGCCGTCGCCGGCGAGGCGGGCGTGCCCTTCTTCAGCATCTCCGGCTCCGAGTTCGTGGAGATGTTCGTGGGCGTCGGCGCCAGCCGCGTGCGCGACCTCTTCAAGCAGGCGAAGGAGAAC
>JBJTJV010000241.1:0-13705 GCA_046352645.1 Chloroflexota bacterium | reverse complement strand
GCCGCCCCGCGCCACCGCCGGGCCGGGCCCGACCGCCTCCCCCGCCCGCGGCACGACCGCCCCGAGCAAGCGCGACACCGTCACCGACACGAACGTCGGCGGCGCCTTCGACGGCTACACGCACGCGGGCCCGCTCCGGGGCGGCAACGTCACCTTCACGATGGCGCCGCCCACGCCGACGCCGCCCGCGACCCCCGGCTGAGACAGCCGGCGCGCCGCGCGCCCCCGCCCGGGGACGCGCGCTAGACTCCGCGCGACCGGCCCCCACCCCGCGGAGGAGCACGATGCAGCGCCACGTCCGCGTCGCCACGACGACCGACCCCGAACCGACGATCCTCACGATCACCGAGGCGCGCTACGCCCGGACCTTCGACGCGGTCGTCGGGGGCGATGCGGGCGCCCGCCGGACGCTCTACGGCCTCGTCGCGGCGCGCATCCGCGCCCCCATCGCCCGGATCGAGCTGATCCGCGGCGAGGAGGTCGTCGCGACGATCGAGCGCTGAGCGGACGGCACCCCCGGACGCCGGGGCGCTAGGCTCTCCCGTGGACGGACCGGGGCCGCGCGGGCCTGCGGCCGTCCTGTCCGAGGAGCCGTCCCCGATGCGCCGCCCCCACCGCCTCGCTCCCAGCCTCACCGCCGCACTCGCCGCCGCCGTCCTGGTGGCACCCGTCGGCCGCGCCGCGGACGACCCGCTCGGCACGCTCGTCATCGCGCCGGGTGCGCCGGTGACCATCGGCGCCTGGGGCGACCTGAGCGGCAGCGAGGCGCCCTTCGCCACGGAGTGGATGAACGCCGCGGAGACCGCGATCGCCGAGCGCGGCGGCACCCTCGCGGGCCACCCGGTCCGGCTCGTCCGCGCGGACGGCGCGTGCACGACGCTCGGCGGCGCACAGGCGGCCGCGACCCTGCTCGCGGAGCCGGGTCTCGCGGGCCTCCTCGGCGGCCACTGCTCGGACGAGACCGAGGGAGGCGTGCCGCCGCTCAGCGCGTCCGGCCTGAGCACGATCTCGCCCGCCAGCACGCGCCAGGCGCTCACGGCCGCGGACCGCGGGCCCGAGCTCGCGGGCTTCCTGCGCACCGCGGTGAGCGACGGTGTCCAGGGGGCGCTCGTGGCGGAGTTCGCGGCCCGGACGCTCGGCCGGACGACGGCCGCGACGATCTCCGACGGCAGCTCGTACGCGGACGGCCTGGTGGCCGACTTCGCGGCCGCGTTCGCGGCGGAGGGGGGCGAGGTCGTCGCGACGGCACGCCTGGAGCGCGGCGGGATGGACCCCGCGGGCGCGCTCGCGGCGGTCGCGCCCGCGGCCCCGGAGGTGCTCTACTTCGCGACGCTCACGGACGACGGGGCGGCCCTCGTGCGTTCCGCGGGCTCCGTCCCGGGCCTTGCAGGGACGACGCTCATCGGGGCGGACGGCGTGCTCACGCGCGAGTTCGTGGCGGCGGCCGGCCCCGCGGCGCTCGGCGTCTACATCTCCGGCCCGACATCGGACGCCTTCGCCGACACCTACCCGAAGATGCGCGACGCGTACGCGGCGGCCTGGGGCGCGGAGCCGACCGGCCCGTACCACGCGCAGGCCTGGGACGCGGCCGGGCTCCTCCTCGATGCGCTCGGGAGCGCCGCGGTGGAGGGCGCGGACGGCAGCCTCGCGATCGGCCGCGGCGCGGTCCGGGACGCGCTCTTCGCCACGCGCGGCGTCGCGGGCGTGACCGGGACGCTCACCTGCACCGCCACGGGCGACTGCGCGGCGCCGATCGTGGCGGTGACCGAGGTGACGCAGGACGTCATCGCGGGCGCGTGGCCGCCGCCGATCGTGCTGCAGGAGCAGCGACCGGCGTGACCTTCCTCGCGATCTCCATCGGGGCGATCCTGGGGGCGAACCTGCGCTACCTCGTGGGCGCCTGGATCGCCGCCCGGACCCCGGGCACCTTCCCCTGGGCCACGATCGCGATCAACGTCGCGGGCTCCTTCGCCCTCGGGCTCGTGCTCGCCCTCACGATGGAGCGCGAGCTCGGGCCGTGGTGGGTCCGACCCGCCGTGGGGATCGGCTTCCTCGGCTCGTTCACGACCTTCTCGGCGTTCAGCGCGGAGACCGTCGCGCTCCTCGAGCAGGGCGACGCGACCGGAGCGCTCCTGAACGTCGCCTTGAGCGTCGGCGTCTGCGTGGCCGGTGCAGCCCTGGGCCTCGCCGTCGGCCGCGCCCTGTGAGCGACAGGTCGCAGGCGGGCGGGCTGCGGGTCCGCTCCCTCGCGGACGTCCACCTTGCCGACCGGCTCACCGGTCCCGGCTGCCCGGTCTGCGGGGCGCGCGCGCGGGCCGTGGCGCGCTACCTCGATGGCTGGCTCGGCGAGAGCGTGAACGACGTCACGCTCCGGGCGGAGCTCGACCGGGCGCGCGGGCTGTGCGGCGACCACACGGGCGCGCTCCTCGCCGCGGAGCGGCGCGGTGCCGGCGGACGGCTGGCGAGCGCGATCCTGCTCGACGCGATCCTGCGCGTCCGCGCGGCCGAGCTCGCGACCGCCCGGACGGCGCGCGGGCGGGGGCGGGGGCGCGCCTACGCGGCCGCGGCGCGCCCGCCGGCCTGCCTGGTCTGCGCCACGGAGGCGGCGGCCGAGGCGAGCGCGGTCACGGGGATCGCGGGCTACCTCGACGACGCGGACTGGGTACGGGCCGCGGGGGCCGCGGCATTCTGCCTCGCCCATCTCGTGGCGCTTCTCGGGGTGGCGGACGGTCCGGGCGCGGCGGCGGTCGCGGCGGAGCAGGCGGCACGCGTCGACGCGGTCCGCGCGCTCCTCACGGCGTACGGCATGAACGCCGCGTTCGATCGGCGCCACCTGCAGCGGCCGGAGGAGGCAGCCGCGGTGGACGCCGCGGCGCAGCTGCTCGGCGCGCCCGGCGCGGAGACGCCGTCCCGCGGCTGAACGGGGGGACGGAGCGCGGTCGGGCCGCCGCCGTCAGGCGACGCGGACGGTGATCGTGTGGTGGCCGCGGGCGCCGTCCGGCGCGGGGGCCGTCCGCTCGTCGGTCTGGACGACGCCGAGGCCGTCCGTGGCACGCACCGCGATCCGATGCGTGCCCGGCGTCGCGGACCACGGCAGCACCCACTGGACCCAGGTCGCCGCGGAGACCGGCTCGGAGATCCGCGCCTGCTGCCAGTCGCCCTCGTCGATGCGCACCTCGACCGCGCTCACCCCGCGGTCCGGGGCCCATGCGACGCCTGCGATCGCGACGGACCCCGCCGCGACATCCGCGCCCGCCCGCGGCACATCGATCCGGGCCTGGGTGAGGATCGGCGCCTCCTTGGCCCAGCCGAGCGGGATCCAGTAGGCGTCGAAGGCCTCCATCGTGGTGAGCTCGATCTCCGTGAGCCACTTCGTCGCGGAGACGTAGCCGTAGAGCCCGGGGATGATGAGCCGCGCGGGGTAGCCGTGGTCGGCGGTGAGCGGCGCGCCGTTCATCGCGACCGCGATCATCGGCGTCCGTGCCGGGTCCATCGCCCAGGCGGTGGGGAAGCCGCCCGTCCAGCCGTCCGCCGAGCGCCCCACGATCTGCGTCGCGGCCGGGTCCGGCTCGGCGCGCGCGAGCACCGCCCGCAGGTCGATGCCTCGCCAGAGCGCGTTCCCCACGAGCCGCCCGCCGACCTCGTTGGAGACGCAGGCGATCGTGCACTGCTGCTCCACGATGGGGAAGTCGAAGAGCTCGTCGTACGTGAGACGCACCTCACGGCCGACCATCCCCCTGACGGTCAGCGTCCAGGTGGCGACATCGACGCGCGGGCTGATGAGGGCGGTGTCGATCCGATAGAAGTCCGCCACCGGGACGATGAGCGGGGTGAGCCCGGGCACCTCGAGCTCCGCGCCGGGCGGGAGGACGACGGGGTCCGGAGCGTCGGGGATGGCCGCGAGGTCCGCGGGCGCCACCGGTCGGCCGACGAGGAGCCCACGGCCGACCTGCGCGGCCGCGACGGACGCGGCGACCGTCGCGCCGCCCGCGAGGAGGAAGCGGCGGCGATCCCAGTCCGGCATCCCGCCCGCGGCGGCCGTGGCGCGCGGCCGCGCGAGCGCGAGGAGCAGCGCGAGCACGCCCACCCCGACCACGACCGCGAGGACCGCGACAAGGACGGCGAGGACCGGGTCCACGAGCGGCCCGCGGAGCGCGGCGCCGGCCCCCGCGACGCCCGCGACGGCGAACCCGGTGGCCCCGAGCACGAGGCTCCGCCGCCCGAGGATGCCGAGGAGGCCCGCGACGAGCGCCGCGGCGAGGACCACGGTGACCTCGAGCGCGAGCTTGTTCGCGCTGCCGAAGAGCGCCACGACGAGGTCCTTCGCGCCCGGCGGCTGCACGGCGATGACGAGGTCGCCGACGGCGATGACGAGCGACGGCGCGCCTGCCACGAGCCCCGCGACGAGCTCCGCGACGGCGAGCGCCGCGAGCGCCGCGAGCACGCCCGCGAGGAAGGCGGGGCCGCGTCCGGCGCGCGGGATCGCGGATGCCGGGGACGACTGCTGGGGCCACGCCTCGCTCATCGGTTCTCCTCTCGCTCGCGGTCCGGGCCGCCGGGCCACGCCCGTCCGGGGAGCGCTCCGCGGACGGGCGCTCGGAAGCGGTTCGCGCCGGGCGGCAGGGTGGATGGCCCGCCGGCCCGCGCGGGAGGGGCCGGATGGCCGGGAGCCCCCGGCGCGCCGCAGGGCTACCCTAGCGGGGATGGACGAGCGCTTGCTCCCGCACGGCACGCCGGCCCCCGGTCGCGACCATCCCGCCGCCGCGCGCGCGGAGCCCGCATCGGACGTCCTCCGGGCGGGCCGCCGGACGCTCGGCGCCTTCTTCGCCCCGCGTGCGGTGGCGCTCATCGGGGCGACGGACAAGCCGGGGAGCGTGGGGCGGACGATCCTCACGAACCTCATCGCGAGCCCCTTCGGTGGCACGGTCTACCCGGTGAACCCCAACCGCCGGAGCGTGCTCGGTATCGCGACCGTGCCGACCGTGGGGGCGATCGCCGAGCCGGTCGACCTCGCGGTGATCGTCACCCCGCCGCCGAGCGTGCCCGCGCTCGTCGAGGAGTGCGGCGCGGCGGGCGTCCGCGCGGTGATCGTGATCTCCGCGGGCTTCCGGGAGATCGGCGCGGAGGGGGCGGCCCTCGAGGCGGCGACGGTCGCGGCGGCGCGGCGCCACGGGATCCGCATCATCGGCCCGAACTGCCTCGGCGTGATGAGCCCGGTCACGGGGCTGAACGCGACCTTCGCGACGGCCCTCGCACCGCGCGGCCGGGTCGCATTCCTGAGCCAGAGCGGCGCGCTCGTCACGGCGGTCCTCGACTGGGCCTTCCGCGAGCGTGTCGGCTTCAGCGCCATCGTGTCGCTCGGCTCGATGGCGGACGTCGGCTGGGGCGACCTCATCGACCACCTGGGCAACGACCGCGAGACGGATGCGATCGTCCTCTACATGGAGAGCGTCGGCGACGCGCGCGCGTTCCTCTCCGCCGCGCGCGAGGTCGCGCTGACGAAGCCGATCATCGTGATGAAGCCGGGCCGGACGGCGGAGGCGGCGCGCGCGGCCGCCTCGCACACCGGCGCCCTCACCGGCTCGGACGAGGTCCTCGACGCGGCCTTCCGGCGTGCGGGCGTGCTCCGCGCGGAGCGCATCTCCGACCTCTTCTACCTCGCGGAGGTCCTCGGCAAGCAGCCGCGCCCGCGCGGCCCGAACCTCACGATCGTGACGAACGCGGGCGGCCCCGGCGTGCTCGCGACCGATGCGCTCATCGGCGGCGGCGCGCGCCTCACGACGCTCGCCCCGGAGACGATCGCCGCGCTCGACACGGTCCTGCCGCCGACCTGGAGCCATGGCAACCCGATCGACATCATCGGCGACGCGCCGCCCGAGCGGTACGCGGCGGCGCTGGACATCGCGGCGCGCGACCCGGGATCGGACGGGCTGCTCGTCATCCTCACGCCCCAGGCGATGACCGACCCGACGCGGACCGCGCAGCAGCTCGTGCCGTTCGCCCGCGGGCTCGGCACCCCGGTCCTCGCGAGCTGGATGGGCGGCCTCGACGTGGAGGCCGGCGCGACGATCCTGCGCGAGGCGGGGATCGCGCACTTCCCCTACCCCGACAGCGCCGCCCGCATGTTCACCGAGCTCTGGACCTGGCAGCAGGACCTCGCCGCGCTCTACGAGACGCCCGAGCTGCCCGCCGCGCCGGAGCGCGCGGTGGACCGCGACCGGGCACGTGCGCTCGTCGCCGCGGCGCGGGCGGACGGCCGCACGCTCCTCGACGAGGCGGAGGCCAAGGAGCTCCTCGCGGCCTGGGGGATCCCCGTCACCGAGACGCGCGCGGCGCGCTCGGATGACGCGGCGGTGGCCGCCGCGGACGCGATCGGCTATCCCGTCGCGTGCAAGCTCCTGTCGCGCACGATCACGCACAAGACGGACGTGGGCGGTGTGCGCCTGGACCTGCGCGACGCGGACGCGGTGCGGGCGGCGTACCGCGCGATCGCCGCGTCGGTGGAGGCGCGGCGCGGCCCCGGCCACATGGACGGCGTGACGATCCAGCCGATGGTCGCCTGGGCGGGCACGGAGCTCATCGTCGGCAGCTCGGTCGACCCGCAGTTCGGGCCGGTCCTCCTGTTCGGGCTCGGCGGCAGCCTCGTCGAGGTCTTCCGCGACCGGGCGCTCGGCCTGCCGCCGCTCACCACGACGCTCGCCCGGCGGATGATGGAGCGCACCCGCGTCTTCCGTGCGCTGGAGGGAGCGCGCGGGCGGGACCCGGTGGACCTCGACGCGCTCGCGGGCCTCCTCGTGCGCTTCTCCGAGCTCGTGGTCGAGCTGCCGGAGGTCGCGGAGGTGGAGATGAACCCGGTCCTCGCATCCGCGGACCATCTCGTGGCGCTCGACGCGCGGGTGATCCTCCATCCGCCCGGGCTCGCGTCGGCGGACCTGCCGCGGCCGGCGATCCGCCCCTACCCCCTCGCCTACCGGGGCACCTGGACGGACCGCCGCGGGGAGGCCTGGACGATCCGGCCGATCCGGCCGGAGGACGAGCGACTCCTCGTGGCCTTCCACCGCACGCTCTCCGAGCGTTCCATCTACCAGCGCTGGTTCGCCGACCTCGGGCTGGACCGACGCATCGCGCACGAGCGCCTCATCCGCGTCTGCTTCACCGACTACGACCGCGAGCTCGCGCTCGTCGCCGAGGGCCACGACCCGGAGAGCGGCACGCCCGCGATCGCGGGCGTCGGCCGGCTCTCCCGCCTCCGCGACGGGGTCTCGGCGGAGTTCGCGGTCCTCGTCGCGGACCCCTGGCAGGGGCGCGGGCTCGGCGCCGAGCTGCTCGGCCGGCTCGTGGACGTCGCGCGCCGCGAGGGCCTGCGCTCGGTCACCGGCGAGATCCTCGCCACGAACGGACCGATGCTCCGCCTCGCGACGCGGCTCGGCTTCCGGGCAGAGCCCGCCGACCTCTCCGACCCGGTCGTCAGCGTCCGCCTGGATCTCGCGTGACGGTGTCGCGCCAGGAGTGACGCGGCGCCCAGCCGAGGACCCGGCGCGCCTTCTCGATGGAGAGGAGCGTCTCGTTCGGTCCGGTGGCCGGGTCGAGGACCGTGGCGGGGAAGACGGCGGCGACGAGCTCCGCGTTCGGCGTCGTCATCACGGTGTCCGCCGCCGCGATCGTGACGACCTCCGCACCCGTCACGGGCGCGCGGAGCGCCGCAAGGCAGGAGGTGGCCACGTCCCGCGCGTCGATGTAGGCCCAGGCATTCCAGCTGCGCGCGTGCGGGTCGGCGTGCCATGCAGGGGCGTTCCGGTAGTCGTCCGGCCCGAGGATGTTGCTGAAGCGCAGGCCGACGAACGGGATGCCGTGGCGGCGGGCCATCTGGCGCGCGAGGTCCTCCGTCACGACCTTGGAGATCGCGTACGCGCTGTGCGGGCGGGGCACATCCTCCTCCGTCACGGGGAGGCGCGGCGGACCGGGCGGCAGGAAGGGGACGCCGAAGGTGGTCTCGGACGAGGCCCAGACGACCCGCTCCATGCCGAGGTGGACCGCGGCCTGGAAGACGGTGAAGGAGCTCAGGGTGTTGTTCGCGAAGCGCTCCGCGCCGGTGAGATGGTCGGCGTCCGGACGGGGATCGGCCGCGAGATGGACGACGGCATCGAAGCCATGGAGCGCCGCGAAGGTCGCCCCGTAGTCCGTCAGGTCGGCGAGCACCGTCTCGACGGCGGGGCCGTCCGCGGGCATCGGGATGCGGTCCACGTTGCGCACGACGAGCCCGGCCGCGAGCAGCTCCGCGACGGTGGCCCGGCCGGCCTTGCCCGATCCCCCGGTGACGACGACGCCGTGCATGGAACCCTCCCGGACCCTGGCCGCGGAAAGGGCCGCGGACCGCTACGCTTCCCCACGATGCGCGGGACGCGTGACCATTATTCCGAGCTCGGCGTGCCCGCGACGGCGACGGCGCGCCAGATCCGCGACGCGTACCGCGCGCTCGCCCGCGCGCACCACCCGGACCTCAACCCCGACGACCCGGAGTCGGAGCGCCGCTTCAAGCGGATCTCCCGCGCGTGGGAGGTCCTGCGCGACCCGAAGACGCGCCGCGCCTACGACGAGCGGCATACCCGCGGACGGTTCGCCGGACCGGGGGCCGGCGGCCCCCAGAGCGTGGCCCTGGAGCCGAAGGGGCCGCTCTACCACATGGACCTCGGCCACCACTCCGACTTCTACCAGGCGGGCGACCCGCTGACGGTGCGCGAGGCAGCCGCGCTCGTGGGCCGGGACCCCTCCGTCCTCCGGCGTGCCATCCGGGAGCGTCGGCTCTCGGCAAGCGCGGACGGCCGCCGCTACCTGGTCCGCCGGCGCGACGTGGAACGTCTGGACCGGACGATCCGCCGTCGCCGGCCGCGGCCCGCGGCTGAGCCGGACCCCGCGGTCGAGGCCGCGGCCGAGGCCTAGCCCGGCAGCACGCGGCGCGAACACGCAGCGGGCGCTCCGCCTGCCGTCCCGGCCCGCGACGCGCCCTCCGGCGTCAGCCGACGCGGCCCGCGTCGCGCTCGCGGATCGCCTCCCAGACACGCTCCGGCGTGAAGGGCGCCTGCTGGAGCCGGACCCCGGATGCGCGCCGGACGGCGTTCGCGATCGCGGCGGCGACCGGGTTGAGGGCACCCTCGCCACCGCCCTTGGCGCCGTAGACGCCGACGCCGTCCCCGCGCTCCGCGAGGACCGTGCGCAGCTCGGGGATGTCCGTGAAGCGCGGCACGCGGTAGTCGTAGAGGTTGCCGTTCACGAGGTTCCCGTCCTCGTAGATCAGCTCTTCGCGCATCGCCATGCCGAGGCCCATGATCGCCGCGCCGATGTCCTGCGCCTCGGCGAGCTGGGGGTTCACCGCGCAGCCGACATCGCCGATGGTCACGAGCTTGTCCACGTGGATCTCGCCGGTCGTCTCGTCCACGTGGACCTCCACGCCGACGCAGCCGACCTCCCAGAACGGCGGCATCTCCGCGGTCGCGCCCGCCTTGCGCAGGTAGCCACGGCCGATCGCCTCGCCGTAGTCACCCGCGAACCAGGCGCGCACGACGTCGCCCCAGCCGAGCGTCCGGTCGCCGAGCGCGATGCCGCCCGGCACGATGACCGGCTCCGGCGCCTCCTCGGCCGCGTAGACCTCGCGTGCCCACGCGAGGAGCTGGGCCTGGACGTCCTCCGCGGCCGAGCGGATCGCGAGGCCCATGAGCGTGGTGGTCCGGCTCGCGCCGGTGGAGCGGTCGTAGGTCACGGCCGCGGTGTCGCTCTGGACGAGGCGGACACGGTCGAGCGGGACGCCCATCTCGCCGGCCGCGATCTGGGCGAGCGCGGTGGACGAGCCCTGGCCGATCTCCGTGCTCCCGCACAGGACCGTGACCGAGCCGTCCGGGTGGACGCGCAGGGTCGCGGTCGTGACCGGCTCGGAGCCCGCGTCCGACGCGGAGACGCAGACGGCGCGGCCGACGCCGGGGCCGGGCGGGGTGGACCAGTCGAGCTCCGCCGCGGCGAGCTCGATGTCCGCGGCGATCTGGGCATCCATGCCCCGGACCTTCGGCCAGGGGCGCTCGCCGCGCGCGACCAGGTTCCGGCGCCGGATCTCGAGGGGGTCGAGGCCGAGGCGCTCGGCGGCCTCGTCCATCTGGGATTCCGCGGCGAAGACCACCTGCGGCGCACCGAAGCCGCGGAACGAGGAGGCGGGCGCGGTGTTCGTGTAGACGACGTTGCAGGTGACCTCGAGCGCGGGGATCCGGTAGGGACCACCGAGGCGGTTGGCCGCCTTGCGCCCCACGAGCGGGGAGTTCTCCGCGTAGGCACCGCTGTCGAGGTGGACCGTCGCCTGCCGACCAAGGAGCCGGCCGTCGGCGTCGAAGGCGGAGCGGAGGCGGACCGTCGCACCGTCGCCGCGCGTCGTGAGGATGGAATCGTCCACGTTCAGGGCAAGGCGCACCGGCCGGCCGGCGCGGAGCGCGAGCGCCGACGTGAGCGGCTCGATCTTCGTGTACGACTTGCTGCCGTAGCCGCCGCCGACGTAGGGGACGATGACGCGGACCGCCGCGAGCGGCAGGCCGAAGACGTGGGCGAGGTCGTCGCGGACCATGTACGGATGCTGGGCGGACGACCAGACGGTGAGCTCGCCGTCCTTCCACTCCGCGACCGCCGTGTACGGCTCCATCGCGAACGCGTAGCACTTGGGGTACTCCCAGGTGCCCTCGAGGACGAGGTGGGCGCCCACGAACGACGCGTCGATGTCGCCCCAGGCCTGGCGGAAGGTGGAGCAGACGTTCGGGTGGTCGCGGGTGATGTCCTCTTCGAAGCCGCGGTGCGCGCCCTGGCGACCGGCCTTCTCGTGGAGCACCGGCGCCCCGGGGGCGAGCGCCTCGTCCACCGTGATCGCGACGGGCAGCGGCGCGTAGTCCACCTCGATGAGCCGGAGCGCCTCGTCCGCGGTCGCCGCATCCTCGGCGACGACACCGGCCACCACCTCGCCCGCGTAGCGCACCTTGCCGGTCGCGATGAGCGGATGGTCGGCGACGGCGTGGCCGTACTCGAGGTGGACGTCCGGAAGGTCCGCCGCGGTGACGACGGCGATGACGCCGGGGTGGGCGCGCGCGGCCGACGTGTCGATCGAGACGATCTCCGCGTGTGCGTACGGGCTGCGCAGGAGGCGCGCGTGGGCCATCCCCGGAAGCGTGATGTCCGTCGTGTACGACGCGGCGCCCGTCACCTTCTCGACGCCGTCGCGGCGCGGGACGGAGACACCGATGGGCGCCGGGGCGGGACCCCGCTCGACCACCCGCTTCATCGGGACGCCTCCGCGGCCCGCAGGACGGCAGCCACGATGGGCGCGTAGCCCGTGCAGCGGCAGAGGTTGCCGTCGAGGCCTTCCTCCACCTCCTCGGCGGTCGGATGCGGGTTCTCCGCGAGGAGCGCCGTGGCGGCCACGAGCATCCCCGGCGTGCAGAAGCCGCACTGGAAGGCGGCCTCGTCGATGAACGCCTGCTGGAGCGGGCTCAGGACACCGTCCGTGGCGAGCCCCTCGACGGTCCGCACCGCCGCGCCGTCCGCGTCCACCGCGAGGAAGGTGCAGGCGCTGACCGTGCGGGTGTCCACGAGGACGGTGCAGGCACCGCACACCTGGGCGTCGCAGGACACCTTCGTGCCGGTCAGGCCGAGCCGGTCCCGCAGGACGTCCGCGAGCGTCTCGCGCGGCTCGATCCGCAGGCTGCGCGGCCGGTCGTTCACGCGCAGCTCGATCTCCACGGTCTCATGCATGGGCGCGCGCCTCCTCGAGGGCTTCCGCCACCGCGCGACCGAGGAGGACCCCGGCGAGGTGGCGCTTGTAGTCGGGGGAACCGTTGTGGTCGCCGATCGCATCGAGCGCGGCGAGCGCGTCGCGCGCGGGCGTCAGGGCCGCCGCATCCGCGGCGAGCGTGGCGGGCAGTCCGGCGAGCGCCGCGCCGGCGGCAGGCACCACGACCGGCACGTCCGTGAGGGAGCCCGCGGTCACGGTCGCGTCCGCGATCGCGCCGTCCGCGACGCGGACCCGCACCCCGACGGACGCGGCGGGCCGCTCGAAGAAGGCCAGCTTCGCGTAGGCACGCCCCTCGGCGGGGGCCGCAGCCGGGATCTCGATCGCGACGATGATCTCGTCGGCCTCGCGGGTGGTCGCGAGGGGCCCGACGATGAACGCGTCCACGCCGCAGCGCCGTTCGCCGGCGGGCCCTGCGAGGACGATCCGCGCGTCGCAGGCGAGGAGGAAGGTCGCCGGGTCGGAGTGCGGCTCGGCGAAGGCGAGGTTGCCGCCGAGGGTGCCGGTGTTCCGGACGCGGATGTTCGCGACGTCGCGCTCCAGGCGCGCGAGGCCGGGCAGGTCGGTCGCGACGAGCGGCGAGCGCTCCACCGCGCGGTGCGTCACCGCGGCGCCGATCCGGAGGCCGCCATCCGGGCCGCGCTCGATCCCCCCGAGCTCGGGGATGCGCTTGAGGTCGATGAGCGTGCCGAACTGGGCGAAGCCCAGCTTCATCACGGCGAGGAGCTCCGTGCCGCCCGCGATCCAGGCGGCGTCACCGCCCGCGGCGTCGAAGGCGGCGAAGGCCTCCGCGAGGCTGGCCGGGCGGCGATGGGCGAAGCGGGGGATCATCCGTGGCCTCCACGCGGGGCGTGCGACGGGGTCCGTCGCGGCTCGAGTGATGGTAGCAAGTCGTGCTAGATTGCGGACAAAGTCCGCGTCTTGTCCACATCTTTCGCCGCCCCCGCCGCCGGGACCCCGGGTGGCGCGGCCGGTACCCTGTGCGGAGCGCGGCAGCCCGACGAGGAGGAAGCTCGATCCCATGACGACGGACGCACCGGAGACCCCCGCGGGCGAGGGCAGTGGCGCCCTCTACTATGACAACGAGCGCCAGTTCCTCATCGTGGAAGGCGTGATCGCACGGGGGATCCCCACGTTCCCCCTCGCCCCCCGGCCCAAGCGTCGCTCGCGCGCGGCGACGTTCGATTCCCTCGGCGGAAACACGACGCTCGGCATCCACCTCTCGGAGGTGCCGCCCGGCAAGGCGAAGCCGGGTCACCGGCACCTCGACGAGGCGACCTTCTACATCGTCTCCGGGAAGGGCTGGAGCGAGGTCCGCCAGGGCGACGACGCGCCGATGGAGCGCATCGAGTGGCAGGCGGGCGACGTGATGACGATCCCCTCGAATGCCTGGCACCAGCACTTCAACGCGTCCGAGGAGGAGCCGATCCTCCACATCGCGTTCAAGAACACGCGCCTCCTGCGCCGGCTCTTCAACAGCCGGGACTTCGTCTACAGGAACGACTTCCGCTTCGACGACCGCTACGCGGACGAGCCCGACTACTGGACGAGCCGCCGGGACGAGGGGCGTGTCTCGATCGCGCCGATCTTCCCGAACGTCATCGCGGAGGCGGTCGTGCCGGACCCGGATGCCGGGACCGGTGTGGGCATCCGCGAGCTCTCCATGGGCGGCCACCTGATGGTGGACCACGCGCTCGTGGAGATCGCCCCGGGCGGGGAGATCCGTGCCCACCGCCACCTCGCGGAGGAGGCGATGCTCGTGCTCGAGGGCTCCGGCGAGACGCGCCTGTGGACCGACGACGGCCGGGAATCGGTCGTGGCGTGGACCGCGGGCGACCTCATCTCGCCGCCCTTCCAGGTCTGGCGCTCCCACCGGAACACCGGCGCGGG
>JBJTJV010000240.1:0-4842 GCA_046352645.1 Chloroflexota bacterium | reverse complement strand
CGGCGTAGTTGCCGATCTCCGCGCCGTCGCCGATCCGCGCGCCCGCCCGCAGGTGGGCCCACGGCCCCACGCGCACGCCGTCGCCGACCTCCGCGTCCCGCAGGACCCGCCCGAGCCGCTCCCGATCCGGGTATCGCGGCCGGTCGCGTGGCGCGCATCGTGGAGGCGGCCGATGCCACGGACGCGGAGCTCGCCATCCGGGAGGTGAACGCGGGGATCTACGCGTTCGAGCGCGCCTGGCTCGCCGATGCGCTCCCCGCGATCGCGCCCTCGCCCGTGACCGGCGAGCTCTACCTGCCGCTCCTCGTGGCGGCCGCGGTCGCCGCCGGACGCGGGGCCATCGCGCTCGGCGGGCCGGACGACGGGACGCTCGCGGGGATCAACGACCGCGCCGAGCTCGCCCGCGCCGAGGCGCTGCTCCGCGACCGGATCGTCCTCGGGCACCAGCGCGCGGGCGTGACGATCGTCGATCCGGCGACCACCTGGATCGACGCCGAGGTGCGCATCGCGGAGGACGTGACGATCGAGCCCGATGTGCGCCTCCGCGGCGCTACCACGATCGGCCGCGATACCCGGATCGGGAGCGGCTCGGAGATCGTCGCCAGCCGCATCGGCGAGCGCACCACGATCCTGCGCAGCGTCGTGGAGGACGCGGAGGTCGGCGACGGCGTGCGCGTGGGGCCGTGGGCCCACCTGCGGGCGGGCGCGCGGATCGGCGACGGCGCGGAGATCGGCAACTACGCCGAGGTGAAGGCATCCCGGATCGGTGCGGGCACAAAGCAGCACCACTTCAGCTACCTGGGGGACGCGCAGATCGGTGCGGGCGTGAACATCGGGGCGGGGACGATCACCGCGAACTACGACGGTCGGCGGAAGCACCCCACGGAGATCGGCGACGGGGCGTTCATCGGCTCGGACACGGTCCTCCGCGCGCCCGTGCGCGTCGGCCGCGACGCGATCACCGGGGCCGGCTCCGTCGTCACGCACGACGTGCCGGACGGCGCGGTCGTGGCGGGCGTCCCGACGCGGCCGCGGGAGCGGCGTGCGGATCCGGCCGCGGAGGCCGAGCGATGACCACCGGCACCGAGCTCCTTGCGATCGGCATCCTCATCCTGTGCAACGCGTTCTTCGTCGCGGCGGAGATCGCGCTCGTCACCGTGCGCCGGAGCCGCCTCCAGCAGCTCATCGAGGAGGGCAACGCGGGCGCCGTGCGCGTCCATCGGCTGGTGGACCGGCCCGAGCGGCTCCTTGCCGTCATCCAGACCGGCATCACCTTCGTCAGCTTCCTTGCCGCCGCCTTCGCCGGGGCGTCGCTCTCCCACGAGCTGGCCGCGCTGCTCCGCCCGTACATCGACGGGTCCGCCGAGCTCGCCGCGATCATCATCGTCACGGGCGTCCTCTCGCTCGTGACGATCGTCTTCGGCGAGCTCGTGCCCAAGACGCTCGCGCTCGCCCACGCCGAGCGCTACGCCCTTGTGATGGCCCGCCCGATCGACCTGATCGGCCGCCTCCTCGCGCCGATCGTGAAGCTCCTCACGGTGAGCACCACGGTGATCACACGCATGCTCGGCGTCTCGGAGATCGACCGCGACCGGCTGACCGCGGACGAGCTGATGATCCTCGTGGAGCGCGGCGGCGAGCAGGGGATCATCGAGGCCGAGGAGGAGCAGATGATCGGGGCGGTCCTCGAGCTCGGCCAGCGCCGGGTCCACGAGGTGATGGTGCCGCGCATCGACATCGTCGGCCTGCCGGACAGCGCGTCCCTCGACGAGGTCGTGGACACGATCGTGCGGGAGGGCCACTCTCGGATCCCCGTCTACGAGGGGTCCATCGACCGGATCTTCGGCATCCTCTACGCCAAGGACCTGCTGCCGTATCTCAAGGGCGAGGACGATCCGCCGGCGCTCTGGGCGCTCGTGCGGAACCCGCTCTTCGTGCCCGAATCGATGCTCGTGGACGATCTTCTCCACCAGCTGCAGCGACGTCGGGTGCACATCGCGGTGGTCCTCGACGAGTACGGCGGGACGGCGGGGCTCGTGACGATCGAGGACCTCATCGAGCAGATCGTGGGGGAGATCCAGGACGAGTACGACGAGGAGGAGCCGATCGTCGCGCCGACCGGGCCCGATGAGGCGCGCGTGGACGGCCGCGCCCCCGTGGACGTCATCGCCGAGCACTTCGAGCTCGACATCGAGTTCGAGGACCGCGACCAGTACGACACGATCGGCGGCCTCATCTACCACCGCATCGGCGGCGTGCCGCGGGTCGGCGACCGGATCGTGGTGGACGACCGCCTGGCGCTCACCGTGGAATCGACGGTCGCGCGCCGGGTCGCCAAGGTGCGTGCCCAGCGACTGCGGCCGGACGGCGGCACCGGGGAGGGCGGCTCGGCCGCCGCCTGAGCTGGGGGGCGGCGCCCGCCGACGGCCACGGCGATCCGTTCCGGGGGCCGCGCACGCGCGCGGGCCCGCGGAGGTCAGGCGGAGATGGCCCCGTGGACGATGACGCGGAGGCGCTCGAGCGCAGCGCCGTCGATGGCGCCGGTGGCCGCGAGGTAGCCGATCGCGTCGTCCCGGTAGGCGTGCGCGCGCTGCCGCGTGAACTCCTCCGACCCGGCCCGGGCGAGGATCGCGCGCGCCTCGGCGACCGCATCCGGCCCCGGGTGCGGCTCCGCGAGGATGCCGGCCATCCGGACGCGGTCGGCGGGGTCCCCGTGCTCGAGCGCGTGGATGAGCGGCAGCGTCTTCTTGCGCGCCTCGATGTCCGACGGCTCCTTGCCGGTGGCGGCCTCGTCGCCCCAGATGCCGAGCAGGTCGTCGTTCAGCTGGAAGGCGATGCCGAGCGCCCAGCCGAATGCGCGGTACGCGTCGATCAGGGCGTCGTCGTCCGTGGCGAGCATCGCGCCCGCCTGGACGGACGCGGCGATGAGCGCGGCGGTCTTCCGGCCGATCATGTCGAAGTACTCGTCCACGGACGGCCACTCGGTCCGGCCTGCGTTCCGGATGTCGAGGAACTGCCCCTCGCACAGCGCGAGGCAGGTCTCGTCGTAGAGCCGCATGAGCGCGAGCACGCGGTCGGCGGGGAACCCGATGTCGGAGAGGCGGTGGAGCGCGAGGCGCGAGAGCGTGAAGAGCGCATCGCCCGTGTTGATCGCCTGCGCGAGCCCGATGACGGTCCAGAGCGCCGGCCGATGGCGCCGCTCCGGGCTCTCGTCCTGGATGTCGTCGTGGACGAGGCTGAAGTTGTGGCCCATCTCCACCGCGGCCGCGCCGGGCAGCGCACGCTCGTGCTCGCCCGCGATCGAACGGTAGGCGAGCAGGCCGAGCAGGGGACGGAGGCGCTTGCCGCGCTTCGCCTCGCCATCGAGGCCGAGGTGGTAGCGGATCCAGTCGTAGAGCTCCGTCGTGCGCACGTCTTCCGACGCGGCGATCAGCCGGAGCATCTCCGTCTCGGTATCCCGGATCAGGGTGTCGAGCTGGTCGGAGGCGATCACGGGGAAGAGGATACCGTCCGGTCGCAGGTCCCCGTCGTGCGCTCCTTCCCCGTGGGCCGCGGCCGGAGGAAAAGGAGAGCGCCGGTGCGGGGGACGCGTCCGCACCGGCGACTCACCACATCTTCGCGACGGCTGCGCGGGCGGATTGCCCCGCGCGGACCGAAGTCGGGGCCCTCGGCGTGACCGTCGTGGGGCCGGTCGGTCGGCGCGCCACGACGGCCGCCGCGCGGGGCGGTACCCTCGGGGCGTGGGTGCACCGCGGGTCTACCGGGCGACGGGGATCGTCCTCGCGCGCTTCGATCTCGGGGAGGCGGATCGCGTGCTCACGATCCTCAGCCCGGAGCACGGCAAGATCCGCGCCATCGCCAAGGGCGTCCGCCGGCCGGGGAGCCGGATCGGAGGGTCCGTGGAGCCCTTCGCGGAGCTCGACCTGCTCCTCTCGCGGGGGCGGACCTTCGAGGTCGTGAGCCAGGTGGCGATCCGCCACGCGTGGCTCGACCTGCGGGACCGGCTCGAGAGCACGGCCACGGCGTGGTACCTCGGCGAGCTCGCCGACCGCGCCGTGGAGGACCGGGTGGAGTCGGCGCCGGGCTACGCGATCCTCCGCCACTCCTTCGTCCTCCTCGACGCTGCGCTGCCGCCCGGGCGCGTGGCCCGCTGGGCGGAGACCGAGCTCGCGGACGCGCTCGGGATGCGGCCGGAGGTGGAGCGCTGCGTGGAATGCGATCGTCCCCTCGACGCGGAGGGGACCTTCCGCTGGGCCGCCGTCCTCGGCGGCGTCCTGTGCGACCGCCACCCGGCGCCGCCGGGCGCCGCGGCCATCCCGCTCTCCCTCGACGCGCTGAAGCTCCTGCGCGCCTACCGCCGTCTCGACCCGGAGTCGCTCGCGGCCCTGCGGATCCCTGCGCAGACGGAGGGGGAGGTCGAGCGCGCGATGCGTGCCTTCATCCGCCACGTCCTGGAGCGCGACCCGCGCGCCCTCGGGTTCCTCGACGAGGTACGGGCGGGCGAGCGCGCGGGCAGGGGGACGCAGCGCGATACCGGAAACAGTTGACAGGCATTCAAGGGCAGGTGTAGTCTCCGAGCATCCGAGGGGGAGTACCCCGACGCCCAGCGTGGCGACCGCGTCAGGACGGTCCGGCCGGATGCCGGGTCCGCGGTCGCCGGCAGGACGCAGCGCGTCCGTGCAGGGAGAGACCTTCGGCGTGTCTCGACATGCCGAAGGAGCGCGCGCGTGACCGCGGACCTCGTCCCGTGGATCCTCCTCGCGGGGATCATCACCCTCTGCCCCGCCCTCGACCTGTTCGTCTTCCCCCGCGATGCTGCAGCGGGGTGGAAGACGAACAGGT
>JBJTJV010000239.1:0-5221 GCA_046352645.1 Chloroflexota bacterium | reverse complement strand
GATTCCGCCCATGCCAGCCCTTGTCGTCCAGAAGTACGGCGGCTCGTCCGTCGCCGACGCCACGAAGATCAAGCACGTCGCCCGGCGGGTCGCGCGCGAGCGCGCGGCCGGTTCCGACCTCGTCGTCGTCGTCTCGGCGATGGGCGACACCACGGACCACCTCCTCGACCTCGCCGCATCGATCACCGAGGAGCCGGACGCGCGGGAGATGGACCTCCTGCTCGCGACCGGCGAGCACATCAGCGGCACCCTCGTCGCCATGGCGCTCCAGGCGATCGGCGTCCCGGCCATCAGCCTCACCGGGGCGCAGGCGGGGATCCGGACGGACACCACGCACGGGAAGGCGCGCATCGCGAACGTCGACCCGTCGCGCGTCCGCGAGGAGATCGCGCGGGGCAAGGTCGTCATCGTCGCCGGCTTCCAGGGCGCGACCGGAGACGCCCACCAGACCGGCGAGGTGACCACCCTCGGCCGCGGTGGCTCGGACACGACCGCCGTCGCGCTCGCGGCACGGCTCCAGGCCGACCGCTGCGAGATCTACACCGATGTCGAGGGGATCTACACGACCGACCCGCGCGTCGTCGCGGATGCCCGGCTCCTCCCCGTCATCGGGTACGAGGAGATGCTCGAGATGGCGCAGCAGGGCGCCCAGGTGATGCAGACGCGCGCCGTCGAGCTCGGCTGGGTGAACGGTGTCGTCATCGCCGTCCGGTCCACCTTCTCCGACCACCCCGGCACGCTCATCAAGGAGGTCTCGTCCATGGAGCTGCGTGACAAGGTGCGCGGCGTGGCGCTCGACCGGAAGGTCGCGAAGGTCACGCTCGTCGGCGTGCCCGACCAGCCGGGGATCGCCCGCCGCGTCTTCGACCCGCTCGCGGCCGCGGGGATCACCGTGGACATGATCGTCCAGAACGTCGGCCACGCCGGCACCACGGACCTCTCCTTCACCGTCCCGGCGGTCGAGCTGCCGCGGGCGCGGAAGATCATCGAGCCGATCTCCCGCGAGCTCGGCTTCCGCGACCTCGTCACCGCGGACGACGTCGCGAAGGTCTCCATCGTCGGCGCGGGCATCCAGAACGCCCCGGGCTACGCGGCCCGGATGTTCGGCGCGCTCGCGGACGAGGGGATCAACATCGGCATGATCTCCACCTCGGACATCCGGATCACCTGCATCATCCCGAGCGCGGATCTCGACCGGGCCGCGCGTGCCCTCCACGCCGCCTTCCGGCTCGAGGCGCCCGAGCTCCCCGAGGGGACGAGCGGGCGGGTCTGATCGCCGCCCGGCCGGGCGCCATGCCCGCGGTCCCCTCCCGGCTCGTCCGTCTCGACACGACCCCGTCCACCCAGGACGTCGTCCGCGGCCTGCTCGAGGCCGGGACGCCGGAGGTCTGCGTCGCGGTCGCCGACGCGCAGAGCGCCGGTCGCGGCCGCCTCGGCCGGACCTGGACGGCCCCGCCGGGCGCGGCGCTCCTCGTCTCGGCGGGCTTCCGGCCGGTCGCGCTCGCCCCGCAGCACGCGTGGCGCGTCGCGGCGACCGCCGCGCTCGCGATGCTCGACGCGGCCGAGGAGGTCGCGGGCCTGCGGGACGCCTCGCTCGCCCTCAAGTGGCCGAACGACATCGTCGCGGACGGGCCGGACGGCCGCCTCCTCAAGGTCGCAGGTGTCCTCGGCGAGAGCGTCATCGGCGCCGACGGGCTCGCGAGCGTCATCGTCGGGATCGGCGTCAACGCGGGCTGGCGGCCGGAGGACTTCCCGTCCGACCTCGCGCCCGGGATGACGAGCCTGCTCGCGCTCTCCGGCGGCCGCCCGATCGACCGCGATGCCCTTCTCGAGGCGTGGCTCGCCCGTCTCGAGCCGCGCTACGCCGCGCTCTGCGACGGCCGCTTCGACGCGGGCACGTGGAGCGTCCGCCAGCGCACCACCGGCCGCCGGGTCGAGGTCGCGACCGGCGATGCCACGGTCGCGGGGATCGCCGGCGGCGTGGACCCCGAACGGGGTGACCTGCTCCTCGTCGATGAGCGGACGTCGCAGGAGCTGGCGATCGGCGCGGGCGAGGTGACCCGCTGCCGGATCGTGACGCTGCCGGAACGGCGGGCGCGGCCGGGGGGCGTGTAACGGATAGACTGCCGCGGTGTTCAAGGAAGACCGCCAGGACGTGGAGCCCGCGACGCTCGACCCCGACCGCAGCGCGGTCGCCGACGCGCAGCGGGACCCCGCACGATTCGAGACGCTCTACCGGAGACACGTGGCCGCGATCTACAGCTACACGCTCTACGAGATGCGCGACCCGCACGCCGCCGAGGACTGCACCGAGCAGGTCTTCCTCCAGGCGCTCGCGGGGCTTGCGCGCTTCCGCCCGGGCGGCGCGGACGGCCACGGCACCTTCCGGACCTGGCTCTTCCGCATCGCCCGGAACGTCGTGGCGAACGAGCGGCGGCGCACCCGTCGCCATCCCGCGGACCCGCTCGACCCGGAGATGCCGCTCGCGGCGCCGGACGACCCTGCCGAGGCCGCCGTCCGCCGGGACGAGGCCGCGCGCGCCTGGGCGGCCGTCGCCCGCCTCCCGGACGATCGCCGACGTGCGCTCATCCTCCGCGTCGTCGAGGAGATGAGCCCGCGCGAGATCGGCATCGTGCTCGGCCGCTCGGAAGGTGCCGTGCGCGTCCTCGTCCACCGGGCGCTCCGTGCCGTCGCGGACGACCTCGCCCCGGACGCCCCCGCGCCGCGCGTCCGCTGGTGGCGCCGATGAGCACGGGCGGGCTCCCCTCGGACGAGGAGCTCCTCGCGGGCGATCTCTACCTCGAGCGGCTCCTCGCGGCACGCGGCGCCGCCGTCCCCGTGCCGCCTGCGCTGCCGCCGGAGGTCGCGGCTGCCGCCCGGCGCGTCCGGCGCTCGCTCCAGCGGTTCCACCCCTCGTTCACCTTCGAGGAGGCGCTCGCGGGTCGGCTCCGGGCGGCCGCCCGCGGGAGCGACCTCCCCGCGCGCGGCGTCCTCGTCCCGGTCCCCGGCACCCCCGCCGGCGGGCCCGTGGCGGACCCGGGCGTGCGCGCCGCGGGCCGTGCCTGGGTCCTGCTCGGCGGTGCCCTCGCATCTGCGCTGCCGCTCGCGGGTGCCGCGCTCCTCGCCCGGCGGCGCGGCCGCCGCAGCTCCGCGGGGATCGGCTGATGCCCATCAAGCTGCCCTTCCGCCCCCGCCGCGACGCGCTCCCGAGCGACCTCTGGACGCAGTGCCCCGGCTGCGGCGAGATGCTCGTCGGCAAGCAGCTCGAGCGGAATCTCCACGTCTGCGCGAAGTGCGGCCACCACTTCCGCCTCCGGGCGGCGCGGCGCATCGAGCTGCTCGCCGATGCGGGCACGTTCCGCGAGCGCGACGCCGACCTCGGGTCGGTCGACCCGCTCGGCTTCGCCGACAGCAAGGCGTATCCCGACCGGATCGCGGCCGCGCGTGCGACGACCGGCGTCGCGGATGCCGCGGCCTGGGGGACGGCGGCGGTGGGCGGGTACGCGGTCGCGCTGTGCGTCATGGACTTCGCCTTCATGGGCGGCTCGATGGGTTCGGTCGTCGGCGAGAAGGTCACCCTCGCCGCCGAGCACGCGCTCGCCGCGCGCGTCCCGCTCATCGTCGTGAGCGCCTCGGGCGGCGCGCGGATGCAGGAGGGCACCCTCGCCCTCATGCAGCTCGCCAAGACGTGCGCGGCCCTCGCCCGCCTCGCGGACGCCGGCGTCCCGTTCCTGAGCATCCTCACCGATCCCACGACCGGGGGCGTGTACGCGTCCTTCGCGGCGCTCGGCGACGTGAACATCGCCGAGCCGGGGGCGCTCATCGGCTTCGCCGGCGCGCGCGTCGCGGCGGGCACCACGGGCGAGGCGCTGCCCGAGGGCTTCCAGCGCGCGGAGTTCCTCTTCGCGCACGGCTTCGTCGACCTCGTCGTGCCGCGCGACCGGCTGCGCGAGACGCTTGCGGGCCTCCTCGGCTATCTCCGGCCGCGGCCGACCGCGGAGGCACCCCGTGGCTGACGAGACGCTCGCGCCGGTGGACGCGGACGCGCTCTCGGCCGCGGTCTGGGCGCGCGTCCAGACGGCCCGGAACGTCCGCCGGCCGCACACGCTCGAGCTGCTCGGCATGCTCGCCACGGACGTGACCGAGCTCCACGGCGACCGCTTCTTCGGCGACGACCCCGCGCTCGTCGCGGGCTTCGCCACGATCGACGGCATCCGCGTCGCCTTCGCCGGCCACCAGAAGGGTGCGGAGGTCCGCGAGAACATCCGCCGGAACTTCGGCATGCCGCACCCCGAGGGCTACCGCAAGGCGATGCGCCTCTTCCGGATGGCCGAGCGCTTCGGCCTGCCGATCGTCACGTTCGTCGATACGCCCGGCGCTTCGCCGGATGCCGCATCGGAGGAGCGCGGCCAGGCGGAGGCGATCGCCCGCTCCATCGCGCTCATGACCACCCTGCGCGTGCCCGTGGTGACCGTCATCACGGGCGAGGGCGGCTCCGGCGGCGCGCTCGCCATCGCGGTCGGCGACGTCGTCCTCGCCTTCGAGAACGCGGTCTACTCGGTGATCTCGCCGGAGGGCTGCGCGAGCATCCTGTGGCGGACCCCGGAGGCGGCCCGCCAGGCGGCCGTCGCGATGCGCCTCACCGCGGGCGAGCAGCAGGCGCTCGGTGTCGTGGACCGGGTGATCCCCGAGCCGCCCGGCGGCGCGCACACGGACCCCGAGGCGGCGGCCCGGCTCCTCGGCGCCGCGCTGGCGGATGAGCTGCGGCGCCTTGCCGGGCGCGACCCGGACACGCTCGTCGCGGAGCGGTACGCTCGCTACCGCGCGATCGGCGCATTCACCACCTCGGCGGAGCCCGCGCGCGGCGCCCCGGCCGAGCGGCGCCGCCGCGTCGGGCGGATCCGCGACCTGCTCCGCTCCGGGCGGACGGTCGTGGGTGCGGACGCGGCAGCGGGGGGCGAGGAGGAGTCGGCATGACGGACGAGCGGACGGAGGCGGACACGCCAGCCGTCGTGGCGGACCTCGAGCTCGCCGAGCCCGCTCGCGGCGAGCCGCGCGGCGAGCGCCGGGACCACCCCGTCCGCGAGGCGCGCGAGGGTCACGGCAGCCGCTTCCGCCTCCGTCCGCTCGGCCGTCATGCCGACTCCTCCGCGCCCCCCGCTGCCGCGTCCGCTCCCACGACCGGGGGCGTGTACGCGTCCTTCGCGGCGCTCGGCGACGT
>JBJTJV010000238.1:0-2095 GCA_046352645.1 Chloroflexota bacterium | reverse complement strand
GTGCCCGGCACGGCCGCGGAGGCGCCGATCCTCCGCGTCCGCGACCTCGTGAAGCACTTCCCCATCAAGGGCGGCCTGCTCGGCTGGTCCACGGTCGGCGTCGTCCACGCGGTGGACGGGGTCTCCTTCGACCTGGCCCGTGGCGAGACGCTCGGGCTCGTGGGCGAATCCGGCTGCGGCAAGTCCACCCTCGGCCGGACGATCCTCCGGCTCCTTCCCGCGACGAGCGGGACGGTCGAGCTCGAGGGCAAGGACCTCCTCGCCGCCGAGGGCGCTGCGCTGCGCGAGATCCGGCGGCGCATGCAGGTCGTCTTCCAGGACCCGTACGCGAGCCTCAACCCGCGCATGACGGTCGGCGAGATCATCGGCGAAGGCCCCTACGCGCACGGCATGACCGATCGGGCGCAGCGCGAGGCGCTCGTGCGCGAGCTGCTCGCCAAGGTCGGGCTGAACCAGTCGCACATCCACCGCTACCCGCACGAGTTCTCCGGCGGCCAGCGGCAGCGCATCGGCATCGCACGCGCGCTCGCGCTGAAGCCGGAGATCATCGTCCTCGACGAGCCGGTCTCCGCCCTCGACGTCTCCGTGCAGAGCCAGGTGCTCAACGTCCTCTCCGACCTCCAGGAGGAGATGGGCCTCACCTTCATCTTCATCTCGCACAACCTCTCGGTCGTGGAGCACATCAGCGACCGGGTCGGCGTGATGTACCTGGGCAAGCTCGTGGAGCTCGCGGACGTGGACGCGCTCTACGCGCACCCGCGCCACCCGTACACCGTCGCCCTGCTCTCCGCGGTCCCGGAGCCCGACCCGCTGCGTCGCCGCAAGCGCATCGTCCTCACGGGCGATGTCCCGAGCGCCATCCGGCCGCCGTCGGGCTGCCGCTTTCGGACCCGCTGCTGGCTCCGCGCGCGCCTCGGCGACCCCGAGCGCTGTGCCACGGAGGAGCCGGTGCTGCGTGACGTCGGCGGCGGCCAGCAGACGGCCTGCCACTTCACCGAGGAGATCACGCCGGAGGCGATCGCCGCGGCGTCCACCGGCGGCAGCTTCGGGGATCGCGCCGCGTCCTGAGGTCGCGGGCAGGGCGCCGGACCCTCGGGCGCGTCAGCTCCCGCCGAGCCCGGACGCCCGGGCCGCCGCGAGCTCCGCGGGCCTCGGCGGGTCCGCGCCCGGCCGCGTGCACGTGAGCGCCGCGACGATCACTGCCGAGCGCACGCACGCCATCACCGCGTCCGCGTCCGCGAGCGCATCCGGCGCCAGGCCCCGCGCGAGCCAGTCCGCGAGGAAGCCGCCGCCGAAGGCATCGCCCGCGCCGATCGTGTCCGCGACCGTCACGCGCGGCGTCGGGACCGTCCGCTCCCAGCCCGCGCCGATCACCCGCACCGGCCCGCCGCCGTCCGTCCAGAGCACGCAGCGCGTGGCGCCGCGGACGAGCGCGCGGGCCGCGTCCGTGGGCGTCGCGTCCGGCGCGAGGTACGCGAGGTCCTCCGTGCTCGCCTTGATGACGTGCGCGCGTGCCGCCACGCGCGCGATGCGCGCCCGGTAGGCCGCGGGGTCGCGCACGACGAGCGGCCGGCAGTTGGGGTCGAGCATGACGAGCGGCCCGGCCGGGCGCGCGTCCCCGAGCGCCTCGATGGCGCCGGCCATCGGCTCGAGGACCAGGCCGAGCGTCCCGACATGGAGCGCCGGGGGGAGGGGGTCGAGCGCGCGGAGCGCATCGGCGCGCGTGAGGCCCGGCGCGGAGGTGCCCTCGGTGTAGAAGCGGTACGTCGCGGCCCCGGATGGATCGAGCTCCGCGAGCGCGAGGGTCGTGGGGTCGTCCGTGGCGACGAAGAGCGTGTCCCGGACCCCATCCGCCACGAGGTGCGCACGCAGGTCGCGCCCGAAGCGGTCGGTGGAGAGCCGCCCGAGCCACGCGATCGGGACGCCGAGCCGACCCAGGGTCCGGGCCGTGTTGTACGCGCCGCCGCCCGGCGCGGCCGCGATCCGGCCGTCGGGGTGGACGATGAGGTCGACGAGGCTGTCGCCCGCGACGACGACGGGGACGGACGGGGTCACGCGGGTACCTCCGGGACGGGCGGGGTGGCTCCGGCCGCGT
>JBJTJV010000237.1:0-5941 GCA_046352645.1 Chloroflexota bacterium | reverse complement strand
GAGATGCTCAAGGTCGTCGCCGAGGTGGACCGCGTCGGCGCCCGTCTCGGCGACGGCCCGGGCGACCGTGTCGAAGACCGGCACCGCACCGTCGAGCGCGGTCTGGCCACCCTTGCCGGGGGTCACCCCCGCCACGACGTCGGTGCCGTAGGCGAGCATCTGGCCCGCGTGGAATGCGCCCTCGCGTCCGGTGATCCCCTGGACGACGAGGCGGGTCGAGGTATCGACGAGGATGCTCATCTGTCAGGCCTCCGCGGAGCGCGCGATCGCGACCGCCATCTCGACGGCCTCGTCCAGGGTGGTCGCCGTCCGGATGCCGCCCCCGGCGTCGCGGAGGATGTCGGCGGCGAGGTCGGCGTTCGTGCCCACGATGCGCACGACCATCGGCACGTCGCGGGTCTGCTGGGCGCGCGCCTCCACGAGGCCGCGGGCGACCTCGTCGCCGCGCGCGATCCCGCCGAAGATGTTCACGAGGATGGCGCGCACGCTCGTGTCCGCGAGGATGAGCCGCATCGCGTTGGCGACCTTCTCCGAGCGCGCGCCGCCGCCGATGTCGAGGAAGTTCGCGGGTGCCCCACCGGCGCGCTTCACGAGGTCCATCGTCGTCATCGCGAGGCCGGCGCCGTTCACCATGCAGCCGATCGTGCCCTCGAGACGGATGAAGCTGAGGCCGAGCCGGCGCGCCTCGATGTCCACCGGGTCCTCCTCGTCGAGGTCGCGCATCGCCTCGAGGCCGGGGTGCCGGGAGAGGGCGGAATCGTCGATCGTGACCTTCGCGTCGAGGCACTGGAGCGTGCGCGTCTCCGTGCCGTCCGCAGCCCGGCCGCGGACGATCGCGAGCGGGTTGACCTCCACGAGGTCGGCGTCGTTCGCGAGCATCGTCGTGACGAGCCCCTTCGCGATCGCGACCGCCTCGCGCAGGTGGTCGCCGAGGCCGAGCGCGAACGCCATCCTGCGGGCCTGCCAGTCCAGCAGGCCGAGGTGGGGATGCGCGTGGATCCGGATGATCTTCTCCGGGTCCGTCTCCGCGAGCTGCTCGATCTCCACGCCGCCTTCCGCGGATCCCATGAGCAGGATCCGCCGGGCGCCCCGGTCGAGGACGGCGGCGAGGTAGATCTCCCGCTCGATCTCCGCGGCAGGCGCCACGAGGACGCGGCGCACGACGATCCCCTTGATGGACATGCCGAGGATCGCCGACGCGACGCGCCGCGCCTCGTCCGCGCTCGCGGCGAGCTTCACGCCGCCTGCCTTGCCGCGGCCGCCGACGAGGACCTGGGCCTTGATGACGACCGCGCCAGCCCCGTCCGCGAGCCATGCGGCGGCCTGGGTCGCGGCCTCGTCCGGGGTGGACGCGACGGACCATGCCGGGACGGGCAAGCCCGCCCGCGCGAGCAGCGTCTTCGCGTGGTACTCCTGCAGCTTCACGTGGTGCGCGCGCCTCCGGGGAACGTTTCTTGCGGGGGTGGGAGGGTCCGTCAGGATAGCGCAGCGGCCACCTCGTCCGTGGGGTAGGATGACGGCGAGCGGTCCTCTCCGTCCCGCCTGGCGACAGGCCGGGGACGCCGGGCGTAGGGTGGCCGGACGGTTCCGCCCCAGCACCGGGAGCGTGCATGAGTCGCTATCTCGGCCTCGCCTTCACCTACCGCGGCGGTACGGGCGCCTGGGCCTACTACTTCCACCGCCTGAGCGGCGTCGGCATCTGGCTCTTCATCGTCCTCCACGTCATCGACATCTGGCTGGTGGGCGCGAATCCCGAGGCGTACGACCACATCCTCCAGTTCTACGCGAGCCCCGCGGGTCGGATCATGGAGACGCTGCTCGGCGCCGCGCTCCTCTACCACGCGCTGAACGGGATGCGCATCCTGCTCATCGACCTGTGGCCGTCGCTCACCCCCTGGCACCGCCAGATGTGGGTCGGCATGTGGGTCCTCTTCTTCGGCCTCGGCATCCCCGGTGCCCTGATCATCCTCCGGCCCCTCTGGGAAGGTCTGCTCCCCGCGGTCCTCCCGCTCGCCGGCCTCACGGGAGCCTTCTAGCGATGGCGCTGAACCCGATCACGCGCGCGCGGTCCAAGCCCACGGGCGGCCGTGGCGAGACCCTCGTCTGGTACCTGACCCGGGTGAGCGCGGTCGCGCTCTTCGTGCTCGCGCTCTCCCACTTCAGCATCACGCACTTCATCTTCGATCCCTCCGAGCAGACCGCCGAGTGGATCGCGGAGAACCGCTGGAGCAGCCTCTTCTGGCGCTCCTTCGACTGGCTGATGCTGATGATGGTCCTGCTCCACTCGGCGCTCGGCATGCGGACCGTCCTCTCGGACGTCGTGCGTCCGCCGCGTGCCCGGATGATCGCGCTGACGGGCCTCTACCTCCTCTCGATCATCCTCTTCGTCCTTGGCACCGCGGTCGTCTTCGCGCTGCCCGGGCTTGATGTGGGGCAGGCGTGATGGCCGAGTCGATGCAGCTCTCCAGCCGGACGATCGTCCACGACTTCGCGGCGCTCATCCTCGGCGCCGGCGGTGCCGGGCTCTTCGCGGCCCTCGAGCTCGCCCGCGCCGGGGTTCGCGCGGCCGTCATCACGAAGCTCTACCCGACCCGCTCCCACACCGGTGCCGCCCAGGGTGGCATCTGCGCCGCCCTGGGGAACCAGGAGGAGGATCACTGGGAGTGGCACATGTTCGACACCGTGAAGGGCGGTGACTACCTCACCGACCAGGACGGTGCCGAGATCCTCGCCCGCGAGGCGATCGACCGGGTGATCGAGCTGGAGCACATGGGGCTCCCGTTCAATCGGACGCCGGACGGGAAGATCGACCAGCGGCGCTTCGGCGGCCACACGCGCAACTTCGGCGAGGGCCCGGTCCGGCGCTCCTGCTTCGCGGCCGACCGCACCGGCCACATGATCCTCCAGACGCTCTACCAGCAGTGCGTGAAGGCGGGCGTGCGGTTCTTCGACGAGTACCACGTCGTGGACCTCATCACGCACGCCGGCCGGACCTCGGGTGTCGTCGCGTATCGCCTCGCGGACGGCGAGATCCACAACTTTCGCGCGGCGGCCGTGCTCCTTGCGACCGGTGGCTTCGGCCGGATCTTCCGCGTCACCTCGAACGCGCACACGCTCACGGGCGACGGCGTCGCGCTCGCCTACCGGCACGGCGTCCCCCTCGAGGACATGGAGTTCTACCAGTTCCACCCCACCGGCATCGTCGGGCTCGGGATCCTCCTCTCCGAGGCGGCGCGCGGCGAGGGTGGCTACCTGCGGAACAAGGACGGCCAGCGCTTCATGGAGCGCTACGCGCCCACCCTGATGGAGCTCGCCCCGCGCGACATGGTCAGCCGGGCGATCTACCTCGAGATCCGCGACGGGCGCGGCATCGACGGCCAGGACTTCGTCCACCTCGACCTCACCCACCTCGGCAAGGCGGTCATCGACGCCAAGCTGCCGGACATCACCGACTTCGCCCGCGTCTACCAGGGCATCGAGCCGATCACGCAGCCGGTGCCCATCCAGCCCACCGCGCACTACGCGATGGGCGGCGTCCCCACGGACACGAACGCGCGCGTCGTGATCGACGAGCGGAACACGGTCATGCCGGGGCTCTACGCCGCGGGCGAGACCGCCTGCGTGAGCGTCCACGGCGCGAACCGCCTGGGCACGAACTCGCTCATCGACCTCCTCGTCTTCGGCAAGCGTGCGGGGCTCTCCATGGCCGCGGACATCCGCGGGCAGGGGCTGCCGGACCTGCCGCCGGACCCGGACGCGCAGGTGCGCGCGGACCGCGAGGCGCTCCGGAACCACGGCTCGGGCGAGAGCGCCGCGGTCCTCCGCGACGAGCTTGCGAGCGTGATGATGGACAACGTCGGCGTCTTCCGGACGGAGGAGCTCCTGACCGCGGCCGTCGCCAAGGTCCGCGAGTTCAAGGGACGCTACGCGAACGTCCGCGTCCAGGACACCGGCAGGGTCTTCAACACGGACCTTCTCGAGGCCCGCGAGCTCGGCTACCTTCTCGACTGCGCCGAGGCCACCGCCGCGGCCGCGCTCGACCGGAAGGAGAGCCGCGGCGCCCATTCCCGCGAGGACTACCCCGAGCGGGACGACACGGAGTGGCTGAAGCATTCGCTCGTCTACCGGGACGGTGACGACCCGAAGATCCGCTACAAGCCCGTGACGATCACGACGTTCGAGCCCAAGCCCCGCGTCTACTGAGCCACAGGAGCGACATGCAGGTCCAGCTGCGCATCCTGCGCTACGACCCCGAGCGAGACCAGAAGCCGGCCTGGAAGACGTACGACGTCGAGGCCGCGCCCATGGACCGCGTCCTCGACCTCCTCCACAAGGTGAAGTGGGAGCAGGACGGGAGCCTCACCTTCCGCCGCTCCTGCGCCCACGGCGTCTGCGGCTCCGACGCGCTGATGATCAACGGCCGGAACCGGCTCGCCTGCCGGATCCGGGTCGATCAGCTCGGCCGGAAGATCACCGTCGCGCCGCTCCCCGGCCTGCCGGTCGTGAAGGATCTCGTGGTGGACATGGAAGGCTTCTTCGAGAAGTACCGGTCCGTCCTCCCGTTCCAGATCGACGACGGCCGGATGCCCGCCCGCGAGCGGATCCAGTCGCCCGCCGACCGCGAGCGCTACGACGACACGACGAAGTGCATCCTGTGCGCCGCCTGCACGACCTCCTGCCCCAGCTTCTGGGCGCAGCCGTCGTACGTGGGACCTGCGGCGATCGTCAACGCGCACCGCTTCATCTTCGACACCCGGGACACCGGCACGGAGGAGCGCCTGGAGATCCTCGCGGACGCGGACGGCGTGTGGCGCTGCCGCACGGCGTTCAACTGCACGGACGCCTGCCCGCGCGGCATCAACATCACGCGCGCCATCCTCGAGGTGTCCGGCGCGATCGTGGACCGCGGCTCCTGAGCGAGCCGCTCCCGGCGGACGCCGCCGGCCCGGAGGCAGAGGCGGGGCCGTCGCGCACCTACCCACGGCTCCTCATCCGGACGGACGGGGCGGCGCGCGGCAACCCCGGACCCGCGTCGGCAGGGGCCGTCCTCATCGATGCGTCCCGCCCCGGCCACGAGGCGCCGGATGCGCCGCCCGTCGCGGTCGTCGCGCGCGCGCTCGGCGTGCGCACGAACAACGTGGCGGAGTACGCGGGGCTCGTGCTCGCGCTGCGGGAGGCGCACCGGATCGGCGGCGAGGAGGTGGACCTGCGCCTCGATTCCCTGCTCATCGTGAACCAGCTGAACGGCCGCTGGCGGGTGAAGGACGCCAAGCTCCAGGGCTTCTTCGCCGAGGCCCTCCGGCACCTGCGCGCCTTCCGGCGCTGGAGCGCCACGCACGAGCCGCGGGCCCGCAACCACGCCGCGGACGCGCTCGCGAACCTGGCCCTCGACGACCCGGACGGCGCCGCCCGGATCGAGCGTGTCATCCGCGAGCGGAGCGGGGTCGCCGAGCCCGGCGCCTGACGCCTGCCACCTTCCGCGCGGCGGGGTCCCCGCCGCCCCGGGCGTAGACTGTGCGTGCCGGAGAGATGGCCGGACGGTCGCGGATCGCGCCGGGGGTGACCCCGACGCGGTTCGAGGAAAGTCCGAGCTCCCCGACGCAGGGTAGCGGGTAACTCCCGTCCGCCGCGAGGCGAGGACCAGCGCCACAGAGACGAGTCGCCTGCCCGGCCGCGAGGCCGGATGGGCGGGTGAAACGGGCAAGCTCTACCCGGTGCAAGGCCAAATAGGAGAGCGCGTGACGGCGCCTCGGTGTCGTCACAGGGGTGCGTCGCCCCGCTCTCGGGTCGGCCGCTCGAGGTCCGGGGCGACCCGGATCCCAGATGGATGACCGTCCCCCCTCGGGGGACAGACCTCGGCTTACAGGCCATCTCTCCGGCGTTCCCGCCGTCCGCTCGCGCCGCGCCGTGCATCCCCGCTCGCGCCGGGCGTGCCGGGACG
>JBJTJV010000236.1:0-3786 GCA_046352645.1 Chloroflexota bacterium | reverse complement strand
CCGGGCACCCGCCGCCCGCCGGGCCACCCCCGCGGTCACGGCGGCGCGTCCGCGCCCCTGACCTCGGCCCCCGGGCGGCCCCCTGGCGGGCCCCGGCCCCGTCGGGCCACGGCTATACTCGCGACCCATGCAGCAGATGTACCACCCGGACGACCTGGCCTCCATGGACCCGCTCGTCCTGATGAAGAACCTCGACCACGTGCGGATGACCGCGCGTCGACTCTCGTACATCCTCCAGCAGCAGGTCCACCTCTACACGCCGGAGGCGAACCAGGTGCGCATGGAGATCGATCGGTACGTCGAGGCCGAGCGCCAGATCGAGGGCGAGCTCGCCCGGCGGCGCATCCGCGCCTGACCCCGGGGCGCTTCCGGCGCCCCGCCGCGGCATCGGCCGGAAGGGCGTCTCCCGTGCCGTCCGCCCCGTCCCTCCCCGGGGATCCGGTCGCTAGCGCGCCCGTGCGCGCGTGGTCGGCAAGCCGGCCCCGATCCGTTCCTCGTCCACGACGCGTCGGGCGAGGGCCGCGAGCGCTCCGAGCTCCCCGACCCCGAAGCGCAGGCCGAGCTGCGCGAGCTGGTCGTAGCCCATGCCGCGCCAGGCGCCCCGCGCGGCTGCTGCGCACATCTCGTCGTAGAGCTCCGGCCAGCCGAGGCCGCGGCGGCGGTAGCAGAAGCGGACGAACTCGACCGCCTCGGGGTCCACGCCCCCCGCCCCACCCGCCGGGGCCACCGCCTGCTCCACGTCGCCTCCCTACCCTGTCCGCGCGACGGTGCACGCTCAACGGCGTCCTGCGTCCGGCACTGCTCCCCGGCCTCGCTCCCCAGCGCTCCCGACCGGCTCTGTGGAGGCTACGGCAGCGCGCCCGGCGGGGGAAGTGGGTTGTCCACGAACTTGTCCACGAACTCCCGGGGGAGCGTTCCGGTACCGACCGGACGGGCCTCAGTCCTCGCGCCGCCGCACCCCGAGGCCGGGCGCATCGGTGAGGCGCCAGCGGCAGTCATCGCCCAGATCGAGCCCCGTGAACGGGTCGCGGGCAAGGAGCAGGCAGCCGTCGAGGTCCACCCAGTCCGCCTCGGACGCGATCGTCGCGGCGGCGGCGGTGGCGATCGCGGTCTCCTCCATGCAGCCGAGGAAGACCTTGAAGCCGAGATCGCGCGCGCGCCGGATCATCGCGAGCCCGGGCCCGATCCCGCCGCACTTCATGATCTTCACGTTCACGCCGGCGACCACGCCGACGAGCCCCTCGAGGTCCTCGATCGTGACGCTGCTCTCGTCCGCGACGATCGGCAGCGGGCTGCGCTCCTGGAGCCAGCGCAGCTCCGCGAGCCGGTGGGCCGGGAACGGCTGCTCCACGAGCTCCACGCCGAGCCGGACGAGCTCGGGGATGAGGCGCACGCCCTGCTCGGGCTGCCAGCCGGTGTTCGCATCCACGCGGATCGGCCCGGCGTAGACCGCGCGCACCGCCTCGAGGGTCTCGAGGTCCGCGGGCCCGCCGACCTTGATCTTCAGCGCGGGGAACCGGGCGGCGCGGCGGGCGCGCTCCGCGACGAGCGAGGGCGTGTCGATGCCGAGGGTGAAGTCCGTGGGCGGGATGACGGGCGCGGTGCCGATCAGCTGCCAGACGGGGATGCCGAGGCCCCGCGCGACCATGTCGTGGAGGGCGATGTCGAGGGCCGCCTTCGCGGCGCCGTGCCCGCCGATCGTCGCCGCCATCCGCGCCGCGGCGTCGGCGAGCCACGCCCGCGCCGCATCGATCCCGGTGGGCGGGTCGCCGATCCCCTCGAGGGCGCCCGCGAGGAGCGGCAGCACGACGCCGACGGTCCCGGGCGTCTCGCCGTAGTACGTGACGGGATATGCCTCGCCGAGCCCGGTGAGGCCGCCGGCGGCCGCGAGCTCGATCGTCATCGTGGTGGCGGTCCGGTGGTCCTCCGCACGGGCGATCCGGAAGGGGTCGCGGAACGGGAGGGCGTGGACCTCCGTGGCGAGGTCGAAGGTCACGGCAGGTGCTCCAGCCCCGCGCGCAGGGCGTCGAGGATGCGCTCTGCGCCGTAGCGCACGGGATCGTCCGTCACGAGGCCCGTCTCCGCCTCCGTCGCGGCGAGCAGGCGACGCGCATCACCCTCCGCCATCCCCGACGTGTTCAGCGCGATCGCGAGGACGCGCGACGGCGCGACCAGGGCCGCGATCGACTCGTAGACGGGGATGAGCGCCGCGACACCCTTCACGTGCGCGTTCCACTGGGCGCCGTACGCCTCGAAGCCGTGGTGGAGCTCGCGGGTGGGGTGGTGGACCATCACCATCGCCTGCGGCTGCGTTCCGTGGAGGAGGCTCATCGTGACGCCCGAGTAGGCGGGGTGGTCGATCGAGCCCTGGCCCTCCACGAGGATCCAGTCGCCCATCCGGTATGCCTCGTCCACCATCCACTCGACGGTGCCGGCGACGAAATCGGAGACGACCCGGTCGATCGCGACGCCCCACCCCTCGATCATGATCCCGGTCTGCCCGGTCGGCACGAAGACGGGGTCGAGGCCCGCGGCGATGGCAGCCCGGCGGAGCTCGAGGGTGACGGTCATCTTGCCGCTCGCGCAGTCGCTGCCGACGGTGAGGACGACGCGCTTGCCGGGCGGGTGCGGGCGGCCGGTAGCGACCTCGTGGCGCTCGGGCGGCCGGCGATGGTCGATGAGCGTGACGCCGTGCGCGGCGGCAGCAGCCGTGAGCTCGGGGTCCTCGGAGATGAACTCGTGGAGGCCGTTCACCACGTCCATGCCCGCCGCGATCGCCTCGAGGATGATGGCGCGCCAGGCCGCGGGGAGCTTGCCGCCGGCGGGAGCGATGCCGATGAGCAGCGAGTCGGGCCGGAGCGGGAGCGTCTCGGCGAGCGTGGCGACGATGGGGATGTCCACCGCTCCGCCCAGCCATTCGCCGGCGTTCCGGCCGGGCTTGGTGGAATCGAGGATCGCGACGACGGTATCCCGCCCGTAGCGGATGACGCCGATCGCGGTCTTCGAGCTGGTCTCGCCGAACTTGCCTTCGGCGAGGATGACGTAGCGCCGCAGCTTCCGAGGCTCCATGCCGGGGAGTCTACGGGAGCGCGCCGACGCCGAAGTGCCGGACACGACGACGCCCCCGGGGCCGGCCGGGGGCGTTGGGTGATGCGTTGGTACCGCATACCGGATTCGAACCGGTGGTCTCCGCCTTGAGAGGGCGGTGTCCTGGGCCTCTAGACGAATGCGGCGCCGTGTGGCGACCGGGAGGATAGCACACCCGGGGCGGTGGGCCGGGTGGCTGCCGGCCGACGCTCAGAGACGGTGCCGGTCGAGGAACCCCCGGATCGTGTCCGCGACCTGGAGGTGGCTCTCCTCGCCGATGACGAGGCCGTAGTGGGAGTGGGCGCCGAAGGGCTGGTACTCCGCCCCGAGCCACTCGGCGCAGCGCTCGCTGTCCGCCTCGGGGAAGAGCCGGTCGAGCCCGCCGCCGACGACGAGCGCGGGCAGATCGCCGAGCCGCTCGCGCTCCGGGTCGCCGAGGAGCGGGACGTCGCCGGGATCGTGCTGCTCTCCCCGGCGCTGCCCGGGTCGATCCGTCCGGACCCGCCCGCCCACGTGGTTCGGCTCGTTCCTGCGCACCACCGCCGGGAGCTCCTCGGCTGGGCCGGCACGCCCGACCAGATCCGCCGCCAGAACGCGGACCTCACGACGGCGGACGTGACGCGCATCGCACACCTCATGGGCGCAGGGTCCGGTGCCGCGCGGCGGCAGATGCTCGCCGGGGTGCCCGTGGAGCGCGAG
>JBJTJV010000235.1:0-6087 GCA_046352645.1 Chloroflexota bacterium | reverse complement strand
ACGGGCGGCGGGCGGAGCGGTGGGAAGGGGGCGACGGCATGACGCGGATCTCCGGGCTCATCAACACGCTGAACGAGGCGGAGAACATCCGCTTCGCGGTGGCCTCGCTCGTCACCTGGTGCGACGAGGTGCTCGTCGTGGACCAGGGGAGCGAGGACGGGACCGCGGAGATCGCGCGCGCCGCGGGTGCCCGGGTGGAGACGCTGCCGCGCGCGGGCTGGGTGGAAGCCGTGCGGGCGCAGTCGGTCGAGATGACGACCGGCGACTGGGTCCTCGTCCTCGACGCGGACGAGGTCGTCCACCCGAAGCTCGGGCCGCGGCTGCGGGAGATCGCGGAGAGCGGTGACTGGGATTCCGTGCGCATCCCCCGCCGGAACATCATCCTCGGGCGCTGGCTCCGCTCCGGCCAGTGGTGGCCGAACAACAAGCGCCGGTTCTTCCGCAAGGGCACCGTGGACATCCGCCCGGAGATCCACCGCGGCCTCCTCGCCCTCCCCGGCACCCGCGAGCTGAAGCTTCCCGCCGACCCCGAGCTCGCGCTCTGGCACTACTCCTACCACACGCTCGATGACCTGGTGGCGAAGTCGAACCGCTACACGAGCGTTCAGGCGCGCATCCGCACGTCGGGGAAGAAGCGGCTGGGGCCGCGCCGCTGGCTCCGCGCCACTCTCCGGGCGACCTGGGACGAGGTGATCGCCGGCCGTGCCTGGCGCGACGGTCCCGAGGGGATCGCGGTCGCCGTGACGCGCGTCTTCGACCGCTTCATCGTCCAGGCCAAGGAGTGGGACGAGCCGCGGGCACGGGTCCGGCTGGACGCCTACCGGATCGGCAAGGCGGAGCTCCTCGGCATCGACCCGGGCCCTGCCCCGGAGCGCGCGTCGCTCCCCGGCGAGGGCGTCCGTGGCGACCGTCGCCCCGGCCGCGTGGACGTGGAGGACGCAGGCTGATGGCCCGGATCTCCGGCGTGATGATCGCGCTGAACGAGGCGCACCAGGTCCACTACGCCCTCGGCTCGCTGCTGCCGTGGTGCGACGAGGTGATCGTCGTGGACCAGCACAGCGAGGACGCCACGGCCGAGATCGCGGAGCGCATGGGCGCGCGCGTCCTCCAGCACGAGCGGACCGGCGGCCTCGCGGACCCGGCGCGGCGCTTCGCGGTCGCCCAGGCGACGGGCGACTGGATCTTCATCCTCGACGCGGACGAGATGGTCCCGCCCGGCCTCGCCCGTCGGCTGCGCGAGATCGCGGACGATCCGCAGGGGCCCGAGGTCGTCCAGGTGCCGCGCGCGAACGTGATCCTGGGGCGCTGGATGCGCTTCGGCACGAACTGGCCGGGGCGGCACCCGCGCTTCTTCCGGCCCGGGCGGGTGGAGATCGACGGCACGATCCACCACAGCATCCGCCCCGTGAAGGGCTCGCGCCGGCTCCAGCTCCCCGCCGATCCTGCGCTCGCGATCTGGCACTTCCCCGGCGGCGACATCTCCGATCTCGTCCGGAAGGTTGACCGCTACACCACGATCGAGGTGCGCCAGGCGCGTGAGCGCGGCGAGCCGCCCGCGCGGACGCGTGACCTCGTCGTCTGGCCGGCGCGCTATCTCTGGGAGCAGTACATCCGTGGCGGCGGCTGGCGTGACGGGACGATGGGTCTCCTCGTCGCGCTCAGCCGCGCCTACTACCGCGTCCTGGTCGCCGCGAAGTCGTGGGAGGCGCCCCGGCTCGACGCCCGGCGCGCATCCGTCACCGCGGTCCGCGACGGGCTCCTCGCTCGCTGGGAGGCCGCGCCGCCGGCCCCCGCCGCCGAGCAGCCGCCCGCCGCCGAGCAGCCGCCCGCCGCCGAGCAGCCGCCCGCCGCCGAGCAGCCGCCCGCCGCCGAGCAGCCGCCCGCCTGACCCCCCGCGGTCAGTCTTCCGCGGGCCCGGCCGTGGCCGCGTGCGCGATCTGCTCCCGGTAGAGCCGCGCGTACACCCCGTCCGCCGCGAGCAGCTCCACGTGCGTGCCGCGCTCCACGATCCGGCCGCGCGCATAGACGAGGATGCAGTCGGCGCGCAGGATCGTGGACAGCCGGTGCGCGATCGCGAGGGTGGTCCGGCCCTGGAGGGTCCGCTCGATCGCCCCCTGGATGAGCCGCTCGCTCACCGAATCGAGGGCGCTCGTGGCCTCGTCGAGGATGAGGATGCGCGGGTCCTTGAGCAGGACGCGGGCGAGCGCGATGCGCTGCTTCTCGCCGCCGGAGAGCTTGTAGCCGCGCTCGCCGACGAGCGTGTCGTAGCCCTGCGGCAGCTCCATGATCCTGTCGTGGATCGCGGCCATCCGCGCCGCCTGCTCGAGCTGCGCGTCCGTGGCGCCGGGGTCCGCGTAGGCGAGGTTCTCGCGGATCGTCGCGTGGAAGAGGTACGTCTCCTGCGAGACGAAGCCGATGATGTCGCCGAGGCTCGCGAGCGCGATCGTGCGCACGTCCACGCCGTCGATCTCCACGGCCCCGTCCGTCACGTCGTAGAGCCGGGGCACGAGCCAGGTCGTCGTCGTCTTGCCCGACCCCGACGCGCCGACGAGCGCGACGAGCTGGCCGGGCGCCACGGAGAAGTCGATCCCCTCGAGCGCGAACGGGACGCGGGTCGGCGCGTCGTCGGCCGCGGGCTCCGTGTCCGGCTCGCCGACGGGCAGCTCCGCGTCGCCCGGTCCCGGGCCGCCGAGGCCCGCCACCGGGGCGCCCGCGGCGCGGATCGCGGCCTCGCGCTCGGCGGGCGGCGTGGCGTAGCGGAAGTGGACGTCGCGGAAGCGCAGCGCGCCGCGTACCCGGCTCTGGTCGAGGACGACCGCGTCCGGCGGGTCCACGATCTCCGGCTGCATGTCGAGGTACTCGAAGATCCGGTCGAAGAGGGCGAGCGCGCCCGCGACCTCCACGTTCACGTTGAGCAGCTGCCCGAGCGGCATGTACAGCCGCGCCTGGAGCGTCGTGAAGGCGACGATGTCGCCCGGCGTCGGTGCGTTCGGGTCGCCCTGCACCGCGAGGTAGCCCGCGAGCCAGTAGATGAAGGCGGGGATGATCGCGAAGATCGTGCCCACGATCATGAAGAACCAGCGCCCGACCATGCTCTGGCGGATCGCGAGCGCGGCGAGCTTCGCGTTCGCGACCCGGTAGCGCTCCACGCTCTCCGCCTGGCGGCCGAAGGTCTTGGAGAGGAGGATGCCGCTCACGCTGAGCGTCTCCTCCGTGATCGCGGTGACGTCCGCGAGGCTCTTCTGCGTCTCCACGGAGATGCCCCGGCGGATCTTCCCCACGCGCCAGGTCAGCCAGAGGAAGAAGGGGAGAAGGGCGAGCGAGAGGACGGTGAGCCGCCAGTCGAGGAGCGCCATGACGATCGCCGTCGTGACCACGACGAGCACGTTCGACGCGACGCTGCTCGCGGTGTCCGTCACGACCGACTGGAGCCCGCCGACGTCGTTGGAGAGCCGGCTCTGGATCTCGCCCGTGCGCGTCTCCGTGAAGAACCGGAGCGGCATCGCCTGGAGGTGCGCGTAGAGCGTGTTCCGCAGGTCCTGCATCACGCGCTGGCCGACGATGTTGTTCAGCCACGTCTGGCCGACCGAGACGAGCCCGGAGACGATCGGCAGGAGGATCATCAGCCCGACGTAGAGGTTGAGCAGGCCGAGGTCGCGCTGCGGGATCGCGGTGTCCAGGATCGCCTTGAGGAGGAGCGGGTTGATCGTCCCGATCACGCTCGTGAAGAGGATGGAGAGCAGGACGACGACGACCGAGGCCCGGTAGGGCCGGAAGAAGCCGGCGACGCGCCGGAGGATCTGCCGGCGGCGCTCGGGCGGCAGGGGCGGCGGCGGCGCGCCCTTCGGCCCCGCCAGGTCACGTCCGCGTCCGCCCAGCGCGCGCATCCCGCTCACCGACGGCCCCCGGGCGTCCGTGCGGGCGTGCTTAGGCCTCCGGCCGGCGGGCGCGCGCCACGATCGTGGAGCGGCGGCCCGGCAGGTCGTGCGCGGCGAGGTCGCCCGCGAGGCCGAGCGCCCACGTGGGCCACGTCCGGCCCCAGGCGCGCGCGAGGTGGTCCGTGGTGCGGACCTCGATCGCGGTGTAGCCCGCGGCGGCGAGGCCCGCGCCGATCCGCGCGGGCGTGTTGCAGGCACCCACGAGCGGGTGTGCGTCCGCGGCGCTCTTCTTCACGAGCCGCTGGAGCGGGTCGCGCAGCCCGGCGGGGACGGACAGGTAGAGGTCCACGAGGGGATGGCGCCGGTTCACCGTGGTGATCACGAGCGTGCCGCCCGGCCGCAGCCAGCCGCCGATCGTGCGGAAGGCGGCGACCGGGTCCGCGAAGTGCTCGACAGTGAAGTTCGAGAGCGCCACGTCGAAGGTGCCGTCCGGGAAGGCGTCCGCGTCCCGGCAGAGGTCGGCTACCACGAAGTCGTCCAGCCAGCCGAGCGGCCGGCGCGGCGCATGGATGTCCACGCCGACCAGGCGCGCGAGCCGTGGCCGGAGCGGCTTGAGGAGGCTCTGGCGGCCGCAGCCCGCGTCGAGCGCGGACGACCGGCCGCCCACGGGGAGCGCCGCGGTGAGCCACCGCTCCACCACGTCCTGTGTCGCGGGCACGAGCCCGAGCCGCCGTGCGATCCGCCCCCGCAGGCCTTCGCGGCGGGTCCGTCGGGCCGCGGCCGTGCGGCCGCGCTTCCCCCCGCCCTTCCGGCCGCCGCCCTCGCTCACCGCGCGGCCGCCGCCGCATCCGCCGGATGCGCGCCCGCCGCGTGGTCCTGCGCCTCGAGCCAGCGCTCCGCGTCGATCGCGGCCTTGCAGCCGTCCGCCGCGGCGGTGATCGCCTGGCGGTAGCGGTGGTCGTGGACGTCGCCCGCGATGAAGACGCCCGGGATGCTCGAGCCGGTCTCGTCCTCCACGACGAGGTAGCCCTTGTCGTCCACGGCGAGCCGGTCGCGGAAGAGCGCGGTGTTCGGCTGGTAGCCGATCGCGACGAAGAGGCCGTCGATCGCGAGCTCGCTCTCTGCCCCCGTCGCGGTGTCGCGCAGCCGGAGCCCGGTCACCGCTGTCTCGCCGAGGACCTCCGCGATCTCCTGCTCGCGGACGATCCGGATCTTGTCGTGCGCCTCCGCGCGGTCGACCATGATCCGGCTCGCGCGGAAGGTCGCGCGCCGGTGGATGAGGATCACCTGGGTCGCGAAGCGCGTGAGGTAGAGCGCTTCCTCCAGCGCCGTGTCGCCGCCGCCGACGACCGCCACGACCCGGTCGCGGAAGAAGAAGCCGTCGCAGGTCGCGCACGCCGAGACGCCCTTGCCCCGGAGCCGCGTCTCGCTCTCCAGCCCGAGCCAGAGCGCGGACGCACCCGTCGCGACGATCACCGCGTCCGCCGTCCACTCGGTCCCCGCGGCGCCGAGCCGGAAGGGGCGCGCGTCGAGGTCGATCGCATGGAGGTCCACGTCCCGCACGACCGTGCCGAAGCGCTCCGCCTGGTGGCGCATCCGCTCCATGAGCTCGGGCCCCAGGATCCCGTCCGGGAAGCCGGGGAAGTTCTCCACCTCGCTCGTGAGCATGAGCTGGCCGCCCGGCGCGTAGCCGGCCACGACGAGCGGCGCCAGGCCTGCCCGTGCCGCGTAGATCGCGGCCGTAAGCCCGGACGGGCCGCTGCCGACGATCGCCACGCGATGGTGGCCGCCGGCGCTCTGCGCGACGGCCGGGCGGGCGAGGGGGGCGGCCGTCGCCGCGCTGTCATCGAGGAGGGTGATCGCCGGGACGGCGAAGCGAGGCGTGGTCATCGCCCGGCATCGTAGCACCGGGCGCCGCGGGCTCCGGATGCATACTCGCCGCATGTGGACGGCGGGGCGCGAGCGGCTGGCGGGCACGATCCTGGCGGGCGTCGGCGCCCTGCTGCTCGCGGAGCGGCTCGCAGCGGACCGCGTCGCGGCGCTCCTCGTCGCCGCGGGCGTGCTCGCGTTCGTGGCCGGGCTCCTCCGTCGCTCGGGCTCGGCCCTCGCGCTCGGGGGGGTCGTCGGCGGCGCGGGCGCGGGGCTCCTCGGCGCGCAGGCGGGCGGCGGGTGGGTTGGGGTCGCGCGGGTTTTGGCGGGGTCGGGGGGG
>JBJTJV010000234.1:0-2501 GCA_046352645.1 Chloroflexota bacterium | reverse complement strand
AGCTCTCGCAGATCGTGGCGATCAGCGGCGGCCCGCGGGCCATGCTGTGGCGCAATCACACGCACCTCATCGACCTGATGAACTTCCTCGCGGACGACGAGCCCGAGTGGGTCGTCGCCGAGCTCGAGCGGGGCTTCGAGGGCTACGGGACGGTCTACGCCGGCGACGGCGGGAACGACCCGGCGACCGAGCCCGGGGCGAACTTCTACATCGCCTACCGGAACGGGACCCGCGCCTACGTCACCGGCGTGAAGGACACCCCGCCCGGCGAGCCGACGGTCACCCTCCTCGGCCCGGACGGCCGCGTGACCATCGACCTCAACGGGATGCGCAAGATCTCGTACGGCGCGGGCGACGTGCGCGTCGGCGGCGTGCCGATCGTGACGACGGCGATCGAGCCGAAGGCGACCGTCTCCGGCATGGAGGCCGCCATCCGCGACCTCATCGATGCGCACGCCGCCGGTCGCGACCCGCAGAGCCCGCCCGAGGTCGCGCGCCGCACGGTCGCGGTCACGGACGCCATCCTTCTCAGCCAGCAGCGCGGGAACGTCCCGGTCCGGCTCTCCGAGCTGGCGCCGCGGGCCTGAGCCCACCCACCCAGGAAGCAGACCGGCGACGCCGGGAAAGGAGAACCACGATGCGCATCGCGACGATCAAGGGCGCGAAGGGCCAGGCCCGCACGGCGGCCATCATCGGCGAGGAGGGTAAGGAGCTCGTCGTCGACCTCCATGACGCGACCGACGGCAAGGTCCCGGTCGGTGACGTCATGGCGCTCCTGAACGCCGGCCCCGGCGCGCTGAAGGCGGCGCGCTCGGCCACGAAGAAGGCGACGACCGGGAAGAAGCTCTCCGCGGTCACCCTGCTCGCGCCGATCGCCCGCCCGGGCAAGATCCTGTGCGCCGCCGGCAACTACCAGAAGCACATCGAGGAGGGCGGCGGCAAGCGCCTCGACAAGCGGATCGCCGTGCCCAAGCTCTTCATGAAGCCCTCCACGTCCGTCGCGGGCCCCGGCGAGACCGTCGCGGTCCCCACGACCTCGAACACGATGGACTGGGAGCTCGAGCTCGGCGTGATCATCGGCAAGCGCGGCCGGAACATCCCCCTCGCCGAGGCGCTCGACTACGTCGCGGGCTACACGATCGTGAACGACCTCTCCGCGCGGACCGCGGAGTGGGGCGTGAAGGGCCGCACGCCGTCCGAGTGGGACCTCTACTTCGACTGGCTGAACGGCAAGTGGCCGGACGGCTTCCTCCCGATGGGCCCCTGGATGGTCACCGCGGACGAGATCCCGGACCCCCAGTCCCTCGCGATGACCCTCAAGGTCGGGAAGAAGAAGCACCAGGACGCGACGGCCGCGGACATGATCTTCACGTGCGCGGAGCTGATCGCCTTCGCGTCGCGCTTCATGACCCTCGAGCCCGGCGACATCATCGCTACGGGCACGCCGGACGGCGTCGGCGACGCATCCGGCACCTACCTGAAGAAGGGCCAGGTCATGGAGGGCTGGATCGAGGGGATCGGCACCCTCGTCACCCCCGTGGGCCCGGCCTTCAAGGACCGGATCTAGCCCCGCGGGCGGGGGGCACGGTGATGGGCGCGCCGCTCGGCGTCGGGATCCTGGGCTCCGGCTTCATGGGCCGGACCTGGGCGAACGTCGCGGCGCGTGCCGTCCCGGGGATGCGCCTCGCCGCGGTCGCGGGCGGGCGGGGGGCCGACGAGCTCGCCGCCCGCCACGGCGTCCCTGCACGCACGCCGGATGCGCTCCTCACCGACCCGGCGGTGGACGTCGTCGTCCTCGCCACGCCGCCCGCGAGCCACCGCGGCTACGCGGAGGCAGCGGCTGCGGCAGGCAGGCACCTCCTCGTCGAGAAGCCGATGGCGCCGACCTTCGCGGATGCGGCCGCGATCGTCGCTGCCTGCGACCGGGCGGACGTCCGGCTCGCGGTCGTCTCCCAGCACCGCTTCCGGGCGGCCCCGCGCGCCGCGCGCGCGCTCATCGACGATGGCCGGATCGGGCGCGTCCGGATGCTCCGCGTCTTCGGTCCCGCGGTGGAGTGGGACCTGCCGCCGGACGCGTGGAACAGCGACGAGCGCCAGGTCACGCCCTTCGCGGACTGGGGGGCGCACGCGTGCGACCTCGTCCGCTGGTTCGGCGGGGCGGACGGCGCCCACGTGGCCGCCCAGTACGTGAGCTACACGGAAGGCCCGCCGCGCGGCCGGAGCGCGATGGCACAGGTCCGTCTCGCGAACGATGTGCTCGCGCAGGTGTGGCTCTCCTACGAGATCCCCCGCCCCGGCATGGGCTCGGCCCTCCAGCTGCTCATCGTCGGCTCGGACGGCGCGATCGATCTCGATTCCTACGGCACCGTCCGGCTCCAGGCACCGGACGGGACCTGGGAGACGGTCTTCGCGCAGCCGCCCTTCGACCCGCTCGACCCGGACGCGCCCGTCCGCCTGGAGGCGTATGCCCGTCAGATGACCGATCTCGCGGACGCGATCGC
>JBJTJV010000233.1:0-4436 GCA_046352645.1 Chloroflexota bacterium | reverse complement strand
GGTTCACGCGCCACCGGCTCGCGATGGTCGGGCTGGTGACGCTCGTGACGATCGTCGCGATCGCCGCGCCCGCACCGGCCCTCCCCCCGCCCGACCCGATCACGCCGGACACCCCCAACCGGGGCAGGCCGCCGACCCACGCGCCCCCCCTCGGCGGCATGCCCTGGTTGTCGTAGTCCGGCGTGATCGGGTCGAGCGGCAGGAGGATCGGTGCCAGCGCGGCGATCGCGACGATCGTCACGAGCGTCACCAGCCCGACCATCGCGAGCCGGTGGCGCGTGAACCGGCGCACCGCCATCCGGACGAGCCCCTCGTGCTCGCCCGCGACGATCTGCTCGGCGCGCTCCGCGTCGGCGCCCGTGACCCGCTCAGCGTCCACGGTCGAACCGGATCCGCGGGTCGGCGATGGAATACGCGAGGTCCGCGAGGATCGAGGCGATGAGGACCGCGGTCCCCACGATGAGGACGATCCCCATCATCAGCGTCGGGTCGCCCGCCTTCGCGGCCTTCACGGAGAGCTGTCCCAGGCCCGGCCAGTTGAAGACGGTCTCCGTGACGACCGCGCCCGCGATCAGCTCGGGCATGAGGAAGGCGAGCACGGTGATCACCGGCAGGAGCGCGTTCCGCAGGCCGTGGCGGATGACCACGATCCGGTGGGTCAGCCCCTTCGACTCGGCGGTCGTGATGTAGTCCGCGCCGAGCGCCTCGAGCATGCTCGCCCGGGTGTAGCGCATGAGGAGCGCCGCGTTGACGAGGCCGAGGATGAGCGCGGGCAGGATGTAGTGCGAGAGCCGGTCGAGGAGGTCGTTCTCCTTGCCGACGGTGACGAGCTCGCCCACGGGGAGCCAGTCGAGCGAGACGCCGAAGATGTAGATGGCGACGAGGCCCAGGACGAAGGTCGGCGTGGAGACGAGGAGGACGGTGAGCGCCGAGAGCACGTAGTCCGTCTTTCCGTACTGGCGGACCGCGGAGAGGATCCCGGCGGGCAGGCCGAAGGCGAGGGCGATGAGCGCCGCGAGCAGCATGAGCGAGAGGCTCGGCCCGATCCGCGGGCCGATCTCGTCCACGATCGCGCGGCCGGTGCTGATGCTGTAGCCCAGGTCCCCCTGGAGGACGCCGCCGAGCCAGCGGAGGTACTGCACGGGGATCGGCTGGTCCAGGCCGAGCTGCCGGCGCATCGCCTCGAGCTGCTCGGGGTTCGCGCTCATCCGCGCGAACGTCTCGGGGTCCATCCGGGCGGTGAGCGGGTCGCCCGGGGTGAGGTTGACGACGATGAAGGCGAGCAGCGTGATCCCGAGCAGGACCGGGATCGCGATGAGGACCCGCCGGATGAAGTAGGCGCCCATCAGCCGGGTCCCCGGGTGGGGGGGCTGATGGGCGCCATCGTGCGTGCGGCGGCGAAGCCGGGGTCAGCCGACGGTCAGCCGGCCGGCTCCAGCGTCCAGGTCTCGGAGTTCATGAACGATTCGCGCTCGTTCAGGTGGACGGCGAACCCGCCGCCCAGCCCCTTCGTGGAGACCATCACGAGGTTCGGGGCGTAGAGGTGGATCATCGGCAGATCCGTGTTGAGGATGAGCGCGAGCTCGTGGTACATCTCGTCGCGCTTCGCCTCGTCGGCCTCGGCACGCGCCGCGTCCCAGAGCTCGAAGATCCGCGGATTCGTGTAGTTCGAGTTCGCGGACGTCGGGCTGGCCGTGGTGGAGTAGTACTGCTTGGAGCGATCGGGGTTGAGCGCCTCGCTGCCGCCGACGCCGACCGTGCCGTCCCACTTGGAGCGGTCACCGAGCATCGCGACGTAGGCCTCCGCACCCTCGGTCGGGACGAGCTCCGCGTTGATCCCGGCGGCCACGAGGTCGGCCTGGATGAGCGGCATGATCGAGCCCGCGTCCGGGAAGCTGGAGTCGTAGACGATCTTGAAGGGCTCGCCGGCGTAGCCACCGGCCGCGAGCAGCTCGGCGGCCTTCGCCGGGTCGTGCTCGTACTTGTTGATGTCGTCGTAGGTCGTGAAGCCGGGGTGGTTGTAGAGGACCTCGGCGCGACCCTTGTAGAACGAGTCCACGATCGCCTGCTTGTTGATCGCGTACGCGACCGCCTGGCGGTTCTCCACCTTGTCCCAGGGCGCCGTGTCCGTGTTCATCACGATCCGGACGACACCCGGGTTCCGGGCGGAGATGACGTTCAGGCTCTCGTTCGCGGCGAGCCGGTCGAACTCGGACGGCGGCACGCGGAACGCGAGATCGAGGTCACCCGACTCGAGCTGCGCGATGGCGAGCGCGGGGTCCGCGAACAGCTTGAAGACGATCCGGTCGATCGCGGGCGCACCCTTGAAGTAGTCCGCGTTCGCCTCGAGCGTCACCTGCTGGTCGGGCAGATACTCGGCGAGCTTGTAGGGGCCGGTGCCGATCGTGGCGCCCGGGGTGCCCATCGTGAACGGGGTCGCCTCGACGTCGCCCGCGGTCGTGTCCTTGAGCAGGTGCTCCGGCATGATCGCGTTCGCCATGTCCGAGAGGCCGGGCAGGAAGATCGCGTCCGGCGCGCTCAGCGTGATGCGGATGGTGTGGTCGTCCACGACCTCCACGCCCGAGACGTGCCCGGTGCCGGGGGTGACGCTGCCGTCCTCGTTGAGCGTGCCCGCGACATCGGCGACGCCCGCGATCTGGCCCCACTTGGGCAGGAAGCCCTTGTAGACGGGGGCGAGCGCGCCGGTCTCGTCCACCGTGGAGTTGTTCGCGAACCAGTCGATCGTGAAGTCCACGTCGTTCGCGGTGAACGGCGTGCCGTCATGCCAGGTGACGTTCGGGTTCAGGTTGAAGGTGTAGACGAGGCCGTCCGGGGAGATCTCCCACGAATCGGCGAGATCCGCCACGACCGTGCGCGAGTCCGTGTCCACCTTCACGAGCGTGTTGAAGATGTTGCTCCACCACTGGAACTGGTTCCCCGTCTGGAACTGCACCGGGTGGAACGTGTTGAAGTGGTCGGCGAGCCGCGCCACGCGCAGGACGGAGCCACCGTCCTGGGCGCTCACGGCGCCGGCGCCGAGCGACGCCAGCATCACGCCGGCGAGCGCCAGCCCGAGCTTACGGAACCGCATCCGGTCCTCCTCTGTCTTCTGGACGCCCGCTGCGATGTCATCAGCCGACCCCGCCTCAAGAGCGCCACGGGCAGCCTAGCACCGCGACGGCGCGCGGCGGGAGGGATTCCGCCGCGCGCATCCGCTAGGCTCCCGCCCATGACCGAGCCGTCGTCCGCCACCGCCCCCAGCGGGATCGCCGGTGGTCGGCCGCGCGTCGTCTTCTTCGACCCGATCCCCGCCCCCTGGGCGTACGACCTGGAGCGCTCCGTCCTGGAGCCCGCGGGCGTGGAGCTCGTCATCCCGGAGGACGCGGCGGCGGCCGAGCGGCTGATCGTGGACGCGGATGTCGTCATCGCGACCTCGGTCGCCCGGCTGGACGGGGAACGGATCGCGCGGCTCCGCGACCCGGCGGGGATCCTCTGCTACAGCATCGGGATGAACCAGGTGGACCACGCGGCTGCCGAGGCGCGGGGGATCCCCGTCACGAACGTCCCCGGCTACTGCTCGGACGAGGTCGCGGACCACGCGCTCACGCTGCTCCTCGCGCTCTGGCGCCACCTCGTCCCGATCGTGGATCTCGTGGAGGAGCACGGCTGGAAGGCGATCCGGCGCTCGCGCCACGTGGAGGGGATCCGCCGGGTCCGCGGGAAGACGCTCGGGATCGTGGGCGCGGGCCGGATCGGGACGCGGGTCGCGGCGCGCGCCCAGGGATTCGGGCTCCGGACGATCGCGGCGGACCCGTTCGTCGCGTCGCGGCCCGGGCTGCCGGTCGTGCCGCTCGCGGAGCTCCTTGCGACGGCCGATGCGGTCGTCCTGTGCGCCGCGCTCACGCCGCAGTCGCGCCACCTCATCGATGCGGCGTCGCTCCGCCACGCGAAGCCCGGGATGCTCTTCGTGAACGTGGCGCGCGGGGGCCTCGTGGACGAGCCGGCGCTGGCGGCCGCGCTCGCGGACGGACGCATCGCCTTCGCCGCGCTCGACGTCCGCGACCCGGAGCCGCCCGATCCCGAGCACGACCCGTTCCGTGACCTCCCGAACGTGGTCGAGACGCCGCATGTCGCGGCGAGCTCCCAGGAGGCGGTCGTGGACCTCCACCTCCAGGCCGCGGAGATCTGCCTGGACCTCCTCCGCGCCGCCGGCCGCCTGCCCGCCTGACCGGAGGCAGGAACGGCGGCGACCCCCCCGCACCGGCAGGGGTGGGCGTCACGCGCTGTGGGTCAGTGATGCCGCGCGAGGACCGTGCCCGCCGGCGGGCAGGACGCCTCGATCGCCGTGAACGGACGGCTCGTCGCGTTCACGGTGAGCGGCTCCACGAACTCGGTCGGGCGGTCACCTCCCGTACGATCGTCCCCGACGCCCCCGC
>JBJTJV010000232.1:0-5721 GCA_046352645.1 Chloroflexota bacterium | reverse complement strand
CGTCGAGGCGCTCGACACGTACCTGCGCCTGCTCCACCCGGTGATGCCCTTCCTCACGGAGGCGATCTGGGCGAACCTGCCGCACGCCGCGGACGACCCGGAGCTGCTCATCGTCGCGGACTGGCCCGTCGCGCCCCCCGCGGACGCGGAGGTGGCCGCGGCGACGGGTGAGCTGATCGACCTCGTGCGGGCGCTCCGGAACGCGCGCGCGGAAGCGAAGCTCGATGCCGTCGCGTGGCTGCCCATGGAGGCGACCCTGCCCGACGACCTCGCCCCGGCCTGGGACGAGCTGCGGCCCGCGCACGAGCGAGCCGCTCGTTCGCGTGGCGGCCGGGACGCTGCCGAGCGGCGGGGGTGCGATCGCGGTCGTCGCGGGGCGGATCGAGGCGGTGATCCGGCCCGGTGCGGGGGCAGCGGACGAGACGGCCGAGCGCGATCGCGCGCGGCTGGACAAGGAGCTCGCCGAGGCGGAGCGGATGCTCGCCGGCGCGCAGGCGCGCCTGGCGGACGCGAGCTTCCTCGCCAAGGCCCCGCCGCCGGTGGTGGCGGGCGCGCAGGCACGCGCGGACGAGCTCGCCGAGCGTGTGGCGCGGCTGCGCACGCTGCGGGCGGCGCTCGGATGATCGCAGGGCTGGTGCGGGCGATGCCCGCCGGAAGCGGGACCGGAGGCTGAGGATGCCGATCTACGAATACGTGTGCACCGCCTGTGGCCAGGGCATCGAGGTGATCCACGCGATCTCCGCCGCGGGACCCGCGACGTGTGCGGCGTGCGGCGGCGCGATGCGCAAGGCGCTGAGCGCGCCCGCGATCCACTTCAAGGGGTCCGGCTGGGCGAAGGTGGATGCCCGGTCCACGAACGGTCCGGTGCGCAAGCCGGACGCGGCGGCCGGCACCGCGGGTGATCCCGCGACGGGCGCCGCGGCCGGCGCCGGGGGCACGGCCACCGGGGCTCCGGCCGCATCCGGCGAGACGTCGGCGTCCCCGGCGCCTGCGACCGGCGCCTCCGCGGCCGGTGGCGGAGGCGGCACCGGCGCCGCCTGACCAGATGCCCACGACGCGCCCGATCCGCGGGGACCGCTGATGCGCGGCGGCGGACGCCGGGCGCGCCTCGTGGCGGCGCGGGAGCGCGCCATCCGCGCCGGGTCGCTCGTGGCCGATTCGCCGGTCGTCCAGCGGGTGCGGGCGCCGCTTTCCGCGTACGGCATCGTGAACGGGAGCGTCCTTGCAGCAGGCCTCGCCTTCCTTGCCCTCTTCGCGGTCATCTCCGGGCTCCTCCTGCTCATCAGCGTCCTCGTCCTCCTGGGCGACACGGAGGCGCGCCGCGACGAGGCCGTCCTCTGGCTCATCGGCCAGGTGCCGCCCGTCGAGGCGTTCGCCCGGGAGATCATCTCCGGCCTCGCCGATGGCGCACGCGTCGGCACCGTCGTGGGTCTCATCGCGTTCGCCTGGGGCGCGAGCGGCTTCTACGTCGGTCTCCATGATTCGCTCGACGTGCTGCTGCCGCCCCGTCGGCGCCGGAACGCGCTCATCGCGCGGATCGAGGGCATCGCCGCGATCCTCCTGCTCGTTGGTGCGTTCGTCGCGGCGGTCGCGGCGGCGTCGCTCGGCGTGGTCCGCCAGGTGGCGGCGCTGGCGGTCGGGATGGACCTCGGGTTCCTCGGCCTGCTCGTCGGCCCGGCCATCGGGATCGGGGGTGCCACGCTCGCGTCGCTCGTCGTCTATCGCTTCGTGCCCAGCGACCCCCCGTCCATCCGGGAGGCGGCGCTGCCGGCGCTCGGCTCGGGCGTGGCGATCGGCCTGCTCACCGGGCTCTTCGGGCTCGTCGCACCGGTCCTCGTCGGCGGATTCGCGGGCCTCGGCGTCATCGCATCGGTGTTCGTCGCCCTCGTCTGGTTCCACTGGGTCTTCCGGTTCGTGCTGTACGGGGCAGCGGAGGCACGCGTCCGCCGCGATGCCGCGCGGACGCTCGCGTCACCGGTCGGCGAGGCGGCCGGATGAGCGGACCGTTGCTCCGGCTCGAGCGTCTCCTCGAGGCGGTCGCGGAGCGTCCTGTCGCCCGGCTGCTGCCGGTGGGCACCCCGGCAGAGGAGGTCGCCCGACGCCTCGAGCGGGCCGCGGTGGATGCCGCGCGGCGGCGCGGGGCGGGCGGTCGGGCGCCTTCGCGCTGGGAGGTGCGCGTCCCGACTGCGTCCCGGCTGGCGGCGGATCCCGACCGCGCCGGCGCCGCGCTTGCGGACGCCTTGCGCGCGCGGGTGCCCCGGCACGGCGTCCGCTTCGCCGCGGTCCCGGTGGTGACCGTCATCGGCGACCCGTCGCTGCCGCGGAGCGGCCTGCGGATCGGCGCGTCAGCGGAGCCCGCCACAGGGACAGGTGCGGCGGACGTGGATCCATGGATAGGCAGGGAGGGGCCGGGTCGGCCCGCGGAGCAGCCCGGCGCCCTGCGTGCCGTGCTCGCCGTGACGGTCCCCGGGATGCCGCAGGCCTGGATCGGCGTCGGTGATGCCGTGCTCCTCGTCGGTCGCGGGCGGGACTGCGCGGTCCGCCTGCCCGACGCGGGCGTGAGCCGCCGCCATGGCCGCCTCGCCTGGCAGCAGGGCGTGCTCGTCTACACCGATCTCGGCAGCCGGAACGGCAGCCTGCTCAACGGGCGGCCCGTTCGGGCGGCCGCGCTCGGGGCGGGGGACCGTCTCGTCCTCGGGAGGAGCGTCATCGACGTGGAGCCGGCGGACGCGGCGTGATCCCCGACCCGTTCGTCCTCGCCCTCTGGGGGCTGCGCATCGCGTTCCTCGTGCTCCTCTGGGTCATCCTCGTCGCGGTCGCACGGATCGTGCTCCGGGACCTCCGGCGCACCGTTCGCGCGGCGCCGGAGGCGGTGGGGCGGATCATCGTGCTCGCCTCGCCACGCGGCAGCCCGGTGCAGGGGACGACGGTCGCGATCGGCGCGGTGGCTTCCTTCGGGCGCGACCCGTCCGCCACGATCCACGTGGACGACCCGTCGCTCGACGCCGGTCCCGCGATCCTCGCGTGGCGCGGCGAGGCGTGGTCGCTCGCCGTCCCCGAGGGTGCGGAGGGGATCCGGGTGGCGGGGCATCCGGTCGAGGCGAGCGCGTCCGTGACGGTCGGCGACGAGATCGCGTTCGGCGCCGTCCGGGTGCGGGTCGAGCTCGCAGGGGACGAGCCCGGGTGAGCGCACCCGCGCTCGGTGCCGTCGGCGGGGTGGCGCGGGGTCGGGGGGACGAGCGCCTGCTGCTCGTCCTCGTGGGCTGCGCGCTCGTCGTGGGCTGGGCATCGCTCGCATCGCTGCGCGCAGGCACGCCCACCCTCGGCGTGCCGGGGCCGATCGCGGCCTGGATGGGTGCGATCGCAGTCCTCCATGGTGCGCTGTCGCTGCGCGGCAGCCGGGCGGACCAGCTGCTCCTGCCGGTCGTCGCGCTCCTCGGCGGAGTGTCGCTCCTGCTCATGGAGCGGCTCCCGCAATCGCTCGGGCCCGGCGGGGCGCTCGCGACCGCGCAGCTCGGCTGGCTGCTTCTCGCGGTGGGGGCCTGCGCGACGATCGCGCTCCTCGGGCGCGGCGACGGCCTGCTCCGCGACCACCCGTACACCTGGGCGCTCGTCGGGATCGGCCTGCTCGCGGTCGTCCTCGTCTTCGGGACGGATGTGAACGGGGCGCGACTGAGCGTGCGGATCGGACCCCTCGCCGGTCAGCCGTCGGAGATCCTCAAGCCCATCCTCGCCATCGTCCTCGCGGGGTACCTCGCGGACCGGCGGGCGCTCCTCGCCCGCGACCTGCGCCTCGGCCCGCTGCCCCTGCCGCCGCTGCCCTGGCTGGTGCCGCTTCTCGCGATGCTCGGGCTCGCGATCCTGCTCGTCGTCGTGCAGCGGGACCTCGGGGCGGCGCTGCTTTTCTACGGGCTCTTCCTCGCGATGCTCTGGACCGCGACGCAGCGGCGTGCGTGGGTGCTCGGCGGCATCGCGCTCGCGGGGGTCGCCTCCGTGGTCCTCTACGGGCTCTTCGCGCACGTGCGCGTCCGCGTGGATGCCTGGGCGGACCCGTGGGCCGACCCGCTCGGCAGCGGCTACCAGGCGCTCCGGGCGCTCTTCGCCCTCGGTCGCGGCGGCATCGCGGGGACGGGCCTCGGCGCCGGCCTGCCGGAGGTGGCCGGGGTCCCGGCGATGCCGGCGATCCACACCGACCTCGTGGTCGCCGCGCTCGGCGAGGAGCTCGGGCTCGCCGGGCTGCTCGCCCTGTGCGGCTGCTATCTCGTCCTCGGCCTGCGCGGCCTCACGATCGCGGCCCGCGCAGGCGATGACTTCCGGGCGCTGCTCGCGACGGGGCTCACCACGGTCCTCGTGCTCCAGGCGGCGCTGATCATCGGCGGCAACCTGAAGGTCGTCCCGCTCACGGGCGTGACGCTGCCGTTCGTGAGCTACGGTGGCTCGTCCCTCCTCGCCTGCGGCATCTGCGTCGGCCTCCTCCTCGCGCTCGATGCGCGCCGGGAGGCCCGGTGAGGCGCCGCCGTGCCACCGGCGCGGCCGCCCCGATCCTGCCGCCGGCGCCGCCGATCGGACGGGGCCTCGGGGTGCTCGGGCTCGTCTTCATCCTCCTCTTCGGGGCGGTCGGGGCCGGGGCGACCTGGTGGCAGGTGGCGCAGGCCGATGCGCTCGGCGCGGATCCGCTCGATCCGCTCCGCCTGGCGGCAGCCCGGGCGGTCACGCGCGGTCGCATCCTCGCCGCCGACGGCACGGTCCTCGCGGCGGGCGGCGGCACGGTGCGGCGCCGCTACCCCCTCGACGCGGCGGCACCGGTGACGGGCTATCGGAGCCTGCTGCTCGGCGCGGCAGGCCTCGAGGCGACCTGGGATGCCCAGCTCGCGGGGCTCGCGGAGCCCGGTGCGACCGGCACCCTCCTGCGGAAGCTGCGTGCTGCTCCGTGGGAGCCGCTCGATGTCGTCACCTCGATCGCTGCGGACCTTCAGCGCCTCGGGGCGGCGCTCCTCGCCGGACGGCGGGGCGCGATCGTGCTGCTCGAGCCTGCCACCGGGCGCATCCTCGCGCTCGTCTCCGGGCCGACCTTAGACGCCCCGCGGCTCTCCGGCGTCGCGACGGGCCGCCGCTACCTCGACGAGCTGCGGGCGGCGACCGATGGCGCGCTGCTCGTCCGGCCGACCCAGGGGCTCTACGTCCCGGGCTCGGTCTTCAAGGTGGTGACCGCGGCCGCCGCACTCGAGAGCGGCGCGATCGACGCCGGCACGACGTTCGCGGGCCAGCCGCGCCAGTCGCGCGAGGGGCTCGTCATCGACGGCGTGCGCATCCGGGACGCGGTGCGTGACGTGCAGCTCGGGTCGCCACTCACGCTCGCGGAGGCGATGGAGGTGTCGAGCAACGTCTGGTTCGCGCGTGCGGCGCTCGCCACGGGCGCCGAGGCGCTCGCGGCGACGGCCGCGCGTCTTGGGATCGGCAGCGCCCCCGCGTTCGAGCTGCCCGCGGCCGGTGGTCGGCTGAACGACGGGACCGGACTGCTCGCGGGGTTCTCCGGGCGGGTGGAGCTCGCGGGCGCGGGCTTCGGTCAGGCACAGGTCCTCGTGAGCCCGCTCCAGATGGCTCGCATCGGTGCGGCGATCGCGAACGGGGGCGAGCTCGTCCGGCCGCGGCTCACCGATCGCCTCGTCGCGCCCGACGGCCGCACGTGGGAGATCGGTGCCCGGAGCGACGGACGGGTGC
>JBJTJV010000231.1:0-2104 GCA_046352645.1 Chloroflexota bacterium | reverse complement strand
GCGCGGGGCCGCTGCTCACGACGTAGGCGATGCGCGCGGCGTGGCGCACGAGGGTGCCCGCGGCCGGATCGGTCTCGATCACATGCCCGGCCGCGATCCGCCGGCTCGGGCGGACGGTCCGCGTGCCGGGGACGAGGCCGGCATCGAGGAGGGAGGTGATCGCGTCGAGCTCGGGGAGGTCGCGCACGTCCGGGACGAGGACGGGCCGGGGCGTGGGCCGGGGGGTCGCAGCCGGCCGACCGGACGAGACCGTGTAGGCGACGAGGCTGCCGGGCAGGAGCTCCGTCCCCGGGGCAGGGTCCGTGCGCAGGATGTCGCCGAGCGGCACGGTCAGGCTCGTGCGCTCCGTGCGGGCACCCGGCCGGAGCCCGGCGCGGTAGAGGTCCGCGAGGGCGTCCGCCTCCGGCAGGCCGACGACGTCCGGGACGCGGACGGTCGCCGGGGTGGCCGCGACAACGAGGATGACCGGGCGGCCCGGGACGATCGGCGCGCCGGGCGCAGGGTCCTGGGCGAGGACGGTGCCGCGCGGGGCGTCCGTGACCTCGCGCTCCGTGATCCGGAGCTCGATCCCCCGGCGCGCGGCGAGTGCGACCGCGGCGGTCCGGCCGAGGCCGAGGAAGCTCGGCGCGAGCTGCGGCGTGGGGGCGGGGGTGGGCTGTGGCGTCGGCGTCGCGACGGGACCCGCGCCATGGAAGAGGACGAGCTCCTCCGCGGCCCGTTCCAGGAGCTCGATCCAGCGGCCGGCGGCGAGCTCCGGGAAGAGGTCGGCGCGGACCTGGGCGAGCTCGGCCGGGACGATCGCACGGCCGGCCTCGCTGCCGACGGCGAGGTCCGCGTCGCGGGGCGCGACCGAGACGACGAGGAGCGCATCCCGCGGGTCGAGCTGATCCGCGTTCACCGCCCGCAGGTCCGCGATCCACGTGGCGAGCGGCAGCGCCCCGGTCCCGGCGACCCATGCCGACCAGAGCCAGCCACCCGCAGTCCCGTCCGCGTAGCGCCCCTGGGCCGCCGCGACGCGCGCCGGATCGCCGCCGAGCAGCCCCGCGGGGTCGTGGACGAGGCCCGCGAGGCGGGGCACGTCGCGGACGGCGAGGGCGGTCTCCGCGAGGACCGTGCGCCCGCGCAGGACCCGCAGCCGATAGTCGCCCGGCTGGGGGACGGGGATCCGCGCCACAAGCGTGTCCCACGACGGGTCGGTGGGCAGCGCCGGATACGCCCAGGCGGCGAGCGCGCCGTCCTGCGTGCCCCAGAGCTGGAGGCGGAGCTCCGTGTCGTCCACGGCGGCGGGCAGCTCCAGGCGGAGCGCGGCGAGCTCACCGGGCGCGAACGCGGCGCGCTCCCCGACGAGCGCGAGCCCCGCGAGCGCGGTGCCGAGCCGAAGCCGCGCCGGGAGGCCGGTGCGCGCCTCCGCGGGGGCGAGCACGGCGCCACGGACGGGCCCGACGGGCCATGCGACGGGCAGCGCGGATGCGCCGGGTTCCTGCGCGACCGCTGCCGGCGGCAGGGCGATCGCCGCGGCAAGCACGAGGACGAGGGCGGGAAGAGGCCGCACGGGCCGGAAGCGGGGCACCGGGATCACCTCGCAGCGCTGGGCGGACGCGGCCGGGTCGGCGCGGGATGCGGCGCCGCCGCGTCGGATGGAAGCAGAGCCGGGTGAAGGGACCGTCTCCACTCGGTAGCGTTCCCGACATCTTCGCCGACGTCGCGTGCCGGACGGCAGGTCGCGGGCGGGGCGAGCGGCGGGGCGGGGCGCGGGCGCGGGCCGCGGCGCCCGCGGGGACCGGCGCGCGGTCTCACCGGCCGGGGAGCGGCGGCGCCTAGGGGCCGGGGACGTGGCCGGCGACCGTGCGCCGGCGGATGCCCCGCCGGTCGAGGTCCTCGAGGATCGCGAGGACGTACTTCCTGCTCGTCCCGGTCGCGTCGCGGCGCGCGGCAGACCACGCGAGGTCCGTCTCCACCACGCCGATCCGCCCGGCCCGCTCGAGCGCGCGGATGCCGTCGGGCGGACAGCCGGCGGAACGGGCGGCCGCGGCGAGCCCCGGTGGCGCGACCACCGAGAGCGCGGCCTCCAGGCGGTCCATCGCGGCGACGAGCGCGGGATCCG
>JBJTJV010000230.1:0-7675 GCA_046352645.1 Chloroflexota bacterium | reverse complement strand
GAGCCCCGTGATGCCCCCCGCCCGCCCCTGGAAGCTCGGCTACAACACGCTCACCTGGAACGAGACGCGCGACCCGGACCTCGCGCGGGTCTTCGCGACGATCGCGGAGGCCGGCTGGGAGGGGATCGAGCTCCTCGACCCGGACCTGGGCTGGTATGGGCCGCCTGCGCGGGTCCGCGGCTTCCTCGCGGACGCGGGGATCCCCGCGGTCGCGGTCCTCGGCGTCATCCAGGTGGACGACGCGCGCCGACGCCGTCAGACGGAGATCCAGAAGCGCCTCATCGACTACCTCGCGGAGCTCGGCGGGAAGCATTACGTCTTCATCGGTGGTGACCGCGTCTTCCGCCGCCTGCCCACGGACGACGAGCTGAAGCGCGTCGCCGACGTCGCGAGCGAGCTCGCCGCGTACGCGGAGCCGCTGGGCATCGATGTCAGCCACCACTCCCACCCGCGCTGCATCGTGGAGCGCGAGAGCGAGCAGGACCGGATGCTCGCCTACGCCGACCCCCGGGTGCAGGTGTGCATCGACATCGGGATCTCCGCCTTCATGGACGAGGACTACGAAGGCCAGATCCGGAAGTACGCCGGCCGGACCGCGTATGTCCACCTGAAGGACTGGGCGTTCGGGAAGTACTGCGTCCTCGGCGAGGGGACGAAGGGGATCGACTGGGGGCGGGTCCTCGCGACGTTCACGGAGACCGGCTTCGACGGCTGGATCACGACCGAGCTGAGCTGGTACGGCGACACCGACCCGGACGCGAGCTGCCGGCAGAGCCGCGACCACCTCCGCGCGCTCGGGGACTGAGGGGCGCGGTGATCGTCCCGGACGCTGCCGCCCCGGTCGTCGTCACCGGCGCGTCCGGCCATCTCGGGGGCGTCCTCGTCCGGGCGCTCCTCGCGGCGGGGGTGCGCGTCCGCGCCCTCTACCTGGGGGACGAACGCGCGCTCGCGGGCCTGGACGTGGAGCGCGTCGTGGCGGACGTCCGGGATGCGGACGCGGTCCGGCGCGCGGTCGGGGGCGCATCGCTCGTCCTCCATCTTGCCGCGGTCATCTCGATCGACGGCGGCCGGGGCGGTCTCGTCCGCGCGGTGAACGTGGGCGGGACGCGGAACGTGGCGGCGGCCGCCCGCGCGGAGGGCGTCCGGATGGTCCACGTCAGCTCGATCCACGCCTTCCGCCAGGAGCCGGTGGACGTCCCGCTCGACGAGACGCGTGCCCGGGTGCCACCGACCGGCGGGCGCTGGCCGGTCTACGACCGGACGAAGGCCGAGGGGGAGCGGGTCGTCCGGGCGGCGATCGCGGACGGGCTCGATGGGGTGGTCCTCCACCCCACGGGGCTCATCGGGCCGGACGATCACGCGCCTTCGCGGATGGGCCGGGTCTTCCTCGCGGTCGCGCGGCGGCGGATGCCGGCCGTCGTGGCGGGCGGATTCGACTGGGTGGACGTGCGGGACGTGGCGGCGGCGATCCTCGCGGCCGCGGACCCCGCGCGCGGGCGCCGGAACGAGAGCTACCTCGTCAGCGGCCACCGGCGGACGGTCGCGGAGCTCACCGCGACCGCGGCGGCGATCGTCGGCGTGCCGGCACCCCGGATCGTCCTGCCGATGGCGATCGCGCGGCTCGGCGCGCCGCCGATGACGCTCCTCTCCCGGGTGACCCATGCCGAGCCGCTCTTCACCGGCGAATCGCTCCTCGCGCTCCGGGCGAACCACGCGATCGTCGGCGAGAAGGCGCGCCGCGAGCTCGGCGTCGTCCCGCGGCCGTTCGCGGAGAGCGTCCACGACCTCTACCGCTGGCACCGCGACGCGGGGAACCTCCCGGCGGGGACCGTCCTCGGCGATCCGCCCGCGGCCTGAGCGGACCCCGTCAGCCGCCGGGTCGGCGGGCGACGAACGCGACGGACATCCGGAGCAGCGTGTAGCCCACGCTGACCGGTGCGAGCCCCGCCGCCTCGAGCATCCCGCGGACCGCGGCGGTCGTGTAGTTCCGATGGAACGGCTCGCTGTGCGGGCAGGAGCGTGAGAGGAACCGGAGCGACCAGACCGGGCTCGTCCCGGGCGTCATCCCGATGAGGACGCCCCCCGGCCGGAGGACCCGGGCGAGCTCCCGCAGCGCCGCGTCGGGAGCGGGGATGTGCTCGATCACCTCCGTGCACAGCGCGCCGCCGAACGAGCCATCGGCGAACGGAAGCGCCTCCACGTCCCCGAGCACGAACGCGTGCTCGGGGAGCCGCTCCCGGGCGAGCGCGATGTTCCGGGGGTTGATGTCGATCCCCGTCGCGCCCGGCGGCAGGTGGCGGGTGATCAGGCCGGTGCCGCATCCCGCATCGAGGATCGGTCCGTCGCCCGGTCCCAGGTGCCGCGCGATGAGGCGTCGCGCCTCGGCCGAGCGGCGGCGGTGGAAGAGCGTCTCCGGCCCGGAGAACCGGTCCGTCGCCGCCACCCAGTCGTACGTCTCGACGTCGCGGTAGTAGTCCTTCACCCACTCGGCCCACGCCGGCGTCCCCTCGGGCCCGGGCGGCTCCGGGTGCGCGTGGTCACGGGGCATCGGTGGACTCCTGGGGCGCTGTGCCGAGGGGCTACGTCTGCCGTACACGGGCGACGCGATCGGCGGCCGTCATCTTCCGCTATCGCCGGCCACGGCGGCGGCCGGATCCCCCGCCCCGGCCCTGCCGTCTCCGTCAGGGCGTGATCGCGAGGTCCACGGTGAGCAGGGCGAGCCAGGTCGCGACGAGCGCGAGCAGCGCCACGGTGACCCCGAGCTGCGCCCGCCGGGGCGTCGCGGGCACGAGCGCGATGAACGCGGGCAGCGCGACCAGCGCATGGCGCGGCATGGACGACCACGTGGCGAAGAGGAGCGTCGGGATGAGCGCGGCGATGCAGTAGGCCGCCATCTCCCAGCGCCGCTCCCGGAGCAGGACGAGCGTGCCCAGGAGCGGCAGGGCCAGCCCCACGCCCGCGACCAGCCGGAGCGCGGCCTCCTGCGGGATGACGAGCGGCGCCACGAACGAGAGCGCCCCGGTCGGCAGGCCCGTCCCCGCGTACCACGACGGCGACCCGCGCAGGTACCCAAGGGGGTCGCCGGTGATCCCCGCGATCGCCGCGCACCACGCCACGAACGCGAGCGGTCCGGCCACGAGCAGGGCGAGCTCGTCCCGCGTGGGCCGCCGCCGCTCGGTGAGCGGGCCGGCGAGCGCCATCGCGGAGAGCGCGGGGCCGGTGAGGCGGGTGAGCGACGCGAGGAACGCGACGCCCGGGCGCGGCCGCCGGAGCGCAGGCACGAACGCGAGCGCGACGAGGAGCAGGAAGAGCGATTCGCTGTAGCCCAGGCTGAAGACGTACGCGGCCGGCCCGAAGGCGAGGAGCGCAAGGCCCCCCAGCGTGCGCTCGCGGCCGAAGGTCGGGGCGAAGGCGCGGTATGCGACGAGGATCGCGACCACGAAGAGCCCGTTGGCGAGCAGGGCCGCCGCGACCGCGACGGGCAGCACGGTGGTGCCGACCGCGAGGAGCGCCGGCCAGAGAGGGAAGAAGGCGACGTCGTGGTAGCCGTCGATCACCGGTGCCGCGTGGTAGCCCGTGGTCGCGATCGACGCGTACCACCACCCGTCCCACGCGAGGAAGGCGCGGCCGGCCAGGCTGCCCTCCGCTGCCCCGGCGGGGACGGGTGCGTCCATCGCGCCCGCCAGGAGGGCGCAGCTGAACAGCACCCGGCTCGCGAGCGCGAGCAGGAACGGCAGGAAGAGCTCGTGGGCGAGGAGGCGGCGCATCCGCACGCGGTGCGTCGCGCGTCGGTCGGGGTGCGGCGGCATGCGAGCGGGTCGGCGTCCGCCCGGCCGCCGGACCGTCAGCGCGCGACCGGCGGGATCGTCAGCTCCGGCGGGAAGCGGTCCGCGGGCGCCTGGACGACCTCCACGATGATCCCCTCGACCGCCGGGTGCTCGTAGTAGGCGAAACGCCCGTCGCGCGAGCGCCCGAAGCCGCTCCCGGTCTGGACCGCGACCCAGCCGTCCGCCTCCACGATCGCGGCGGAGACCGCGAAGTCGTCCGCGTAGAACGCGATGTGGTGGAGCGTCGCGCCTCGCCGCTCCAGGTACTCCTGCCAGATGCTCTCGCCGGAGAGCGGTTGGACGAGCTCGAGCATCACCTCGCCCGAGAAGGCGACCGCGTGGCGGATCCGGAAGTCGGCGGGCTTGCCGCGGTACGTCATCCCGACGAGGTCCGGGGCGCCGATCGTGTAGAGGTTCCAGGGGCCGATGCCGAGGTGCTCCGCCCACGCGCGCGCCTGCGCCTCCGCGTCCGCCACGACGAGCGCGACCTGGCGGACCGGCTTGCCGAGGATGGAGCCACCGGGGAGCTGCGGGATCGGGGGCGTGGCGGGGGTCGTCATCGGGTCACTCCTCGATCAGCCGGTGCTCGGGGACGAACCCGAGCAGCTCCCGGCAGCGCGTCACGTCGAAGATGCTCTCCCGCCCGGCGAGCGGCCGGCGGAGCGGCGTCCCGGGATGGTAGCGGGCCATCAGCTCGGCGCTCGGCACCGGGCAGTTCGTGTCCGCGGCCATGACGTTGATGACGTGGTGCCCGGGGAGGTCGCGCTCGACCGCGAGGACGAACGCCCGCGCCCCGTCCCGCGAATCGAGGTACGCCCAGAGCTCGTGCTTCCGCAGGCCCGGGTCCGCCGCGATGGCCGGCGCATGGTGGCGGTGGAAGGCGATCGGCGCGGTGCCGGAGATCCGCAGCGCGACCGCCTGGTAGCCATGGCGGCGGTGCATCGTCCGGAGGGTCGCCTCGTCCGTCTCCTTGGAGAGCGCGTACGGGTCGGAGCCGATGTTCGGGTGCTCCTCGTCGATCGGCGCGTAGAGCGGCGAGATCGGCACCGGCGACCAGGGGATGCCCAGGAGCGAGATGCTCGATGCGATCACGACGCGGCGGATCCCCGCCACGCCCGCGGCCTCGAGCGCGACGAATGTCGCCTGGGTGTTCGTGGCGAAGACCTCCAGCGGCGTCCCGAGGACCGGCGCGGGGATCGCCGCGAGGTGGATGAGCGCGTCCGCACCGGCACACGCCTCGGCCATGAGCGTCTCGTCGCGGCCGTCGCCGATCCGCCACGTGACCCGCGCGGGGTCGGGCACGGGGGCGTCCATCGCCGCGACGAGCTCGCGAGACTGGGTCCGGTCGCGCCGGCCGCCGGTGCCCGGGTCCGCGGTCCCCGGTGCCGCGCGGTCGAGCGCGACGACATCGTGCCCGCGCGCGGCAAGGTCGGCCACGACGTAGCGCCCGATCGCGCCTGCGGCTCCGGTGACGACGACGCGCATCAGCTCCCTCCCAGGATGGCGGCCAGCAGGCCCTGCATGTACCCGATCGCATGGGCGCGGGCACGGTGCCCGTACGGTGAATCGCCGGTCATGTGCGGCACGTGGTCGTCCAGGAGGAAGCCGTCGAAGCCGACCGCGACGAGCTGCCGGATCACGTCGGCCGCCGAGTAGCTCCCCTCGCCGATGAAGCACTCCTCGAAGCGCGGCACGGTCCCCTTCACCTGGCGCAGGTGGACGTAGAAGATCCGGCCGCGCGGGCCGAGCAGGTCGATCGCCCGCCGGACCGCCTCCGGACCGCCCTCCATCTCCGAGACGGTGCCGAGGCAGAGGTCCATCCCCCAGGCGGGGCTGCCCCCCGAGCGCTCCATCGCCCAGGCAAGGTCGTCCGGGCTCGTGAAGAGCCGTGCGACGCCCCCGATCGATGGGACCGGGGGATCGTCCGGATGGAGCGCGAGGCGGACACCGGCGGCTTCCGCGACCGGCAGGACGGCATCAAGGAAGCGCCCGTAGTTCCGGCGCATCTCCTCGAGCGTCGCCTGCTCGGTCGGCGGCGCCTGCGGGTAGACGACCTTGTTGCCGAGATGGACGAGGTCCGCATCGAACGCAGTCACCGTGGCGCCGCCGCGGCCGGGGGCGTCGAGCGCGGTGCGCCACACGAACGTGGGCATGAAGTGGTGGCCGAGGAGCGGGATGCCGACGCGGCCCAGGTTGCGGATCGTCGTGCAGTAGCGCTCCAGCTGGTCCTCCCAGCCGGGCTTGCCGAGCATCACCCGGTCGTAGAAGGCGACCGGCACGTTCTCCAGCGCCTCCAGGACGAGCCCTTCCGCCGCCACCGCGTCACGGAGCCGGCGCAGGTCCGCCTCGTGCCACACGCCGTCCTCGCCCGGGATGTCGGGCGTGTTCATCTGGAACGTGGTGACACCGAGCTGGCGCGCCCACGCGGTCGTCTCGGGGTCGATCGTGTGGACCTGGCCGACGCCGATCCGGATGCGCGCGGGCTGCATGGACCCACGGTAGCAAGCCGCGTGGCTGCCGCGCGCGCCCCGCGTGTCGGAGCGGCGCACCTGCCGATCGCTCGCGCGCGCTCCGCGCGCCATCGCCCGGTCCTGCGCGCGGCGCTTCGCTACGCTCGCCGGACGGGCCGGCGGACGCCGCCCCATCGAGCATCATCCCAGGAGGTCCGCGGTGAGCGAGGTCATCATCCAGAAGCGCTTCGTGCCCAGGGTGGGCGAAGGGAAGAACCTGCGGGTCGCGCTGCGCGACATGTCCGCCGCGCTCGTCGCGAACGGGTTCCCCGAGATGGAGATCTGGGCGCCGGTCCATGGCGGCCACAACGTCCTCGTGACCGTCGAGCGCTACGCGACGATGGCGGCCTGGGACGAGTACAACGCGACCGCGACGAGCTACCCCACGCTCGTCTCCGGCGTCTTCGACGGGATCTACCCCACGACGATCACGCCGTACGACACGGAGATCCTGCGCCTCGTGGACAAGCGGGAGATCCGCTGAGCATGACCGCCGAGAAGCCCGCCACTGTCCGCGTCGCCGGCCGCGACCTGCCGACAGGCCGCATCGCGCCCACGGCCGAGGGTCCCGCGACCCCCTGGACGTGGCCGGTCCCCCCGCTCACCCACCGCTACAACCAGGCGATCACGGAGGTCTTCGACCTAGCGGCGGACGGCCGTCGCGTCGCGGTCATCGAGGGCGCGCTCTGGCCGCCCGTCGGCACGCCGATCAGCCTCCACGAGGACGAGGGTCACCTCCGGCGCGGCATCGTCGATCGGCTCGAGCTGGCGCTCGAGTCGCGCCGGCCGGCGACGGTCCGCGTCTACGCGACGCTCACCCGGGAGCCGATCGGGGAGTGACGACGACCGACCCGGTGGGTGCGCTCCTCGCGCTCGCCGGGTCGTTCGTCGCGATCGGGCGCCGCCGGCCCTGACCCGGGCAGCCGCGGCCGCCCCGACGCGTCAGGCCGCGATCGGTTAGGCCGCGGACGCGGACCCCGTGCCGCCGGGACGCATCACCTTGAGGACCTGGCCCACCTGCTCGGAGGGCAGGACCGGCGCGTCCTTGTGCAGGAAGCAGGAGGCGGCGCGGTCCGGGTCCACCCGGAAGAGCGGCGGGATCTGCGTCCAGCACTCGTCCATCGCCCGGGGGCAGCGGGGCGCGAAACGGCACCCGCTCGTGACCCGGCGCGACTGTGCCTCCGTGATCGACGCATCGTCCTCGCCCCAGCGCTGCGAGCGGTCCGGCAGCGGGATGGAGGAGACGAGGAGCTTCGTGTACGGGTGCTGCGGGTCGCGGATCACCTTCTCCACGGAGCCGACCTCGGTCACCGTCCCCTGGTAGAGGACGACGATGTC
>JBJTJV010000229.1:0-6869 GCA_046352645.1 Chloroflexota bacterium | reverse complement strand
TCGCGGACCGCCTGCCCCGCCTGCCCGACCGAGCGGCGCGACCGTTGCGGCCGGGCGGGGGCCGCCCGGGCCCGCGCCGGCCGGCGACGGTGACTCCGACGGTGACGGCACGATCGGCGGCTCCGTCGGGGGCTGCGCCGTGGGTGGGGCGTCCGTCGGGGACGGCGTGGCGGTCGGGGGCGCCGCGGATGGCAGCAGGCTCTCCTCCGGCAGGAAGAGCCAGGGGTCCTCCTCGCCCCCCGCGATCGCCGGCCGCCGGTCCGCCTCGAGGATGACCGGGATCGCCACCGCGACCGCGACGGACGTGGCCAGCCCCACCGCGATCACGACCCGCGGGAACCGGTCCAGCAACGGCGCCCGCCGGATCGGCAGCTCCACGAGCTCGGCGCTCAGCGCGGCGAGCGCGGTCGCCAGCGGGAGCGCGAGGAGCGCCATCACCCACGGCTCGACGACGAGGAGCGCGCCGAGGAAGAGGATGATCGGCCAGTGCCACAGGTAGGTCGCGTACGAGATCCGCCCCAGGTAGACGAGCGGCGGCCGGGAGAAGAAGAAGCCCACCCGCCCCGCCGGGCTCCGCTCCAGCCCCGCGATGAGCGCGACCGACAGGAGCGTCGCGAGCATCCCCCGGAGCGACGGGGACATGCCGAGGATCCCCGAGCCGAGCACGAGGAGGCCGATCGCGCCGATCCACGCGAGGCCCCGATCGCCCGGGCCGCCGCGCGAGCGGTCCGGCATCCGGCGCAGGCGGACCGCGAGGAGCGCACCGGCGGCGAGCTGGTAGAAGCGCGCCTCCGTGCCGTAGTACGCGCGCGTCGGGTCGCTCCCGGCCCAGGCCAGCTGGAAGAGGAGCGAGACCGCGCAGATCGCGACGAGCGCACCCGGCACGACCCGCCGTCCGTGCCGCCCGAATCGCGGCCGCAGCCGGTAGAGGACGATGAGGAGCAGCGGGAAGAGGAAGTAGAACTGCTCCTCGATCGAGAGCGACCAGAAGTGGATGAACGGGCTGCGGTCCGCGTCCGTGGCGAAGTAGTCCGTGGACCGCGCGATGAAGCTCCAGTTCGCGACGTAGAGGAGCGCCGCCCGGGCATCGCCGACGAGCTCGATCCGCTCGGTGATCGGTGCGATGAGCACCCACGCCGCGGATGTGGCGACGACGAGCACGATCGCGGCGGGGAGGAGGCGCCGGATACGGCGCGCGTAGAAGCGCCGCAGGCGCACCGTGCCGGTGGAGCCGAGCTCGGTGAGCAGGATCGTGGTGACGAGATAGCCCGACAGGACGAAGAAGAGGTCCACGCCCACGAAGCCGCCGCCGAACTCGAGCATCCCGGCGTGGAAGAGGACGACGAGCGTGACGGCGAGCGCGCGCACGCCGTCGAGCGCGGGGCGATAGCCCCACGCATCCCCGGGTCGCATCAGCCGCGCTTCCCCCGGGCGGCGACGCGGATGGGAGCGCGCCGCCCGGCGCGCGGCGGATCGGCGCGCATGGGGGGAGGGTACCGCATGGTCGGCGAGCGCCTATCCTCCGCGGGTGGCGACCCCGTCCCTCCTCGACCCGTCCGCGACGGCCGTCCTGCGCCTGCCGGAGTTCCGCGCCCTCCTCGTCTCACGGCTCTCCGCGACGCTCGGCATGTCCGCGCTCGCGACGGTCCTCGCCTTCTTCGTCTGGGAGCTGACCCGCGACCCGCTCTCGCTCGGACTCCTCGGGCTCGTGGAGGCGATCCCGGCGCTCGGGCTGATCCTCTTCGGCGGGCACCTCGCGGCTCGCCGCGACCGGCGCACGATCATCGCGGTCACGGCCGCCCTCACCGCGCTCGGCACCCTGGTCCTCGCCGGGATCGCGCTCGACCCCACGCGCGTCGGGCTGCCCGGCATCCTCGCCGTCGTCTTCCTCGTCGGCATCGCGGCGGGTTTCGAACGGCCGGCGCTCGCCGCCTTCGAGGCACAGGTGGTGCCGATCGAGTTCGCGGCCCGCGGCGCGTCCTGGATGGGCGCGGTCTGGACGGGCGGCGCGGTCCTCGGGCCTGCGCTCGGCGGCTTTGCGATCGCGTTCCTCGGTGTCCCGGCCACGCTCGTGCTCGTCGCCGGCCTGCTCGGGCTCGGGACGCTTCTGATCCTGCGCATCGCGCGCAAGCCGCTGCCGCCGCCGACACCCGGCGAGGGCTTCTTCTCCAGCCTCGGCGGCGGCGTCCGCTACGTCGCGCGCAACCAGCCGCTGCTGGGGTCCATGGCGCTCGACCTCTTCGCGGTCTTCTTCGGCGGCGCGATCGCGCTCCTGCCGATCTTCGCGTCGGACATCCTCGCCCAACCGGGCGAAGGCCCGGACGCGGCGGCCATCCGGCTCGGCTTCCTTCGGGCCGCGCCCACCGTCGGGGCGCTCCTCGCGATGCTCCTCACCGCGCGCATCGCGCCGCGCCGGCGGGCCGGGCCGCTGCTCCTCGCCTGCGTCGCGGGCTTCGGCGTCTCCATGGTCGTCTTCGGGCTCTCGACGAGCTTCTGGCTCTCCATGGCGGCGCTCTTCATGAGCGGCTTCACGGACGGCGTGAGCGTGGTCATCCGGGCGATCATCCTGCGCGTCGAATCGCCGGAGGCCCTGCGCGGGCGGATCGCGAGCGTGAACTACCTCTTCATCGGGGCCTCGAACGAGCTCGGCGCGCTCGAGAGCGGTGTCGCGGCGAGCCTCTTCGGGGTGGTCCCGGCCCTCATCGGCGGCGGGGTCGTCACGCTCGGCCTCGGCGCGGTCGGCGCGCTCTTCCGGCCGCAGCTGCGCGGGCACGTCATGGGCAGGCGGATGATCGAAGGGCCGGGAGCGACGCCGTCGGACGCGGCCGCGGCCGGCGGCAGCCCCGGGCGCGCGCCCTAGGGCCGCGCACCCGGCACCCGCGTCAGCCCTCCTCGCCCGCCCCCTCGAGCGAGCCCATCACCTCGCCGCCGTCAACGCCGATGACGTTCCCCGTCATCCAGTGCGTGCCGGGCACCGCGAGCGCCACGAGCGCGTCCGCCACGTCCTCCGGGCGGGTCATCCGCAGGCCGGGGTTGCGCCGCTCGGAGGCACGGATGAGCTTCTCCCAGCCGGGGATCCGTCGGAGCGCCGGGGTGTCCGTGACGCCCGCGCGGATCGCGTTCACGGTGATCCCGTGGGGCATCAGCTCGAGCGCGAGCTGGCGCACGTGCGCCTCCAGCACGGCCTTCGAGGCGCTCACGGCGCCGTAGGTCGGGACCGCGAGGATCGCGCCCTCGGACGTCATCGCGTAGAGCCGGCTCCCATCGCCGAGGAGGCCCGCCTGGAAGATGTCGCGGGCCCAGAAGAGGAGCGAGTGGCCCATGACGTCCACCGTCATCTCCAGCTGCTTGCGGGAGAGGGGCTTCGGCCGCTCCGGCGTGGCGAGGAAGGGGAGGGTGGTGCCGAAGGCGAGCGAGTGGAGGAAGGCGCCGATCACCGGGTCGTGGCCCGCCGCGCGCCGCTCGGCGAAGAGCGCGCCGATCTGTGCCACCACCTCTGCCCGCTTCTCGTCGTCGCCCGCGTTCACGTTGAAGAAGCGGACCTCGCGGCCGAGCGCGGCGAGCTCGTCGCGGACGGCATGCGCGGCGGGCAGCGTGCTCCGGAGGTCGAGATGGACGCCGAGGATGTTGAAGCCGACGCGCGCCCACGCACGACCCGCGGCCGCGCCGAAGCCGCTGCTCGCCCCGAGCACGAGCGCCCAGCGCTCGCGCGCGTCCGTCCCCACCGTCATCTCACCCTCGCGTGCCGGCGCCCGCGTCGCGACGGGACGCGGCTGCCCGTGGACCCGAGTGTACCGGTCCGGGGGTCGGCCGGACCCCCGGGGCGGCGCCGGGCCCCGGGTCCTCGGCGAAGCGGGCGCCTGCCCGGACGCCGCTTGGCGCCCCCGGTGACCCGGTAGGCTGGGCGACCGATGCCCGGCTACGTCTCCGCGGACGCGGTCCGCCCCTGGCGCTCGCTCACCCTCGTGACGATCGCCCATGCGCTGAACCATTCCCAGGTCGCGATCTACCCGCTCATCTACCTCGCGCTCATCGAGGAGTGGGGGGTGACGGTGACGACGATCGCGCTCCTCACGGCGGTGGACAGCATCGTCTCGGGCGGCACGCAGCTGACGTTCGGTGCGCTCACCCGGCGCTTCTCCCGGCGCGCGATCATGGGCTGGGGGAACGTCATCCTCGGCGGCTTCATGGCCGCGCAGGCGCTCACGAGCTCGATCGTCCCGTTCGCCGCGTTCGGGCTGATCTCCCGGGCGGGCGCGAGCCAGCAGCACCCGCTCGCGAACGGCCTGATCGCCGAGCAGGTCCCGCTCCGGCGGCGCGGACTCTCGATCGCGACCCACGTCGCGGGCGGGAACCTGGGGAGCGTCGTCGTCCCGCTCATCGGCGCGTGGCTGATCGCGGGGGTCGGCTGGGGCTGGACGCTCGTCCTCTTCGGGGTCCCGCCCGCGCTCATCGGGCTCGCCCTCCTCGTCCTCATCCGCGAGACCGGCGAGGACCGTCGGGCCGCGCTTCTCGCGGGGAGCCTGGGCGATGCGTTCCGCACCGTGCTCCGCGACCGCGAGCTGTGGCTCCTTCTCGCCGCCAGCATGCTCGGTGCGTCGGCGCGCGGGCTCGGCATCCTCAACGTCTTCGTGCCGCTCTACCTTTCCGTCGTCCTCGGGGTGGACACCGGGACGGTCGCGCTCATGCTCACGGTCCTCCTCCTCGGTAGCGTCCCCGCGCCCGTCGTCGCGGGCTGGCTCTCGGACCGTTTCGGGCGCAAGCGGGTGATCGCGGGGACGTACCTCGGCGGGGCGGCCGGGCTGGCGCTCCTCCTCCTCGTGGGCTCGGACCCGGCCGGCCTGTGGGTCGCGGTCGCGCTCCTCGGCGCATTCGCGTTCGTGGAGAGCCCGCAGCTCCAGGCGCTCGTCGCGGACGTCGCGCGGCCCGCCCTCCGCGATACGACGTTCAGCGTCTACTTCACGCTCGCGTTCGGCGTGGGCGCGCTCTGGGCGGCGGTCTTCGGGGTGATCACCGGGACGCTCGGGGACGCCCAGGGGCTGCCGCTCATCTTCGTCGTCATGGCGGTCGCGTCCGTGGCCGCCGCGCTCCTCCTCCGTCCGCTCGACGTGGAGGCCCGGATCGCGGCGGTCCGTGCCGAGGAGATCCGCGGCCGCTGACGGAGCGTCCGGCGCGCGTCCGGCGCGCGTCCGGCGCTTCGCTATACTTCACCGACCCGCGGGCCTGCGTGCCCTGCGGTGATCGGTCGGGGCGTGGCGCAGTTTGGCAGCGCGCAGCGTTCGGGACGCTGAGGTCGGAGGTTCAAATCCTCTCGCCCCGACCAAACTCACCGATCTGACCACCCACCTCGAGGACCGCGGGTAGCGCTGCGTTGAGCCCGAGCTCGATGGCTTCCGGCGTGAGTGCGTAGAACATCCTCTGGTACCCCTCCACCTCGGTCTTGGCGAACAGTGCCGTGGCCAACGCACGGCGTCCGTCCGGTCCGGAATCCGCCCACAGCGCGGGTAGCGATCGGAGGTAGGCGACGACCTCCGCTGGGTCCAATCGCCGGTCCTCCCTTGGCCGCCTGGCGAGCTCGGCCTCCGCGTCCAGGCGCAGCATCGTGGCCTGCCACTCCCCGATGTCCCGGGTCTTGGCGAGGCGCTGCGACGCCTCCTCCCGCTGGCGCTCGATGCGTGCGTCGCCGAGCTGATGACCGTCAGACGGCGACGCGACAGTCGCCGCAGACCCCGACGATCGTCACGTGGCTGAGGTCGACCTGGAAGCCTAGCTCCTGGTCGAAGCGCGATGCCAGGGCGGCCGCCTCCGGCCCGCGGATCTCCCACGCCTGACGGCATCGCCGGCAGTAGAGATGGCCGTGCTCGACCTCCGGCAGCAGGTGGTACTCGGGCGTCCCGTCGATCCCGTGCCCATGCGCGACGAGACCCAGCGACTCGAGCACCTCGAGCGTCCGGTGGATGGTGGACGGCGTGACATCGGGATCGCGCTCGCGGCAGCGCTCGATGACCTCGACGGCGGTCACGTGACCCAATCGCTCGGATAGCACCTCGAGGAGCAGCCGGCGCTGCGGCGTCCAGCGCATCCCACGCTCCCGCAGCCGCTCGTGGATCGAGTCCCAGGTAGGCGCCGCTGCCGGTCCTCCGCGCTGCTTCATCGCGGCGCAGGATAGCAGCCCGCGACTGCTAATGCACAATTGTGCGATAGCTATCTGATGCATTACAGTCATCCATGCCGCGCGTCGCGCGCGCTGAGGCATCCCAACCGCAGGAGGGAGACCATGCGAACCGTCCGATACCGCCCGCGCTGGCTCGTGGCCGTCGCTGCGGCTGCGTGCCTCGTGGTGGGCACCACCGCGCTGGCCGCCGCCCAGGCCTCGCCCGCCCCCAACGCCGCTCCGGCCGCTTCCGCGGCCGGCACCGTGACCCTCACCGACTTCCGGGGCAAGACGATGGAGGTGCCCGTCGGCGCCGACCACGTCGTGTTCCTCGTCGAGAACGCGATGAACACGTTCATCGCGGTGGGTGGGGGCAGCCACATCTCGGGCATCGGCGACATCTGGCAGCCGAGCTACAAGGAGGCGTTCTTCCGCGCCACCATCCCGGGCTACGACGAGCTGCCCCGCGTCGCCACCAAGGATGGCGCCGTCGACCTCGAGTCGCTCGCCGCGACCAAGCCCCAGCTCGTGGTGCTGTGGTCCGCGGACATCGAGGACAAGGACACCGCCGCCATCGAGAGCGGCCTCGGCGTGCCGGTCTACGGCGTGTTCCTCCAGTCGTTCGACGACCTCACCAAGCTCACCCGCGACATGGCGGCCATCGCCGGGAACCCCGCCCGGGGCGAGGCGGTCATCGGCCAGATCGCGGCGGAGA
>JBJTJV010000228.1:0-2981 GCA_046352645.1 Chloroflexota bacterium | reverse complement strand
CGGGGCGGCGGACGAACCAGACGAGGCCGAGGCCGAGCGCGATCAGCCCGACGCCGACGACCAGGGAGCCCGTCAGGGAGCCGTCGGGGATGATCTCGGTGCGCCACGGCCCGACGCCGCCCGCGAGGGCGAGGAACGCGTCGGCCAGGATCACGAGCGCGGCGACGAGGGCGATCCCCCGGGCGCGCAGGGGCCCGCGGTCGAGCTCGGCCTGGAGCCAGGCGTGGCCGAGCGCGGCGATCATCGCGTCCGTCCCGCCCACGACGAGATCGTAGGGCGGCGCGATGTCCCCGCCGAAGAGCGCCCAGGCGCCGGTGGCCGCGTAGGAGCCGGCGCAGACGCCGGCGACGATCGCATCGCCCTTCATGCCCGGTCCTCCGCACGGCGACCCGCCTCCGGATGACCGCCCTTGAAGAGCCGGAACAGGAGGTACAGGGCCGGCACGAGGATCACGCCCCCGATCGCGAGGCAGACGAGGTAGACGCGCAGCATCGCCGGCGACGACGCGGCGGCCTCGAAGGTCAGGTGCGGCGTGACGGCGTACGGCCACTGCGCGACCGCCCAGCCCCACAGGACCGCGAGCACGAACGCGACGCCGAGCGGCCGCACCCAGCGGTAGCGCCGGGCGGCCAGCGCCGCGAGCCCGGCCGCGCCGCAGAGGCCCGCGGCGAGGGCGAACGGCAGCCCGCGGCCGGCCAGGAGCGCGTCGGCATGGACGGGCGCCGCATCCGCCTCGAGCACGAGGCCGACGGCGGACAGGACGAGCAGGGCGCCGCCCGCGACGAGCGCCCGGCGGCGGAAGTCCTCGCGCAGGTCGCCGTCCGCCTCGCGGGTCAGGAAGACGGCGGCGAGGTACGAGCAGATCAGGACGGCGAGGAGGCCCGTGACGAGCGGGAACGGCCGCAGGAGCTCCGCGACGGGAACCGTCGCCCAGCCGTCCCCGGCGGGCTCGAGCGCACCGGCCGCGACGGCGCCGGCGCAGAGCCCGAGCGCGAACGGGGTGACGAGGCTCGAGACGCTGAAGGCGATCCCGAGCCAGCGCTGCAGCTCGGGCTGGCCCTCGCTGTGCGCCCGGAACGCGAACGCCGAGCCCCGCAGCACGATCCCGAGCAGCACGAACGTGAGCGGCGCGAACAGCCCGATGCAGAGCGCCGCGAAGGCCTTCGGGAAGGCCGTGAAGAGGACGACGATCACGAAGATGATCCAGACGTGGTTGACCTCCCAGACGGGGCCGCTCGCGCGCTCGATCGCGGCGCGCTGGTCCGTGCGCCGCGGCCCCCGGGCGAACAGGTCCCAGACGCCGCCGCCGAAGTCGGCGCCGGCGAGGACCGCGTAGGCGCTGAGGCCCACGAGGAGGCTGAGCGCGGCGAGGAGGACGAGGGCCGGGTCCGTCACCGGCCACCTCGAGCCCGGCCGCGATGCGCTCGCGCCGGCGCCGCGCCATCCGCACCAGGATCAGCGAGCCGAGCACGGCGAGCAGGACGTAGACCCCGCTGAAGACGACGAACCACGGCAGGATGCCCGTGGCCGTGGTGAAGCTGTCCTCGGTGCGCAGCACCTCGTAGACGACCCACGGCTGGCGCCCCGACTCCGTGGTGATCCAGCCCGTCTCGACGCAGATGAACGCGGCGGGCGCCGCGGCGACGAGCCCCCACAGAAACAGCCGGTGCTGCAGCCAGTGCGGCCGCCGCCGCCACGCGTAGAGGGCGACGAGGCCGGGCAGGAGCAGGAGGGAGCCGAGCGTGATCATCGTGTCGTAGGCGAGGTGCACGAGGACGGGGTTGGGCCAGTCCTCCTCGGGCCACTCCTCCATCCCCTGCACCGTCGCCGTCGGGTCGTTGTAGGCGAGCAGGCTGAGCAGGTACGGGATCTCGATGCCGCCCCGGACGGTGCGCGTCTCCGCGTCGGGGATCCCGAACAGGGTCAGGGGCGCGCCCTCCGTGGTCTGGAAGAGCCCCTCCATCGTGGCCAGCTTGAGCGGCTGGTTCTGCGTCACCTGGACGGCGATCAGGTCGCCCGTGACGAGCTGGACCGGCATCAGGATGCCGGCCACGGCGAGCCCGATCGCGAGGCCCTTGCGGTGGTACTCGTCGCGGCGGCCCTTGAGCATCCCCCACGCGTAGACCGCGGCCACGCTGAACCCCGTCGTGACGAGGGCGGCGAAGAGCATGTGCGTGTACTGGGTGAAGAGCGCCGGGTTGAACATCGCCGCGATCGGGTCGACGTCGACGACCTCGCCCGCGGCGTTGAGGACGAACCCCTGCGGGGTGTTCATCCAGCTGTTGGCGGCGATGATGAAGAAGGTCGACGCGAAGCCGCCGAGGAGCAGGGGGAACCCGCATAGGAAGTGCGCGCGCCTGGACAGCCGGTCCCAGCCGTAGAGGTAGATCGACAGGAAGATCCCCTCGATGAAGAAGGCGAAGCCCTCGAGGCTGAACGGCATCCCGATGATGCCGCCCGCGAACTCCATGAAGCGCGGCCAGAGCAGCCCGATCTCGAAGGACAGCATCGTGCCCGAGACGGCGCCGATCGCGAACGTGACGGCGAACGCCTTCGACCAGGTGCGGGCGAGCCGGTGGTAGACGTCGCGGCCGGTGCGCAGCCACAGCCCCTCGGCGATCAGGAGCACGAGCGGCATGCCGATCCCGATCACGGCGAAGATGATGTGGAACGCGAGCGAGGGGCCCATCTGGGCCCTCGCGGCCATCAGCTCGCTCATCCCGCTCTCGCCTCCCGCGCCGCCCGGGCGCACGGCGACTCTAGCGCAGGCCGCGCGGCCCTAGGCGTCGGGGCGCTGCACGCCCGCGACCATGCGGGCCATCAGCCGCCGCGGCATGAACCGCGGCACCTTCACGAGCGCCTTGTTGCCGGCGCCCGGGACGACGAGGACGCGTCCGGCCCGGAAGCCCCGCCAGCCGGCCTCCGCGCAGGTGCGCGCGTCCATCATCGCCATCGACTTCATCGAGGTCTCGTGCATGCCG
>JBJTJV010000021.1:0-2234 GCA_046352645.1 Chloroflexota bacterium | reverse complement strand
TGGTGGACGCCTTCCAGCTGCCGCGGCTGCTGACCGAGGAGACCTGGCCCCGCTACGTGGACCTCGAGGGCGCGCGCGAGGGCGTCGAGGTCATGGTCGGCGAGCGCCCTGCCCTCTTCATCGCGCCGCACGCCGGCAACTGGGAGCTCCTCGGGTTTTTCCCGACGATCATGGGCTTCCGGATGCACGCGCTCGCCCGGCCGCTGCACAACCCGCACATCTGGCGCTGGGCGCTCTCGCTGCGCGAGGCCCGCGGGATGCGGATCATCACCAAGTGGGGCTCCACGGAGGAGCTCCAGGGCATCGTCGAGCGGGGCGGGCGCATCGCCTTCATCGCCGACCAGAACGCCGGTCCCGACGGGGTGTTCGTCCCGTACTTCGGGCCGATGGCGAGCGCCTATAAGTCCGTCGCGCTGCTGGCGATGCGCCACTCGCTCCCCATCGTGGTGGGCGCCGCGCTCCGGCAGGGCCGGGGCTTTCGGTACGCGCTGCACACCACCGACGTGATCCGCCCCGAGGACTGGGCGGCAGAGGACGACCCGGTCTTCTACGTCACGGCGCGGTACAACCGCGCGCTCGAGCGCGCGGTGATGCTTGACCCGTCGCAGTACCTCTGGATCCACCGCAGATGGCGCAGCCGGCCGCGCTGGGAGCGCGAGGGCAAGCAGATCCCCGACCGGATGATCGCGAAGCTGCGCACCCTGCCGTGGATGGACGACGCCGGCATCGACCGGCTGAGGGCCGACACCGAGTCGCGGCTCGCGGGCGCGCGCGGGGCGGCGGCGTGACCGCGCACGAGGGCCGGCTCGCCGGGGCGCGGGTGCTCGTCGTCGACGACGACGCGGACATCCTGGCGGCGATGTCGATCGCGCTCCGTGGCGTGGGAGCGGTGGTGGACGGCGCCGAGGACGGATCGACCGCGCTCCACCGGCTGGCCGCGTCCCGCCCGGATGCCGTGGTGCTCGACCACATGCTGCCCGGCCAGTCGGGGGTCTCCGTGCTCGAGCGCTGCCGCGCGCAGGTGCCGCCCCTGGCCGTGGTGATGGTGACGGCGAACCTCGGGAAGCGCCACGCGGCCCTCGCCGCCTCGATGGGAGCCGCGGCCTACCTCGTCAAGCCGGTGCCGCTGTCCCGGCTCGTGGATGCCGTCTGCTCCAGCATCGGCCGCTGACATCCGCGCCCCGTTGCGCTATCGTCCCCCCTCCATGGCAGCCCGCCAGTTCGTCATCATGAGCCGCCAGTCCGCCGAAGACGGGCAACTGCCGCCGCTCGGCTTTCGCACGGAGGTCCTCGAGGGGCTGTCCGGCTGCAACACCTGGCCAGAGCGGGCGGGCGAGGACACGTGCTACGGCCCGGGGCTCGAGCTGCACCTGCCGCCCGGCCAAGACCCGGTCCGCCAGATGCTGATGACGATCTCCGACGACGACATCGCCTGGATCGCGGTGATCAACATGGCCAGGAAGTTCGGCTGGAAGATCCTCGACCCGCAGAGCGGGCGCGAGTTCCAGGCCTGAGCCGGCGGCTCAGTCGACCGGCTCGGTCTCGATGCTCGCGCGCTCCCCGGCGAGGCGCTTCTCCACGTAGCGGCGGATCCAGTTCTCCCACGACTTGCCGGCGGCCGTGTCCTTGCCGGAGAACTCGAGCTTGGTGATGCGGTCGTACGGGATCGTGCGACGCTCGCCGCTGGCGGCAACCAGCACGCGGACGGCCCCCTCGGCGAGGGTGGCGCCGGCACGGCGGTCGAACACGTAGCACTCGAGCGCGGTGCCGTCCGCGAGGCCCAGCGTCACGTCTCCCCGGTAGTCGAAGGCGGCGTCGAACGCGCGGAGGCGGTCGGCGGCCGGCACGGACGAGAGGTCGAGGGCGGTGCCCTGCTCCGGGACGACGTCAGGGTTCATCGGGGGGCCTTCGGGTGGGTCAGCGCCGCGGTGCCCGCGCCCTCCGCGGCGGAGCAGAGCAGTTCGTCCAGTTCGCGGACGAGCCGCCGGGTGTCCTCGACGGCCTGGTCGAGCGAGGTCCGGCCGGCCACCTGGCGCATGGGATCAGAACGGCGGGACTCCTCGAGTCGCCTGTCGAGGGCCTGCCGCTCGGCCTCGAGCCGCTCGAGGAGCGCGCAGGCCCGGCGCAGGGCAAGCAAGCGGGGGTCGTCGCCCGCGAGGGCAGCGAGCGAGGCCGTGCCGCTCAGGCGGAGACCCGGGTGCAACGGTGCGACCGCCGGCCGGGCGGCTGAGGAG
>JBJTJV010000227.1:0-4367 GCA_046352645.1 Chloroflexota bacterium | reverse complement strand
ACCGCGGCGCGGATCCCCGTCATCGACCCCAACGGGACCGTCCGCACCGAAGACGAGATCGTTCGGTCCGATGCGCGCGATCCCTTCGATCTCCGTGACGATGATCTCGGCGACTCCACCCTCGCGATCGACACGCTGGATGGAAGGGCGGCTCATCTCCGCGGCACGCCAGGGGCCCACCGTGCCACCGTTCTGGCAGACATACAGGGCACCGTCCTTCCCGAGGACGCTGGAGTTGGGTGCCCCGGCGGTATAGGCATACCGGGTGACGCCGCCGCCCGGCGACCAGACGGAGAGCTGGCTTCGGTAGCTCTCGACGAACACGACGCGACCGTCGGGCAGCACCGTGGGCCCCTCCGGCCACCCAAGCCCCTCGGCCAGTTGCTCCTTCCGCATCTCTCCTCCTGGTGGACTACTTCACGGCTCCGGCCGTGATCCCGCGAACGATGTACCGCTGGATGAACAGCGAGAAGACGAAGATCGGGATGACGGTGACCACCCCGACCGTTGCCGCGATGTTCCAGTCGATCGGCCGGTCGGCGCTCACCAGGGTGGCTGCTCCGAGAGTGACCGTCTGCAGGGATCGCGAGTTGACCACGAAGAGCGCCACGAGGAACTCGTTCCAGACGAAGATCGCGCCGAAGACGGCGGCAACGACGAGACCGGAACGGACCATCGGCAGCATGACCCTCCAGAGCGTCTCGATCCGGCCACAGCCATCGACGCGCGCCGCATCGTCGATGTCCACCGGCACCTCGTCGAAGAACCCGATCATGATCCAGATGACGAGCGGCAGGGTGAAGGCGACGTAGGGGAGGATCAGGCCCGGGAAGGAGTTCTGGAGGTTGACCGCCCGGACCATCAGGAAGATCGGGATGGCGACGGCCACGGCCGGCATGAACCGGAAGCTGAGGACCGTGGACGCCCAGGTCTCCCGCCCGCGGAACCGGAGTCGCGAGAACCCATAGGCAGCCGGCGTACCGACGATCAGCCCGATCGCGGTGGCGATCCCGACCGCGATGATCGAGTTGCCGACAAACGTCAGCATCCCCTGGGACTCGATGACCTCGGTGTAGTTCTTGACCACCTGGTTCCAGTCGATGTCGAGGGTCGGGGGGACCTCGGCCACGATCTGGATCCTCTTCTTCGTGGAGAGCAGCAGGAGGTAAAGGAAGGGTGCGAGCCCGACGATCGTGAGGATGACCAGCATCGCGTAGGCGGCGATGCGACCGGCGATCCTCCTCATGCTCCCTCCGTCCCACGGAGCCGGACGAAGCGGAGGGTGATCGTCGAGAGGATCATCAGGATGACGACCATCACGTACGCGATCGCTGCGGCGTACCCGTACTGCTGGAAGCTGAATCCTGACTGGAACGTGAGGAACGAGAGCGTCGTCGTCGACCGAGCAGGCCCGCCGTACGTGAGTCCGAACACGAGGTCGAACGAGCGGAACGAGTCGATCGCCCGGAAGATGGCGGCGAAGGCGATCGCCGGGGCGAGCATCGGCAGCGTGATGCGCCGAAGGACCGCGAGTCGGTCGGCGCCGTCGACCTGTGCCGCCTCGAAGACGTGGTCCGGGAGCGCCTGCAGCCGGGCGAAGACGATGATGAAGACGAACGGCGTCCACTGCCACGTCTCGACGAGGATGAGCGTGCGCATCGCCCACTCGGTGGACCCAAGCCAGGCGATCTTCGGAACGCCGAGCTCGGACAGCGCCCAGTTGATGATCCCCCAGTCGGGGTTCAGCAGCGCCCGCCACATGACGCCGACGACGATCGGCGTGATGAGCATCGGGAAGATGAGGGCGCCGCGGACGAACCAGGACCCGCGCAACCGCTGATTGAAGAAGAGGGCGAGCGCCGTGCCGAGGACGACCTGGAGGGCGACCCCGCAGACGACCATGATCGTCGTGTTCCAGGCGGCGTTCCAGAAGAAGGGGTCGTTGAAGATCGCGACGTAGTTGTCAAGCCCGACCCAGTTCCCGGAGTCCTTCGAGATACCGAGGTCGGTGAACGAGTTCCGCAGGCTGTAGAGCAGCGGGAAGATCGAGAAGGCGACGAGGTACGCGAGGGCAGGACCCAGAAGGAAGATGACATCTCGCCCTTGGGGCGAGCGCAGGCCGGCCCGTCCGTTCATCGCATCGACTCCGGGGATCGACGAGGCCCCGGCATCACCCTGACGCTTCCGTCACGGGGATACCGGGGCCTCGATCGTCAGGCCAGGGCTCCTGCCTTCCGGAGCGAGTCTTCCCAGAGCGCCTGAACGTTCGCGCACGCGGTCGCGGCGTCCTGGTCACCGATGAGCGCCTTGTTGAACTCGACGTTCATCACGGCGTTCATGCCGAAGAAGTCGTCGAGGACAGAGGTCTCGATCGTGTGGGCGTTGGCCATCGACTCACCGGCCACGGGCAGGTACGGCAGCTCGGCGATCAGCTCCTCGTTCGCGTACGTCGAGTAGCGGCTCGCGTCGATCTGGTACTCCCGCGCGAAGTAGTCGTTGGCGGCCTTGTTGGTGATCCACTGGAGGGCGCGCCACGCGGCCCCGCGCTTGGCGGGATCGACGTTCGCCGGGATGCCGGTGCCCCACCCGCCGAGGATCGCGCTCGGCGTCTGGCCGGGCGACGCGGGAACAAGGGTGGCGCCGGTCGTGTCCGCGACAAGGGAGTCCTCGCCGTAGATCGGACCTGCGATCGTCGACCAGAAGACCATCTGGGCGATCTTGCCGGACGCGAAGCCGTCCACGTTCTCGGCGAAGCCATAGCTCGTGACGTTCTCCGGAGCGTACGGGAGCAGGTCGATGAGGTACTGGAGCGCACCCACCGCCTCAGGGCTCGTGAGGTTCGGCTTGAAGTCCTGCGTCGCAGGGCTGCCGCTCATGAGCACCCCGCCGGTGGTAAGGAAGGTGGTGTACCAGCTGACCGTGGCGAGCGAGAAGTCGTTGGCCCCGATGAAGCTGCAGCCGGCGACTTCGCCAGGCTTGTTGAGGATCTTGGCCGCCTCCATGAACTCCTCCCAGGTCGACGCAGGCTGCAGCCCGGCCGCCTCGAAGAGGTCCTTGCGGTAGAAGTAGATCACCGAGCCGCTGTGGAGCCCGGGAACCCCGAAGACCTTGTCCCCGACGCCGATCGCGTTCGTCGCGGGATCGAAGATCGAGACGTTGTTGACGCTCGGCGTGATGAAGTCCGCCCAGTCCCAGGTGGGATCGGTCTCGGCCGGGTCGGCGATCAGGTCGTTGAGCTGAGCGAAGTAGCCATTCTTCATGTACCCGGTCGTGAGGAAACCCAGGTACTCGATCAACTCGAACGCCGACTGGGGCGCCGTGAGCTCCTGCTGCGTCTTGGGGATCAGCGCGTCGAGGGCAGGGGCGCTGATCTCCAGCTCGATCCCGGTCTCATCCTTGAGCTGAGGGAGGAGATCAGCGAGCGCGCGGTGATCGTTCTCGCTTCCGGTCATGAGGATCGAGAGCTTCGTACCCGCGTACTTCATCGGGTCGAACGCTTCCGCGTTCGCCGCCTTCCCGGCAGCGCTCACGCCACGGCGGCTCGCAGCGACCGCTCCCCCGGCACTCAGGGCCGTCGCCACGGTCGCCGCGGACATGCCGGCCAGCGCCGCGCGGCGCATGAAGTCCCGACGGCTGATCGAACCGTTCAGGAGCTCCCGGACGAGACCCGCCTCCTCGGACGGCCGACTCGGCTGCATTTCCTGCTCCACGCCTAACCTCCTCAACGCGTTGCGCGCTCGGGCGGACCGCCCGGCGGAAACGTAGTCTGCGATGCACGCTGCCTCGTGTCAACAATCGTTTGTCGGTCACCGGAGGATCGCGACCCGCGGTTCAGTCGAAGTCCCAGACCCCGCGACCGGCCGAGAACTGGAGGACGAGGCCGCAGGCGCGGCAGATCATCAGGACGAGCTTGTGGCTCGTGAAGCCCCAGCGGCTGTCCATCCGCCCCTGCTGGCGATCGAACGCCGTCGAGGTGCAGAGCGGACAGCGCAGGACCGGCTTCGCGGACGTCTCCGCCTTCTCCCAGGTGCCCATCGCGGACCCCCCTGTACGCGGGGTCGGCGAGCGGCGCGCGCCGGTCCCCCGCCCGGACGGTAGCGGAGCCCCGGTGCCCCCGTCAGCCGCCCGCGAGCCGCGCCACGGCCTCCGGGTACGCGTTGAAACAGTCATTCAGGTACGCCGCGACCCCTTGCGTGGGGACGAGACCGTCCACGAACAGGCTCGCCGCCCCGATCTCGCCGGTGGGCATCGCGCCGTCCACGACCGTGTAGCGCAGGACGATGTCATCGGCGGTACCGGACGCATCGCGGGTGACCGAATCGACGCCGACGAGCCTGATCACCGTGTTCGTGACGGCATCGTCGCCG
>JBJTJV010000226.1:0-2029 GCA_046352645.1 Chloroflexota bacterium | reverse complement strand
GTCATCATGAAGGCCCAGGCGGCCGACGGCGGGACGTCGACGTAGAGGACGTCCTGGTAATTCCCATCTTGGAGCGCGAGCTCCTTCGTGCTCCAGCCAAAGACTTGGTCGCCGCCTGCCGGCCCGACCGCGACCTGCAGGTTCAGGTCCCTTCCCGAATAGTTGAGGTACCGGATGGTGGTCGTGGTGACGCCGTTCGCCGAGACCGTGCCGCTCGTGGCGGTGGTCGTTGCGGCGGTGGCGACCCCGGCGGTCTCCGTGGTGCGTGCGATCCGGTAGTCGTGCAGGTTCGCGTGGCTCGCGGTCGCGAGGAAGGTGGTCCGGATCCGGCCGTCGCGGCCCACGCGGACCTCCTTGACCGTCTCCCAGGTGCCCGAGCCTTCCCTCCGATGCTGGACCTCGATCATCTCGCCGTCGAGGATCGGGCCCAGCGTCTTCGGGACCCGGGCATCCACGCGAGATAGGACGCCGACGCCGATCATCGGCACGCAGCGGCCATCCCTGAGTCGCCCGATACCGAGACGCTTGCCGTCCTCCGTGCGCAGCTGCAGGTGCCAGCGCTCGGCGGCCGTGACCCCGCGCTCGGCGTCCTTCTTCACGTCCTTGCGCGAGCACGCGGCGTCGTTGTCCGGCTTGCCGGGCTTCGGGGGCTTGCCGGGCTTCTCCGGCTTGCCCTTGTCATGGGCCGGGACAGCGGCGGCTGTACCCGGGTCGGCGGAGAACACCTCGGACGGCAGCGCCGCCGCAAGCAGCGCTGCGGTCATCAACGCGACGCCGAGCGTCACCCGCATCCGTGGTCGGACCTGCGTCATCCCCTGCTCCACCGGTTGGTGCTCGCCGACGCTCGTGCCGGTTCGCCGGAGCGTACCGTAGCAGGCGGGTCTCCCGCCACCCCCCGGGATGTACGGGTTCTACGACATCCGGGGCTACGGCAGGGCCGACGGGGACGTGGTCGCGCGGATCGGGATCTGCGCGATGACCACCGTGCCGGCCACATCGCTCGCGTGCTCCCAGCGGAGGGAGAGGTCGTCGAAGGTGGCCGTCCCCTGCCCCGTGGGCGCGTCGGCCGGCCAGCCGGCGCCGTCGTCCGCGACGCGGATCACGAGGAGCGTCGTCTCGCCCGCCGCGGCCGGGACCGGCGGCGGCGCGTCACCGGCGGGCACGGGCAGCGTCGCGAACCCCACGGCGATCGCCACCCGCGCCGCGCCGCCGTGGCGGAGCGCATTGTTCGCCGCCTCGCGGATGACTTCCGCGACGGCCTCGTCCGCATCGGGGTCGGCGGCGAGCCGGGTCGCGACGCCGTCCGCAAGCGACACATCGATCGTGCGCAGGCCCGCCCACGTGCCGGCGAGCGCGTCGAGCGTCGCCCGGGTCCGCCCTCCGTCCGGTGGCGGGTCGTCGAGACGGCGGATCGCGGCGGCGATCGCGGCGCGCACCTCGTCCATGTCGGCGGCCGGGGGTTCGGACGTCTCGCGGAGCCGGAGCGCCGCGGCATAGAGCTCGCCCTGGAGGCTCCCGTGGAGGAGACGCGCGAGCCGGCGGCGCGCCAGGCGCACGCGGCGCCGGAGCAGGACCGTGGAGACCTCCATCCGCTCGACGACCGCCGCGAGCTCGGCCTCGCTCGCGGCGCGGCGTGCCTCCACGAGGAGCGCGATGGCGATCGCGGTGCCCACCCCGGCACCCGCGATCCCGCCCGTGATCGCGAGCGCTCGGGGCGTGGGGATGCCGAGCAAGGTGACGACGGGCAGCCCGAACGCGACGACCGCCCCGTGGATCGCCGCGATGCAGGCGAGCCCCGGGATGGTCGGCAGCGTCCGCGCACCGAGCGCGCGTCGCGCGAGCGCGATCACCGCCCACGGGAGGAGGAGCGTGGTGGCGGAGTAGACGACGATCTGGGTGGCCACGAGGTCGCGGACCGCGGTGGGCACCGCGAGGATCGCGACGAGGAGCGCGAAGCCGAGCGGCCGGATCGCCTCGCCGACGACGAAGCGGTCCGGGAGCGGCACGCGGGCACGCAGACCGGCCGGCG
>JBJTJV010000225.1:0-8097 GCA_046352645.1 Chloroflexota bacterium | reverse complement strand
CGGTCCTCGAGCTCTTCCCCGGAACGAAGCTCGGCATCGGCCCGGCGAGCGCCGGCGGCTTCCACTCCCACTTCGAGGTGCCCCGCCCGCTGACGCCGGACGACCTCGTGACGATCGCGGAGCGGTGGCGCGCCGCGATCGCCGCCGATCACGCCTTCGTGCGGCGGGAGTGGGACCCCGCGGAAGGGCGCACCTTCCTCGCCGCGAAGGGCCAGGCGTACAAGGTGGAGATCCTCGACGACCTGCGCACCGCCGCCGAGCTCAAGGGCGAGCCGGCGCCCGCCGTGACGACCTACCAGCACGGGCCCTTCATCGACCTCTGCCGCGGGCCGCACGTGGCGTCCACGGGCCGGATCGGCCCGTTCCGGCTCCTCTCGGTCGCGGGCGCGTACTGGCGGGGCCGCGAGGACCGCCCGATGCTCCAGCGCATCTACGGCACCGTCTGGAGCACCCAGGAGGAGCTCGACACCTACCTCTGGCGGCGCGAGGAAGCCCGCAAGCGCGACCACCGCCGCCTCGGCGTGGCGCTCGACCTCTTCTCCTTCCACGACGTCAGCCCCGGCTCGGCCTTCTGGCACCCCAAGGGCCAGCGCCTCTGGCGCACCCTCGAAGGTGCGATGCGCGAGCTCCAGGAGCAGCGGGGCTACCAGGAGATCAGCACCCCGATCCTCGTGCACCGCAAGCTCTGGGAGCAGTCGGGCCACTGGGATCACTACGCAGAGAACATGTTCCGGATGGAGAGCGAGGGGCAGACCTTCAGCCTCAAGCCGATGAACTGCCCGGAGAGCACGTACATCTACCGGAGCCGCATCCGGTCGTACCGGGACCTGCCGCTCCGGCTGAACGAGTACGGCCGGCTCCACCGCAACGAGCGGTCCGGGACGCTCTCGGGCCTCACCCGGGTCCGGCACTTCATCCAGGACGACGCGCACATCTACGTGCGCCCGGACCAGCTCGGCGACGAGATCCGCGCGCTCCTCGACGAGGTCGCGACGACGTACGCGTGGTTCGGCCTGACGCCGCGCTTCGCCTTCGCCACGCGGCCGGAGAAGGCGCTCGGCGACCCGGCCGTCTGGGCGCGCGCGGAAGCGCTCATCACGGACGCGCTCCGTGCGGCGGGCGTCCAGTACGTGGTGAACCCGGGCGACGGCACCTTCTACGCACCGAAGATCGACATCTACATCGACGACGCGCTCGGCCGCGAGTGGCAGCTCGCCACCATCCAGGCTGACCTGATGATGCTGCCGGAGCGGTTCGACCTCCACTACATCGACGAGGAGGGGCGGCCGCAGCGACCGATCGCCATCCATCGCGCCATCTACGGCTCCCTCGAGCGCTTCATCGGCATCCTCGTGGAGCACTTCGGCGGTGCCTTCCCGTTCTGGTGCGCGCCCGTCCAGGCGGTCGTCGTCCCCATCGCGGACCGGCACAACGACGCGGCCCGCGAGCTCGCCACGGTGCTCGCGGCGCGCGGGATCCGCGTCGAGGTGGACGATTCCTCGAACCGGATGAACTACAAGATCCGGGCCGCGCAGGAGCAGAAGGTCCCGTACATGCTCGTGCTCGGCGACCGGGAGGTCGCGGCGCGTGCCGCAGCACCGCGGACGCGTGCCGGGGACCAGCAGGAGGCGATCGGCTGGGAGGCGCTCGCGGAGCGCCTCGCGGCGGAGGCGGCCGCGCGGCGGCCGGCCTGAGCGCGCCCCGCCGTGCGCGGCTGCACAGGACCGCGACACGCCGCCTGCGCGCTACCCGCCCGGCCGTGACGCCCCGGAGCACCTGACACCGATGGGCCGCGCGTCGCACCCATCCGCTGCTCGTCCGCGCGCCGCCCGGACGGCACGGCATGACCGGCTCCGCGTCGCCCTGGCCGTGCTCGCCCTCGCGGTCGCGGCATGCGCGACCCCCGCACCGACACCGAGCGCAGCCCCGCCGGTCGCCGCCACGCCGACCGCCCGTCCGTCCACGACGCCGGGGCCGATCGGCTCCGGGGTCGCGCCGAGCATCCCGCCGAGCATCCCGCCGAGCGTGGCGCCGTCCGCGGCCCCCGCGGCCACCTCCACGACGCCGCCCGCGGCGAGCCCGCGCGTGCGGCCGTCGCCGACACCCCGCACGACCGCGCAGGCCACCGCGCGGCCATCCGGCGCCCCGCGCGCCACACCCTCCGCGACGGCCCGTCCCGTCGCGACCCCGGTCGCGACCCCGGTCGTGACCCCGAGCGACGCGCCGAGCGACGGGCCCGCGGCCACCAGGGCCGCGCCGCCCGCGGGCACCCCCGTCGCGTCCGCCACGGCGCGCGCGACCGCCACGCCCGCCACGCCGCGCCCGACCGGGGCCGCGACACGCGCGCCCGGCCCCAGCGCGACCGCGACCGGACGCCTGCCGAGCTTGCCGCCCGTCCGGGCATCGGCGTCGCTGCGCCCACGACCCACCGAGCCGCCCAGCGCCGACCCGATCGTGGGCCTCGGCGCCGCGCAGCCGCTCGTGGACGATCCGCTCGCCCCGCCGGGCGCCTGGACGACCGGCTCCGGCGCGGCGGGGACCGCGGAGATCGCCGACGGCACGCTCCAGCTGCTCGTGTCGCTCCCGAGCTCCGCGACAGGCGCCGACCGCTCGCTCGGGGTCCCCGTGAGCGTGCTCCGACTGGAGGCGGACCTGACGATCGCTTCGGGGGAGGGGAGCGCCGGCTTCCGGTGCATCGGGACCGGACCGGAGGGCGGGACCCTGACCGGCATGGTCGGCGCGGATGGCAGCTGGCGGATCGGGCTCGTGCGCGACGGCGCTGCCCTGACCATCGCGGACGGGCGCCTCGCGGCGCCACGCGCCGCGGATGGGGGTGGCATCGCGCTCCGCCTCGCGGTCGAGTGCGCCGTGACCGGGCTGCCGGAGGGCGACCGCATCGCGCTCTGGGCGGACGGCCGGCTCGTTGCCGACCGCTTCACCGGCAGCGCCCGCGGACCGTGGTCACGGGCCGGCCTCGAGGCCACGACCGGCCTCCCGCCCCTCGTGGCGACCGTGACCGATCTGCGCATCCTCACCGGGGGGACGTATCGGCCCGAGCGGCGCGATCCCGCGCTCGGCCCGCTCCTCCGGCTCGTTCCGGCGGCCTGGCGCGACGCCTGCCGTGCCACCTCCGGCGCGGCCCGGACCGGCACGGTCGCCGCGGTCGCATGCATCCCGGCCGGTGCCGCGGACCGCGCCGACTACGTGCTGATGAGCGACCCTGCGAGCCTCGGTGCCGCGATCACGGCGATCGCCGCGGGTGCGGACGTGCCGCTCGCCGGGACCGACTGCACGGTCGGCCCGAGCGACGTGGCATGGGCGTCGGACGGCGCGCCTCCCGGCCGCCTCGTCTGCTTCCCGACGCCGGGCAGCCCCGGCAGCCGGACGATCGCCTGGACCGACCCCGATCGCCTCCTCCTCGGCAGCGCGACCGTCTCCGCGGGCGGCTGGCGCGAGCTCCACGACTGGTGGCTCGGCGCGGGGCCGGAGGGGTGAGCGCGGAGCCGGGACTCCGTTGCGGCGGCGGGTACGGCGTGCTATCCTCCCGGCCGCGGTCGCGGAGGGCGCTGCCCTTCGTCATGACCACGACAAGATCCCACCACCGACCATGAGGGGAACGGCCTGAGCAGAGACCTTCGCGTCAACGAGATGATCCGTGTGCCCAACGTGCGGGTCGTCGATGAGGAAGGTGCGCAGCTCGGGGTCCTCCCGACCCCGAGGGCGCTCCAGATGGCGCAGGAACGTGGGTACGACCTCGTCGAGGTCGCACCGAACGCGGCGCCTCCGGTGGTGAAGTTCCTCGATTACGGTCAATACAAGTACGAGCAGGCGCGCAAGGAGAAGGAAGCGCGCCGCCACCAGCGGTCCGTCGAGTTCAAGGAGATCCGCCTGAAGCCGAAGATCGGCAAGGGCGACTTCGACACGAAGGTCCGCCGGGCGATCGAGTTCCTCGAGGAAGGCGATCGCATCAAGGTGGCGGTGCAGGTCCGCGGCCGCGAGGTCAGCCATGCGTACATCGGGCGGGACCTCCTGACGCGTTTCGCGGCGCAGGTCGCGGAGCACGGGACGGTGGACCGGGCGCCTCTGCTCGAAGGCAAGTCGATGTCCATGACCGTGGCTTCGACCCACAAGCCCAGGGTCCAGGCGTCCACGGGACGCGCGGACGGCGCACCGGCGGCGGAAGCCGCGTCGGCGCCGGAAGCGTCCCCCGCGGCCGCCGCCACGGATGCGGTCCCCGGAGAGCAGCCCGCAGGAGGCGGATGATGCCGAAGTTGAAGAGCCACAAGGGCGCCCAGAAGCGGCTCGGCACGACCGGCAGCGGCAAGCTGGTGCGCGTGAAGTCCTGGCGTGGCCACCATCTCGAGATCAAGTCCTCGCGCCGAACGCGCCGGTATGCCGGCAAGGCGCTCGTGGACAAGACCAGCGAGGGGCAGGTCCGCCGCCTGCTCCCGTACCTCTAGGAGCAGGCCCCCATGGCTCGCGTCAAGCGCGGCGTCGCCGCACACAAGCGTCACAAGCGCCTGCTCAAGGCGGCCGAGGGCCGCCGCGGTACGCGTTCCAAGCTCATCCGTCCGGCACGCGAGGCGAACCTCCACGCGATGGCGTACGCCTACCGCGGCCGCAAGGAGCGCAAGCGCCAGTTCCGCGCCCTCTGGATCGTCCGCCTCAACGCGGCGGCGCGCCTGAACGGCCTGACGTACGCGAAGATGGTCAGCGGCCTCAAGGCAGCCGGCGTCGTCCTCGACCGGAAGGTGCTGGCGGACATCGCCGTGCGCGATGCCGCCACCTTCGCGCGCATCGCCGAGGTCGCGACGGCCCGCTAGCGCCGCCCGAACCGGCGTGGATCTCGCCACCGTCTCCCGATCGCTCGCGGACCTCCGCGACCGCGCGCTCGCGGCCGTCGCGGCCGCAGCCGATCCCGATGCCCTCGCCGTCGTGGAGGGCGCGTTCCTCGGCCGCAAGGGCGAGCTGCGCGCGCTGCTCGGCGGCATCGGCGCACTCCCCGCAGAGGACCGGCCGCGCGTCGGCGCGCTCGCCAACCCCGTGCGGGAGGCCCTGGAGGCCGCGATCGCCGAGCGCGGGACGGCTCTCGCGTCGGCCGCGCTCGCCGCGCGCCTCGCCGCCGAGCGCATCGACGTGACCCTGCCCGCCGAGCCCGGACCGCGCGGTGCGCTGCACCCGATCCGCGAGACGGAGCGGGAGATCGCGCGGATCTTCGGCCAGTTCGGGTTCGTCGTCGTGGAATCGCCCGAGGTCGAGACCGACGAGCTGAACTTCCAGGCGCTGAACATCCCGCCGGACCATCCGGCCCGCGACCTGTGGGACACGATCTACGTCCGCGAGCCCGCCGGCACGCGTCCGGGGGACCCGCGGCTGCTCTTCCGCACGCACACCTCGCCCGGCCAGATCCGCGCGATGCGCGCGTCCGAGCCCCCCATCCGCATCCTCACCCCGGGGCGCTGCTTCCGGTACGAGGCGGTGGATGCGTCGCACGCCTTCGAGTTCTTCCAGGTCGAGGGCCTGATGATCGACGAGGGGACGAGCATGGCCCACCTGCGCGGCCTCCTCGACGCCTTCGCCCACGCGATGTTCGGCGCGGGACGGCCCACCCGCTTCCGGCCCGGCTACTACCCGTTCACGGAGCCGTCGGTGGCCTTCGACATCGGCTGCGTCGTGTGCGACGGATCGGGCTGCCCCGCCTGCGGTCGTTCGGGCTGGATGACGATCCTCGGCGCGGGCATGGTCCACCCGGTCGTCCTGCGCAACGGCGGCATCGACCCGGAGCGCTACCAGGGGTTCGCCTTCGGCATGGGCACGGACCGCATCACGATGCTCCGCCACGCGATCCGCGATATCCGCGCCTTCCTCGCGGATGACCTCCGCTTCCTGGAGCGGCTCTAGATGCGCGTCCCCCTCTCCTGGCTACGTGAGCTCGTCGACGTCGACCTGACGCCGGAGCAGCTCGCCGACCGGCTCACCGTCCTCGGGATGGAGGTCCAGGGGATCGAGCGGATCGGCGCGGACTGGGCGCACGTCGTCGTCGGCGAGATCCTCGAGGTGGCACCGCATCCCGGCTCCACCCGCCTGTCCCTCACGCGGATCCGCACCGGGGACGGCCCGGAGCGCGCGATCGTCTGCGGCGCCACGAACATCGCCCCGGGCCAGCGCATCCCCGTCGCCCTGCCGGGCGCGGTGCTCCCCGGCGACCGGCGCATCGAGGTCACCCGCATCGCGGGCGTCGAGAGCGCCGGCATGCTCTGCTCCGGCGCCGAGCTCGGCCTCACGGTGGACGCGGACGGCATCCTCATCCTCCCCGGGACGACGCCGATCGGGATCGGGCTGCCGGACCTTCTCGGCGACACCGTCCTCGACGTGGACGTGAAGCCCAACCGCGGCGACGCGCTGTGCATCCTCGGCCTCGCCCGCGAGGTCAGCGCGGCCACCGGCGCGCCCCTGCGGCGCCCGGAGATCCACGTCGCCGAGGGGACGGAGCAGACGTCGGCCCGCCTCGCCGTCACCGTCGAGGATCCGCGCTGCTCGCGCTTCGTCGGCCGGCGCGTGGACGGCGTCCGCGTCGGGCCGTCGCCGCTGGAGATCCAGCGGCGGCTGATGGCCGCCGGGATGCGCCCGGTGAGCAACGTCGTGGACGCGTCGAACTACGTCATGCTCGAGCTCGGCAAGCCGATCCACACGTTCGATGCGAGCGCGGTCGGCGACGGCCGCATCATCGTCCGCGCTGCCCGGCCGGGCGAGCGCCTCGAGACGCTCGACCACGACGAGCGGACCCTCGACCCGGATGTGCTCGTCATCGCCGATCCGGCCGGCCCCCTTGCCATCGCGGGCGTCATGGGCGGCGCGGCGAGCGAGGTGGGTCCGGGGACGACCTCCGTGGTGATCGAGTCGGCCATCTTCGATCCGGTCGCGATCCGGCGGACCGCCTTCCGCTATGCGCTCCGCTCGGAGGCGAGCCTGCGCTTCGAGAAGGGCCAGGAGCACGCGCTCGCACGGGCCGGCGCGGACCGGACCGCCCAGCTCATCCTCGCCTGGGCCGGCGGAACGGCCACGGCAGGCGTCGTGGACACCGATCCGACCCCGGCCCCCCGCGCCACCGTCGCCTGGCGGCCCCGCCGCGTGAACCGCCTGCTCGGCACGGACCTGACGCCCGCGGAGCAGCAGGCATTGCTCGCGCGCGTGGAGATCGCCTCCGCGCCCGCACCGGCCGCGACTCCCGTGACGATCATCGCGACGGAGCCGCCCGTGGTGCCGGACACGAGCGAGCCGGTGTGGCTCGCCGAGGTGCCGGGCCATCGACGCGACCTCGCGATCGAGGCGGACCTCGCGGAGGAGATCGCCCGGGTCCGCGGCTACGACGCCCTCGCGGGCATGCTCCCGTCCACGGCGATGCCCGCCTACCGCCGCGACCCGTGGGCCGACCCGGACATGCTCCGCGGGCTCCTCGCGGCGCGTGGCTTCGCAGAGGTGGTCACCCACGCGCTCATCGGCCCGGAGGATCACGCGCGCCTCGGCCTCGCCGCGGACGACCCGCGCACGATCCGCGCCGAGAACCCGGTCACCGTGGACCACTCGGAGCTGCGCCGTGACCTGCTCCCGTCGCTCGTCGCGGTCCTCGCGGACAACGAGCGCCAGCGCCGGGCGGACGTGGCGATCTTCGAGATCGGCCAGGTCCATACGCTGGACGGTCGGACACCCGCGGCCGCGACGCGCCTCGGCATCCTTGCGGCCGGTGCGCTCGAGCCCGCGCGCTGGGACGGACCGGAGCGCACCGCGGGCATCGGCGCGCTCAAGTCGCTCCTCGCCTGGCTCGTGCTGCGCATCGGCGAGGCCACGCTCCGCTTCACGACCGCCGTCCCGCGCGACGGGATCGACCATCCCGGCCGGACCGCCGTCGTCCACGCGCGCCGGGCGGACGGGACGGAGGTCGCGATCGGCACCGTCGGCGAGCTCGACCCGCGCTATCTCGACGCCTGCGACATCCGTGCCGCGACCGTCGCGCGGGACGGCGGTCGTGAAGCGGAGCGTGGCCTCGCCGATGCGCAGCACGAGCCAGGCGAGGAGCGACTTGAGCGCGCCGATGCC
>JBJTJV010000224.1:0-9862 GCA_046352645.1 Chloroflexota bacterium | reverse complement strand
GAGGATGCGGACCGGGTGGGCGAGCTCGGGCACGCCCGGATCGGCCTCCGTGACCACGTGCGCGCCCGGCAGGTCGGCGAGCGCGGCCTGCGCGGCCGCCGCGGCCTCCGCCGCGTCCGCGGCCGTGTCCCAGGTCGTCCGCCACGCGAGCGCGTACGCGCCGTCCGGCCCGTCGAGGGCGACGATCCGATCGCCACCCCAGCCCGCGGCCGCCGCGCCGCCGGGGAGCGGCCGCGGCCCCAGGCCGAGCGCGAGCGCGGGGAACGGCGCGCCGTCCGCGAACCAGACCGCGGCGATCAGCTCGCCGAGCGTCAGGCGCGCGCGCTCCGTCCAGCCCGGTCCGAGGCGCGCCGCGAGATCGTCCGGCAGGGCGACGGGGATGGGCAGGTGGTCGGGATGGAGCTCAGGGTGGAGGACCTGCTCCATGGAGACCGGCGGGCTCTCCCACGTCGCGTCCACGGCGGGCCAGCCGCCGGCGCCGAACGCGCGGAAGAGGAAGCCGAGGCCGTCCACGTACGGGGAGAGGAGCTGCTGGCCCACGACCGGCGGCAGGGCCGCAAGGGTCGCGTCGTCCGGCAGCCCGGGGCCGCCGGCGGTGTCCGCGAGGTCCGCGGCCGCGTGCTTCGTCCCCCAGAGGAGCATGCCGAGCGACGCGTCCCCCTCCACGAGCGCGCGGTACGCGAGCGCGCGGTCGACCGCATCCGGCGGGATCGCGTCGAGCCCTTCCTGGAGGTCCCAGCGCATGTCCTGGAGAGCGTGGACCGCCTCGTGGGCAAGGACGATCCGGTCGAGCACGTCGAAGGTCCCGTCGTCGTCGAGGACGGTGAGGCTCCGCGTCTCGGTGTCGTAGAAGCCCGCCACCTGCTCGCCGAGCGCGGTGCGGACGAGGGCGTGCAGGTCCGTCCCCGGCGGCAGGAGCCCGAGGCGCGTATAGACGAGGCCCTCGGCGGCGAGCACGGCGCGCGCGTCCGGCGCGTCGAGCTCCGCGAGCTGACGCTCCAGGGCGGTGGCACGGGACGCGACGCTCCACGGGATCGGCGCGGTCTCGGCGATGCCCCGGATCGCGACGACCTCGTCGATCACCTGCCGCACCTCCGCATCGGTCGGCGGGGCGGCCGCGGCCGGGGCGGCCGGGGCGGCCGCGAGGAGGAGCACCGCGCCGAGCAGGAGCACCCGGCGCGTGGCGAGGCCCGGCGGGAACGGGCGCGGCTCCACGGCGATCAGAGGGTCGGCTTCCAGATCATGAGCGCGACGATCACCGTCACGAGGAGCGTGAGCAGGTAGCCGATCCCCTTCATCCGCGCGACGAGCGCGGGGATGACGGATCGGTCCCCGCCCTCGCCCGTGGCGGCGATGAGCCGCGCGAAGGTGGGCCGCTGGACGGCGAAGACAAGGACGAGCGCGAGGACGTACAGCGCGATGGAGACGGCCATCCAGAGCTGGCGCTCGATGCCCGGCCGGGCGAGCACGAGGAGGACGCCCGTGACGCCCATGGAGATCGAGGCGGGGACGATGATGGTGCTGCTGATCCGGCGCATCGCGCGCACCGTGAAGCCCGCGTGCTCGGGCTCCGCTGCCGCCATCCGGGCGATCACCGGGGCGACGAAGCCGAAGCCGAAGGCGACGATCGCGCCCATCACGTGGAGGAAGAGCCAGAGCGGGAAGAGCTCGGGGAACATCGGGGTCACGGCAGGAGGGCCTCCGGTGCGGACATCGTCCCGGGGATGGTAGCCCGTGCGCGCTCGCACGGCCGCCCCGGCCCGGCCGCCGTGGTCCTATCCGCGCCCGCGTGCCAGGCGGGCGAGATCGTCCGGCGTGTCGATGTCCGGGTTGGCGCCCGCGACCGGCACGCGCAGGACCGCGCCCGGATCCGCGACGAGGAGCGGCCCGAGCCCCCGGTCGCCGGCGAGCCCCGCGACGCGCGACCACGCGGCCGGCAGGAGCAGCACCGGGTTCACCACCGCGTCCGGCTCGTCCGCGTAGCGCGGCGCGACGAAGGCGGCCCCGGCACCGGCCGCCGTCGCGGCCGCATCCGCGAGCGCCGCGATCACGTCCGCGCGGATCCGCGGCTGGTCCCCGAGCGCGACGAGGATCGCATCCGGCGCCGGCTCCCCGGCCGCCGCCGCCGCGACCCCGATCGCCACCGAGCTCGCGAGCCCGCGCCCCGGATCGGGGTTCCGCACCACCGTCACCACCCCCGCCCCCGCGGCGGCCGCGAGCGCGTCGCCATCCGGCCCGACGACGAGATACGTGGCCGCGGGCGCAGCAGCCCCGACCGCGTCGAGGACATGCGCGAGCACCGGCCGCCCGGCGAGCGGCGCGAGGAGCTTGCCGCCACCGAAGCGCGTGCCTGCGCCGGCAGCGAGGACGACGACCGCGATCCGCAGCACGCGGGGATGGTACCGGCACCGGTCGGCCGGGACGGCGCGCGCGCCGGTCCCGGTCCGGTCTCCCCGGGGGCGCCCCGGCCCCCACGCGCCTACCATCCCCGGGATGCACGACGCGCCGCGCCCGCTGAACCGCCTCGCCGCCGAGACGAGCCCCTACCTCCGCCAGCACGCGGCGAACCCCGTGGACTGGTACCCGTGGGGCCCGGAGGCGCTGGCGCGCGCCCGGGAGCTCGACCGGCCGATCTTCCTGTCGATCGGCTATGCGGCCTGCCACTGGTGCCACGTGATGGAGCGCGAGAGCTTCGAGGATCCCGCGACGGCTGCGGACCTGAACGCGGCCTGGGTCGCGGTCAAGGTGGACCGCGAGGAGCGGCCGGACCTCGACGCGCTCTACATGGACGCGGTCCAGACGCTCACGGGGAGCGGCGGCTGGCCGATGTCCGTCTTCTGCACGCCCGACGGCGCCCCCTTCCACGGCGGCACGTACTTCCCCGACCGGCCGCGCCACGGGATGCCCTCCTTCCGCCAGGTCCTCGCGACGCTCGCGGAGGCGTGGCGGACGCGGCGGCCCACCGTCCTCGACGCCGCCCGCCGGCTCACCGACGCGGTCGCGTCCGGCCAGGCGTCCCCCACCGACTTCGCCCGGCGCGTCGCGCAGCACGCGCATGCGCACGACGACGATGCGGGCCCCGGCACCGCTGCGCGCGCGGGCGGCGGGCGCCCCGGTGCCGGCGGCACGCCGCCCGCCGGGCTCGTCGGGCCGGACGGACGGCCGCTCGTGGCGGCCGCAGCCCCGGCGGGCGCGGACCCGGCACCGCTCCGCGCGGCCGTGACGGCGCTCGCGTCCGCGTACGTGGCGCACCGCGGCGGCTGGGGCGGCCCGCCGCGCTTCCCCCAGCCCATGACGATCGAGCTCCTCCTCCGCGAGCACGCGCGCACGGGCGACCCCGGGGCGCTCGCGATGGCGCGCGGCGCGCTCGACGCGATGGCCGCGGGCGGCATCCACGACCACCTCGGCGGCGGCTTCGCGCGCTACGCCACGGACGACGCCTGGCTCGTGCCGCACTTCGAGAAGATGCTCTACGACAACGCCCCGCTCGCGCGCGTCTACCACCAGGCGTGGCGGCTCGGGGGCGCCGCGCGCGACCGGGCCGTGACGGAGGCGGCGCTCGGCTGGATGGCGCGCGAGATGCGTGCCCCGGCGGACGGTGCCTTCGCCTCCGCGCTCGACGCGGACACGGACGGCGAGGAGGGCGCCACGTACACCTGGAGCGTGGAGGAGATCGCCGCGGTCCTGGGGGCGGAAGCGCCGCTCTTCGCGGCCGCGTACGGGGTGACGCCGGGCGGGAACTGGGAGGGGCACACGATCCTGTCGCGCGTCCGGGACGACGCGGCGCTCGCGACGACCTTCGGCATCGGGCGGGACGCGGTCGCGGCGCGGCTCGCGGACGCCCGGGCGCGGCTCCTCGCCGCGCGCGACGTGCGGCCGCAGCCGGCCCGCGACGGGAAGGTGCTCGCGGCCTGGAACGGCCTCGCCCTCGCGGCCTTCGCGGAGGCGGGCGCGTGGCTGCCGGACGGCGCGCGCTGGACCGCGATCGCGACGGAGGCCGCGACCTTCCTCCTCGGTTCGCTGCGCACGCCGGACGGGCGCCTCCTCCGCTCGTGGGCGGAGGGCCGGGCGCAGCACATGGCCGTCCTGGAGGACCACGCGGACCTCGCGTTCGGCCTTCTTGCCCTCCACGACGCGACGGGCGACGGCCGCTGGTTCACGGCCGCGCGCGACCTCGCCGACCTCGCGCTCGCCCGCTTCGCCGCGCCGGACGGCGGCTTCTTCGACACCGCGGACGACGCGGAGGCCCTCATCGCCCGGCCGCGGAGCCTGGGCGACAACGCGGTCCCGAGCGGGAACGCGATGCTCGCCACGGTCCTCCTCCGGCTCGCGGCCCTCACCGGCGAGGGGCGCTACCACGCCGCCGCGGAGGCGGCGATCGTGCCGCTCGCGCCGGTCGCCGCCCGCCATCCGCTCGGCTTCGCGCAGTGGCTCATCGCCTACGGGGAGCTCGTCCGGCCGCCCGCGGAGATCGCGATCGTGGGCGATCCCGCGGACCCCGCCACGACCGCGCTCGTCGCGGAGGTCCGGCGCGGCTACCGGACGGACCGCATCCTCGCGGTCGCCGCGGACCCGGCCGCGAGCCCCGTGCCGCTCCTCGCCGGCCGGACCGCGATCGGCGGCCGCCCGACCGCGTACGTCTGCCGCGGCTTCGTCTGCCGGGCGCCGGTCACGGACCCCGCCGCGCTCGGACGGGCGCTCGCGGACGCGGGATGATGGCGCGATGACGCTCCACCACGGCGATCCCGCCGCGCTCCCCCACCCCGACGCGGTGATCTTCGACCTCGACGGCACCCTCGTGGACACGATCCCGACGCGCGTCCGCTCCTGGATGGAGGCGTTCGCGGCCGTGGGCGTCGTGCCGGACCCCGGGCACGTGGGCCGGATGATGGGCTGCGACGGCCGGCGCGCCGTGCGCGAGCTCTACGCCGCCGCCGGACGCACGGCGAGCCCGGACGAGATGGAGGCGGTGGACCACGACGCGGGCGTGCGGTTCGCGCGCTACAACGTGGCGCCGGGGCTCCTGCCGGGCGTGGGCCCGCTCGTCCGCGCGCTGGCGGCGGGCGACCGCGTCCAGTGGAGCATCGCGACCTCGAGCCGGCGCGCGACCGTCGCCGCCTCCGTGGGCGCGCTCGGGCTGGCGCGGCCGCCGCAGGTGACGGACGGCACGCACGTGGAGCATGCGAAGCCCGCGCCGGACCTGCTCCTCCTCGCCGCACGTGAGCTGCGCATCCCGCCGAAGCGCTGCTGGTACGTGGGCGACGCGGTCTGGGACATGGAGGCGGCGTGCGCGGCAGGGATGGCCCCCGTCGCGGTCACGACCGGCGCGACGGACACGGAGACGCTCGTACGTACGGGCGCCACAGTAGTCTGGGCCACGATGGAAGGCGTCCACGCGGAGCTCGCACGTCGCGGGCTCGTGGCGCCGGGGACGGAGACAGGAGACCGACGATGACGATCCGGACAGGCCGCGGTGTCGCGGCGGCCGTGGCGCTTGCGACCGCGGCGATCCTCGCGCTCGCGCTCGCGCTGCCTGCGAGCGCGGCGCGGGAGCTGACCCTCACGACGCGGAACCTGGTCCGGGCCGTGCATGACATCCCGTCCACGGGGCCGAGCACCGGCGACATCGTCACGGTGGCCGGGGTGCTCTTCGGCGAGGACGGCACCCGGGTCGGGCGGTTCGACCTCGTCGCGGTCGTCACGGACCTGCAGCTCGGCCGCGAGATGCGGATGACGACGATCGAGCTCGACTGGGACGATTCGGACGACGCGATCCTCATCGAGGGCGCGGAGGACTACCCCGCGGGCGGCGGGCTGCCCACGGACGAGCTCGTCTGGGCGATCTCCGGCGGGACCGGGGCGTACGCCACGGCCCGGGGCGAGGCGCGCATCACGTACGACACGGCGACCGAGCGGTTCACGCTCCGCCTCGCGCTGGCCGACTAGCGCGGAGCGGGCGATGGCGCGGATCGCGGTCATCGGGGCGGGTCCGGCGGGCTCGCTTGCGGCGGGGATGCTCGCGGACCTGGGGCATGCGGTCACGCTCGTGGACCGGCGGGCGGACCCCACGGAGCCTGCCCGCGACGGCCGGGCGACACCGCTCATCCTCCACGTCCGCGGCCGGCGCGCGATCGCGGCCGCCGGCGACGAGCTCCTCAGCGCCGCGGTCGGCGGCCGGTCGGTCGTGCTCGCGCGCCGGATCAGCCACGGAGCGCACGGCACGACGGTCGTCAGCGAGACGCCGGACGAGCGGCGCGGGCGGTCGATCGCCCGCCACGACCTCTCCGCCGCGCTCTTCCGCTGGGCGCGGACGCGGCCCGGGATCGATGTCCGGCTCGGGACCGCGTGCATCGAGGTGAGCCGGACCCACCGGCGCGTGGAACTCCGCGGCCCGGACGGCCGGAACGCGGAGGAGGCGTTCGATGCGGTGATCGGCGCGGACGGGGCCGCCTCGGAGGTCCGCTGGGCGGTGGCGCGGATGCCGTCGGTGGACTTCGCGAAGGTGACCTCGTCGTGGGGCTACACGGAGGTGATCGTCGGATCGGACGACGGCGAGCCGCGGCTCGCGGGCGATGCGATCCACGTCTGGCCGGACCCGAACGTCTTCCTCATCGCCTTCCCGGCGGTGGACGGGTCGTTCAACGGCACGATCTACGCGCGGGTGGCGGACTGGCCGCACCAGGACGAGCGGATCGTCCACGGCGAGCCGTCGCGGACTCCGATCGACCCGGCGCGCTTCCCCGCGCGCTATGCGAAGGCGTGGCCGCACCTCGTCGGCGAGAGCCACGCGAACGTCGCGAAGCCGCTCCAGACCGTCCAGGCCGTGCGCGTGGACGCCGCGGACGACGGCGGCTGGATCGCGCTCATCGGCGATGCCGCGCACGCGATGACGCCCTACCTGGGCCAGGGCGTGAACCTCGCCCTCGACGACGCGGCGGCGCTCGCGCGGCACGTGGGCGCACCGGGCGGCGACCTGCGGGAGGCGATCCGCGCGTACGGTCGGGAGCGCCACCGGGAGGGTGTCGCCGCCGCGGACCTCTCGGATCTCGGGGTCCGCCTCTTCACGGAGATGCCGTTCGGGGGGCCGGACCCGCTCGCGATGACGGTGAGCGCGATCAACATGGGTGAGCTCGGCTACGCGGACGCGGCACGGATGTGGATCCCCGGCTGGCGCCCGATCGTTCAGCCCGAGCGCGGGTAAGCGGGCGCCGGTCGGGGGCGGCACGCCGTCCGGTCGGCCGTGGTGCCCGGCACGGCACCGCTCGCTGCCGTCGGGGTCGTTTCAGGTCCGGGTCTTGCCGCGGAGGCCCTCCATTCGCGACAGTCGTCAAGGCAGGAAGGACCCGCGCGAGGGAGGGGACGATCGTGCGAGCAGCGATCCCGGGCGATCCCGGGCGGCGGTACCTGACGGACGGCGGCCTGGAGACGACGCTCGTCTTCCACCTCGGGCGAGAGCTGCCCGCCTTCGCCGCCTTTCCGCTCCTGGACACGGAGGACGGGCGCGCCACGCTGCGCGGATACTTCACGCCGTACCTCGCGCTCGCACGGGCCCGGCGCACCGCCCTGATCATCGACACGCCGACCTGGCGCGCGAACCGCGACTGGGGCGCGGTCGTGGGCTACGACGCGGCGGGGCTGGAGCGGATCAACCGCGAGGCGGTCGCATTCGCGCGCGCGGTCGCGGCCGACGCGCCGGATGTGCCGACGATCGTCAACGGGATGATCGGGCCGCGCGGGGACGGCTATGTCGTCGCCGATCCGATGGACGTCGCGGCGGCCGAGGCGTACCACGGCATCCAGATGCGGAGTTTCGCCGCGGCAGGCGCGGACCTCGTGACGGCGCTCACCCTCTCCTACCCCGCGGAGGGCGCCGGCGTCGCGCGGGCCGCGCAGGCGGCTGGTCTCCCGGCGGTGATCTCGTTCACCGTGGAGACGGACGGACGCCTCCCGGACGGGACGCCGCTCGGCACGGCGATCACCGACGTGGACGCCGCTGCACCCGGGGCCGTGGCGTACTTCATGGTGAACTGCGCGCACCCCGGCCACTTCCGCGACGCCCTCGCGGCCGGCGGAGCCTGGACGCAGCGCATCCGCGGCGTCCGCGCGAATGCGTCGGCGATGAGCCACGCGGAGCTCGATGTCGCGACCGAGCTCGATGCAGGCGACCCGGCCGACCTTGGCCGGCGCTACGCGGAGATCGACGCGCTCGTCGGCGGGCTCGCGGTGCTCGGCGGCTGCTGCGGCACGGACGACCGGCATGTGGCGGCGATCGACGCGGCCGTCCCGCGCCGCGGGGCCTGACCGACCCCACGGGCACCGCAGCCGCGGCTCCCAGCGGGGCAGGGCCACCGGACGATCGCGCCGGGCGGGCCGGCGCACCATCGGGAGGCGGACGCGGACCCGTATCGCCATCCGTGGAACGTACGGATGGAGCGTCGATCCGCCGGCCCGATGATCGCGACGAATGGTGCGGGAAGCGGGTCCCGTGCCCCGATCCGCGACCGCAACCGGCGGCCGGTCTCCCGCCGGCCGCCGGTCGGTCTCCCCTCGTGGGCGCTCCCCCGCCTGCGACCTGTCGACGACCCCGTCACCCATGCCGGTGACGGGGTCGGTGCGTGTCCGGGGTCCGGGTAGGAGCACCCCGGCGCGGGGTGGGCGCCCTCAGGCCTCCGGGGCGACGAGACGGAGGCGGATCCGCTTGTTGATCCGGCCCTTGCTCTCGTAGCCGGTCACCTCGATCCGCCCGACCTCGCTCGTCCGATGGACGTGGGTGCCACCGTCCGCCTGGAGGTCGAGCCCCTCGATATCCACGATCCGGATCTCCTCGATCGCCTCGGGCAGGAGGTTCACCTTCGTCCGGATGAGGTCCGGGATGGCGAATGCCTCGGCGCGCGGCAGGAAGCGGACGTGGACCGGGCGATCCTGCGCGAGCTCCGCGTTCACCGTCGCCTCGATCGCCCCGACGAGGTCCGAGGAGAGCCGCTCGAACTCGAAGTCCATCCGCCCCGCGCCCGGCTCCATGTTCCCGCCGGTGACGAGCGCGCCGTAGTCGCGCCAGACGACGCCGCACAGCGCGTGGAGCGCAGTGTGCGTGCGCATGAGCGCGTAGCGGCGCGCCCAGTCCACCTCCGCGACGAGCGCATCGCCCACGCTCGGCGGCTCCGCGTCCGGGGCGAGCACGAGCGCGTGCGCGACCTCGCCGCCGAAGCGCCGGATGCCCGACACCGTCCAGCTCCGGCCGTCGGCGTCACGCAGGAGGAGGCCGCTGTCGCTCGGCTGACCGCCCCCGCCCGGGTAGAAGACCGTGCGGTCGAGGACGACGAGCGGCGTCCCATCCGTGTCCTCCGCGACCGCACGCACATGCGTCCCCACGGAGGGTGCGTAGGCATCCCGGGCGGCGAGGATCTCCGTCATGGGCGCGGGACCGGGCGGGGCCGCGCGACTACTGGCGGAGCGTGAAGACGCCCTGCATCAGGCTGTAGTGGCCCGGGACGGTGCACCCGTACTTCAGGCCGGTGATGTCCGCGGGGACCGTCCAGAGGAGCTCCTGCGTGCCGCTGCTGTAGCCGGGGATGCCGGCAAGCCCGCCCGTCTGGCCCTGGGAGAGCTGCTGGTCCGTGCCGATGTAGAAGTTGTGCGTGTAGTTCGCGCTGTTCGTGACCTTGAAGAGGATCGACTCGCCGGGCGTGACGGGGATCTCCTTGAGCTGCGCGCCACCCGAGGTGATCGAGAGGCTGGCGGTCAGGTCGAGCTCGATGACCCGCGCGTTCGTGGTGTCCGGTGCGGCGGAGGCCGCGGGGGCGGCGGAGGCGGCGGGCGGCTCCGTGACGGCCGGGCCGACCTCCACCACGGGGGCCGGGGT
>JBJTJV010000223.1:0-5124 GCA_046352645.1 Chloroflexota bacterium | reverse complement strand
GGGTGGGGAGTGGCGGGTCCGGTGACGCGCGGCGGCGACCGGTGGCCGGCGCCAGTGCAGCGACCGCGGGCCGCCCGACGTGGCAGCGGCGGGGTGGGGAGTGGCGCGGATGGGGACGCGCGGCAGCGGTCCGGTGGCCGGCGCCGGTTCAGCGACCGCGGGCCGCCCCGATCCCGCGGCCGGCGTCACGGTTCTTCAACCTATGTCAGGCGACCGGCCCCGGACGCAGGGTTCCGGGGGTCTCGGCACGCCTCCAGGCCGCCGATCGAGGGTGGAACGCGCTCCGTTGCGCGTGGCCACTCCCCGTACACGGCCGCGAACGACGCCGAACCCTGCGTCCCGGCCGCCGCAGCTGACCTAGGGTGAAAACGCGTCGGGATGGCGGGCGGGCGGCACGGCCGAGGTCGTGCGGCACGGCCGAGGTCGCGCGGCGGCCCCCGCGGCACGGCCACCGCCACGGCCGGCGGCACGGCCAGGATCGTGCGGCGGCCCCCGCGGCACGGCCGCCGCCACGGCCGAGGTCGCGCGGCGGCCCGGCGCCCCCTCACTCCCCCGCGAGGTCCCCGAGCAGATCGCCGAGCCCGGCCGCGCGCGTCCGCCGTCGGCCGGGCGCCGGACGCCAGCCGCCAACGGTCTCCGCCGCCGCGCCCCGCGCGCCGAGCCGCCCCAGCACCTCGGCCGCGGCGCCCGCGTCGAGCCCGAGCGCAGCCGCGACCTCGACCGCGTCCGCGCTCCCCGCACGCGCAAGGACGCGCAGGCAGGCGCGCTCGTCGTCCGGCAGATCGGGCCAGTCGAGCAGCGTCATGTTGCTGCGGACCGCCGGGCCGCGGCCCCGGAGCGTGGCACTGACCGCGGCGCCACTACCGCCATCACGCGCCGACCCCCGCGCCCGCGACGTCTCCGCGTCAGGCGCCCGCCACGCGGGCGGCGATCGCACGGATCTGCGCCGACCACGGGTGGTCCGGCACGGCGATCGCGACGAGGTCGGCCGACGCGTTTCGCACCATGATCTCCGAGAGCGGCAGGATCGCGATCGTCTCCGCCCCGTACGCGGCGGTCATCTGCGCCCGCAGGTCGTCGTGGTCGATCCCCTCCGGCACCTTGTTCAGGACGAGGAAGAGGTGCGGGACATCCAGGCGCCGCGCCACATCGACCGTCACCGCCGTCCCCTGGAAGTCCTGGCGATCGGGCCGCAGGATGATGATCAGGACGTCCCCGATCGTCATGGACAGGAGCGTCTCCTCGTTCATCCCCGGATGGGTATCGATGAACAGGTAGTCGAGCTTCAGCTCCCTGCCCAGCTCGCGCAGCGCATCGTTGAGCGTCGCCACGTCGTAGCCATCCCGGAGGACCCGCGCGATGTCGCCCGGCCGGATGCTCGAGGGCACCAGGTAGAGCGCGCCGCCCTCGGCCACCGGCGCGTGCTGCGTCACGCGTGCCGTCACGTCGTGCGCGGCATCCACGATCCGCGCCTTGCCCCACACGACGTCGTTGAGCGTCGGCGACGGCCGCTCGTCCATGCCGAAGAGGACGTGGATCCCGGGGCTCTGGATGTCCGTGTCCACGATCGCGACCCGCGCCCCCCCGGCCGCGAGCTGTGCCGCGACGTTCGCGGTCGTGTTGCTCTTCCCGGTCCCTCCGCGGAACGAATGGACGGCGACGATCTTGCTCATGGGCCTCCCTGCCGGACGCGACGCGGGCGCGAGCATACCGTCGCCGGGGCTGCGATGATGCGCCCCGTGGGAGCCGAGGAGCTGGACCCCCAGGTCGTCGCGCTGCTCGAGCGGTTCGCGCGTGCGGGGGTGCGCCCGGTCTCCGAGCAGACGCCTGCCGCCGCGCGCCGCGCGGGCCTCGCGCTCGCCGACGCGCTCGACCAGGAGGCGGGCTCGACCGCGATCATCCGCCACCTGAACCGCGTCGGGCAGGACGGCCCGGCGGGGATCGCCGCCGCGGTCGGGCTGCCCGACCATGCGGTCGCGGCGCGCCTGGAGTCGCTCCACGCCGCGGGCGTCGTGCTCCGCCGGCCGGACGGGGCGGGGGGTGAGCGCTGGTCCGTGCGCATCGGTGGCAGACGGCGGGCGCGCTCCGCGGGCGGCGTCCTCGATCGCCTTGACGATGCCTTCGCGGACGATGCGCCGACCGCGACATCGGACGAGCCGGACGGCGTCGCCCTGCCGGGCGGCGTCCGGGACATCGTCCTCGCGCCCGACGTGGAGATGCGCGTCTACCGCCCGGACGCGCCGGCGGGCACCCGTCTGCCCGCGGTCGTCTTCATCCATGGCGGCGGCTGGGTAATCGGCAGCATCGCGACGTACGACCCGGTCTGCCGGCGCGTCATGGACGGCACCGGCGCGATCGTCATCAGCCTCGGCTATCGGCTCGCGCCGGAGCATCCGTATCCCGCGGCGATCGACGACGTCGAGCGCCTCTGGCGGGAGGTCCTCGCGCGGGCGGACCGGCTGGGCATCGACACCGACCGGATCGCGGTGATGGGCGATTCCGTCGGCGGCGGCCTCGCCACGGTCCTCGCGCTGCGTGCGCGCGACGTCGGCTGGGGGTCCGTGGCTGCGCAGGTCCTCGCGTATCCGGTCACGGATGCGACGCGCGCGCTGCCGTCGTACGCGCGCCACGCGGACGCGCCGCTCCTCTCGCGCGCGGACATGGAGTGGTTCTACGGTCACTACGCGCCGCCGCCCGGCGACTGGCGTGCGTCCCCGCTCCACGCACCCGACCTCGCCGGTCTCCCGCCCGCCCTCGTCGTCCTCGCCCCGATCGACCCCGTCCGGGACGACGGCGCCGGGTACGCGGAGCGTCTCGCCGCGGCGGGCGTGCCCGTCACGGTCGATGAGCAGCCCGGGATGATCCACGGCTTCCTCCAGCTCGCACCCGCGCTCGATGGCGCGACCGCCGCGCACGCGCGGATCGCGGCCTGGCTCCGGGCGCAGCTCGGGATCGACCGGTGAGCGCGGAGGGCAGGGAAGGCGTGCGGGGCGCGGTCGGCAGCCGCTGGTCCCGCCTGGGCTGGCGGCTCGCGCTGCTCATCGCCGGGCTGCTCGTGGTGAGCGCGGTCGCGACGACCTTCTTCTCCGTCAGCTCGCTCCGCGATTCCCTGTTCGACTCCGCGAGCGAGTCGATGGCGAACGTCCACCTGACCGTGGGCGACCTCGTGGCCGTCGCGCGCGACGATGTCGCCGCCTACCGCGCGGCCGCGCTCGAGCAGCGACGGCGGGAGCTCGCGGACATCTCCGCGGCGATGGTCCACTCGATCGATGCGCTCCGCGTCGCGATCTCGCCCGACGGCGCGAACGAGGAGGCCGCGCGGACCGCGGCGCTCGACCTGCTCCGGAGCGTCCGCTACCGCAACGACGACTACTTCTTCACGCTCGATCCCGAGCTCGTGATGATCGAGCACCCGAATCCCGCCTGGGACGGACGGCCCGTCGCCGACTTCGCCGACCCGGACGGCGTCTACCTGTTCCGCGAGATGCGCGACGTGGTGGAGCGCGACGGCAGCGGCTTCGTGGCCTATCGCTGGGAGCGGCTGGGCGCGGAGCAGCCCGTCCCCAAGATCAGCCACGTCGTACCGTACGCGCCGTGGGGCTGGATCATCGGCACCGGCGTCTACCTCGACGACATCGAGGCCGAGGCGGAGGCGCGGATGGCGGCCACGCTCGGGACCCTGGCGGAGACGTTCGAGAACGTCTCCTTCGGCGCCGAGGGCCTGATCTTCCTCCTTGACGCGCAGGGCCGGGTCGTCGCGGCACCGCCCTCGCGCGATCTCACGGAGCTGTCGGTGACGGAGACCGGGCGCGAGCTCGTGGCGCGGATCCTCGCGGCCGCTCCCGCGGAGGAGGACGTGGTCACCGCGCTCACGGCGAAGGTGCCGCCGGAGCTCGGGCCGGGTGGGCTGTGGTTGGTAGACCTGTCGGCGTTCCCCGACCTCGGCTGGACCCTCGTCTCCGCGACGCCGCAGCACGAGCTGGAGCGGCCGGGGAGCGAGCTGGCGGTCCGCCAGCTCGTGCTCGCGATCGTCGTGCTGGTGTGCGGCCTCGGGATCGGCCTGCTCGCAACGCGTCGGATCGTGCGTCCGGTGACCGCGATGACGGCGGCCGCGATCGACCTGGAGAACGACCGCTTCGACCCGGCGTCGCTCGACGAGGCGGCGGCCCGCACGGACGAGGTCGGTGCGCTCGCGCGTGCGTTCCGCCGGATGGGTGCGGAGGTCCTCGAGCGCGAGCGGCGTCTGCGCGAGCAGGTCGCCCGCCTGACCGTCGTCGTCGATCGACGGAAGGTCGATGCGGAGGTGGGCGAGATCACGGACACGGACTTCTTCCGCGACCTCCAGTCGCGCGCCCGCGAGATGCGCCGCCGCGACGCGGCCCCCGACCCGGGAGCTGCAGGGGAGCCACCGCGCGACGACGGGGCGTAGGGGCCACCGCTCGACCGCGCCCGTGGCGTCGGCCGTGCCGCCCGGCCCGCCGCTCGACCGCGGCCGTGCCGCCGGCCGTGCGGCCGCTGCCTGCCCCCGGACGACCGGTACCCCCGACCGGTACCGATGGGTGGGGGCCGGGGGCACCATCCGGCCGATAGAGTCCCCATGTCGCCGCGAGCCGTGATCGTGGCGACCCCACCTCCTCCGACCGCACACCAACACCCGCGGAGCTCCGCACACACGCACCGGCCCGGCGCGGAAAGGAGACCGATCGATGCGCGCGACCCGAACGTTCGTCTTCGTGGCGACGCTCGGTCTGCTCGCGTCCATCGCCCCCGTCGTCCCCGCGACGGCCGCTCCCGACGGCACCCGGACGCGTGCCGCCGACCCGGGCACCATCTCCATCGCGGCCGCGCCGAGCGTGCGCTGGCTCACCGGGTCGACGCTCACGATCGACGTGGACCCGGGCCTCCCGGGGACGAAGAACTGGAACGTGGTCCTCCAGCGCGAGAGCGGCGGCTCCTGGGTGGAGGTCTTTCGGACCACGACGAGCGGCAAGACGGAGGCCCGGTCCTTCACCGTCCCTGCCGGCACGTACCGTGTCTTCGTCCCGCCGCAGCTCGGCTACAAGAAGAAGACCTCCACCGGCAAGGCGTGGAACGGCGGCGGCACCGCGACCCCGACCCCAGCCC
>JBJTJV010000002.1:0-26287 GCA_046352645.1 Chloroflexota bacterium | reverse complement strand
CTCCTCATCGGCACGAAGGTGCTGCCGATCTGGCTACTGGCGCGGCTCACCGGCGTCGGGCGACCCGGCCAGGTCGCGGTGGGCCTCGCCCAGATCGGGGAGTTCAGCTACGTGCTCGCCGCGGTCCTGTTCGCCGAGGATCTCATCCCGCCGGAGCTCTACGCCGCGCTCCTCGCCATCGTCGCGCTCTCCATCGGGGTCTCCGCGGTCGCGGCCCGGCTACCCGTGCCGGGCTGGACCCGCGAGGCACGCTCCGCCTCCGGCTGACGCCCCCGCGCGCCGCGGCCGCGCCGGTGGCACCATCCACCGATGCGACCGATGCGACCGATGCGCACGCTCCTCCTCTGGGCCGCCCGGGATCCGCGACTGAAGGCGTGGATCCCCCGACGCCGCTTCGCCCAGCGCGCCGTGCGCCGCTTCATGCCCGGCGAGACGCTCACGGACGCGCTCGCCGCCGCGGACCTGCTGGCGGCCGCCGGGAACGGCATCGTCTTCACGCGGCTGGGCGAGAACGTCGCCACGGCCGCGGAGGCGGACGCCGTCGCCGAGCACTACCACGAGGTCCTGCGCGCCGCGGCCCTCCGCCCGCGGCCGCCGGAGATCTCCGTGAAGCTGACCCAGCTCGGCCTGGACCAGGACCCGGAGGCAGCGTACGCACGGGCGCTCGCGCTCGCCCACCACGCCGCGGAGGCCGGGACCTGGCTCTGGCTGGACATCGAGGGCTCCGCCTACGCGCAGGCGACCGTGGACCTCTACGCGCGCCTCCACGCGGAAGCCCCGCGGACCGGCCTGTGCCTCCAGGCGTATCTCCATCGGACGCCCGCCGACATCGCCCGGCTGCTCCCCGGCCGGCCCGCGATCCGGCTCGTGAAGGGTGCCTACGACGAGCCCGCGTCGATCGCCTGGCGCGACCGCGCCGCGGTCGATTCCGCGTACCTCGGCTCGGCGCTCCTGCTCGTCCAGGCGGCCGCCCGCGACGGCGCCCGCGTCGCCCTGGGCACGCACGATGCGGAGCTCCTCCGGCGCCTGGGCCTGCTCATGGACGCGCAGGGGATCGCGCGGTCGGCGGCCGAGGTGCACATGCTCTACGGCATCCGCGCGGACGCGCTCGCCGCGCTCGCCCGCGAGGGCTGGCCCACGGCCACGCTCATCGCGTACGGCGCGTCGTGGTACCCGTGGTACGTCCGCCGCCTCGCGGAGCGCCCCGCGAACGTCCTCTTCGCCCTCCGCCAGCTCCTGCCCTGACGGGGCCGGCCGCGCGTCGAGCGGCCCCTGCTATCGTGCCGGGCATGGAGCTGCGCACGGAATGGCTCGGCCGGATCGCCTACGCGGACGCGTGGGCGCGCCAGCACGACCTGGTGGCTGCGCGCGCCGCGGACGCGATCGGCGACACGCTCCTGCTCCTGGAGCACATGCCCGTCCTCACGCTCGGGCGGAACGCGGACCCCGGGCACGTGATCGCGCCGCCGGAGATGCTCGCCGCGCGGGGGATCGCGCTCCACCGCGTCGAGCGCGGGGGCGAGGTCACGTACCACGGCCCCGGCCAGCTCGTCGCGTACCCGATCGTGAAGCTCGCCGACCAGGGCCTCCTGCTCCGGCCGTTCGTCCGGGCGCTGGAGCTCGCGATGGCGGACGTCGCCGCCACGTACGGCATCGCGGCCGGCCGGCGGGACGGCTACCCCGGCTGCTGGGTCGGCGCGGACGGGCCGCTGCCGCGCAAGCTCGGCGCGCTCGGCCTGCGCGTGGAGCGCGGCGTGAGCTACCACGGCATCGCCCTGAACGTGACGACGGACCTCGCGGACTTCGCGCTCATCGACCCCTGCGGCATGGCCGGCCTCAGCGTCACCTCGGTCGCGCGCGAGCTGGGCTGGACGGGCGAGGCGGCGCGCCCCTCGACGGCGTCCGTGGAGACCGCCGCGGACCGCTACGCGGCCGCCGTCCTGCCGCGGCTGGCGGATGCGGTGGCGGTGAGCCGCGACGCGGGTGTCCCCGCCGCGACGCGCGCGGGCTGACGCGGATGGCGGGCGGGCTCTTCGAGCTCCGGCGCGACGAGATCACCGGCTGGTGGGTCGCGGTCGTGGTGGACCGTGCCTTCGACCGCTCCCGTTTCGCGCTCCCCGCGGCACGGGTGGACCCCCCGGATGCGCTCTGCCAGAACTGCGACGTCGCGCTCGCCTCCGGCGTCTTCCTGCGCACCCTGAAGCCGCGCGCCTTCACGGTCGCGGGCTCCGAGCGCGAGGCGCGGAGCGCGGGCCACGCGGACGCGGGGCCGCGCCTCGGCCTCCTGGGCGACGTCGGCTCGTGGGCCACGATCGGGGCGCCGCGCGGCCACCACGTGGCGCTCGCCCACGAGAGCGAGGCGGTCGTCATCGAGATGCTCGCGCGCGCGCGCGACCAGGTCCGGGCGTCGCGCCGGGCCGGCGGCACGGAGTACCTCCAGGTCGTCCAGAACTGGGGCGCGCAGGCGGGCGCGCGGACGGACCACCTGTGCATCGACCTCTACGACCTCCCCCAGATCCCGCACCGGATCGGCGAGGAGCTCGGTGGCGCCGCGCGCTACGTCATCCGCGAGGGCGTCTGCCCCTGGTGTCGGCTCGTGCGGGACGAGACCGCACGGCGCGACCGGCTCGTCTTCGAGGACGCGGGGAGCGTCTGCTTCGCCCCCTGGGCGTCGCGCTCGCCGTTCGAGCTCTGGGTGGTGCCCCGGAACCACGATGCGGACTTCGGCCGCGCGTCCGATGCGGAGCTCACGAGCGCCGCGGAATCGCTGCGCAAGGTGCTCGCCCATCTCGCCGTGCTCGACTGGCCGCCGTACAACCTCGTCCTCCACACCGCGCCGCTCCACGAGCGGGTGGACGCGACGTACCACTGGCACTGGGAGATCCACCCGCGCCTGCGCGAGATCGCGGGGCTGGAGCTCGGCACCGGGCTGCCGGTGAACCCGGTGAGCCCGGAGGAAGCGGTGGACGAGCTGCTCGCCGCGGAGCGCCGCGCGGCGGGCGATCCGGACGCGATCGACCCGGGTCGCGCGCACGGCGGCTGACGGCCGGAGCGGCGCGGCTCCACCGCTCACGGGTATCCTCGCCAGGGCGACGGGGCCCGACGTCAGCCCGCGCACCGGTCGCGGGAGATCGCTCGGGCAGGCGTGCCGGCGGAGGCGGAGATGGGGACGCACCACGACTGGTTCGCGCAGCGCGCATGGAGCGTCAGCGCGAACCGCATCCTCGTGCCGCAGCACGGCGCGACGTCCGGCGTCACGACCCGCGCAGCGACGATCGAGCAGCCGCGCTCCGCGGACGAGATCGCGGCGATCGTGCGCGCGCTGCCCCCGACGACGCCCATCGCGTGCGTCTCCGGCGGCCACGAATCGTCCAACGCGGCGCTCGTTGCGGACGACGGGGCCGTGATCCTCGACCTCGTCCATCTCAAGGGCATCGCCTTCGACCGGATCGGCGAGGACGCGGTCGTGACCGTGGGGTCCGGGGTCGTCTTCCGCGAGCTCGTCGAGGCCGTCCACGTGCACGGCGGCGCGCTGCCGGTCGGCACCGGCCCCGGCGTGGGCGTCGTCGGCTACGTGGTGAACGGGGGCCTGAGCAGCTACTTCTCGCGCCGCCTCGGGCTGCTGGGCCAGCGCGTCCTGCGGATGACGGTCGTCACGGCCGCCGGCGAGATCCGCGTGCTGACGCCGGGCGACCCGCTCTTCACGGCCATGCTCGGCGCGGGCAGCGCGCTCGCGATCGTGGTGGACATCACGCTCCGCCTCGCCCCCGCCGACGCGATCGCCGCCGCCGAGCAGCGGGTCTTCGGCTACGCGACGCGGGCGGAGGCGGTCCGCTATGCCCGGGCGGCGACCCGCTACCTCCGGGACCGGGTGCTCCCCGACCCGTCCGTCTCGCTCGAGGTCGTGGTGACCGGCGGCGGCGCGATCGTCGCCACCGCGATCATGTACGACACGTTCGCGGGCGACGCGTCCGCGTTCGTCTCACCGCTCGAGACGCTCGCTGCCGAGATCGGCCTGCCGACGCTCGCGAGCGCGCGCTGGAGCACCTGGTACGAGGCCGCGGCCGCGCTCTGGCCGGTGATCGCGGGTCAGACGGGGAGCCCCCTCGCCTACCTCTGTCACTGCGTGGGCACGGAGGCCGCTCCCAGCGACGCCGTCGTCGACTACGTCTGCGACACGATCGTCGGCGAGGCTCCGCTCGATGCGGCGCCGCTCTCGATCATCGAGATCCGCTCGCTCGGCGGGGCGATCCTCGACGGCCCGGAGATCCCGACCGGCAACCGCCACCACGGGTTCTTCGTGGACCTCGTGACGCTCTACGACGCGGCCGGACAGGACGCGGCCGCACGACGGGCGATCGTGGACCGGACGAACGACGTGATCGCCCGCGCGCACGCGATCCCGGGGCTCGCGGTGGACTTCAGCGGGACGCACACGCAGCCCGACGATGTCGCGCGCCGGGTCTCCGCGGCACGCATCCTCGGCACGGCGGCGATGGCCGAGCAGGTCCGTACGCTGAAGGCGGCGGTCGACCCGCACGACCGCTTCCGCTTCCATCCCTTCGCGCGCCTGGAGCCCTGACCGCGCGGCACGGGATGCCCCGCGCAGGGGCGGGGGCCGGGCGGTATCCTTGGGCCGACCACCACGGACCGGCCCCGCGAGACCGGCGAGGAGGCAGACCCGCGTGAGCTCCCGGCAGATCCTCTCGGCGGACGACATCCGTCGCGCCCTCGTCCGCATCGGCCACGAGATCGTGGAGAAGCACGGCGGCACGGAAGGTCTTGCGATCGTCGGCATCGAGCGACGCGGCGTGCCGCTCGGGATGCGCATCGCGGACGCGATCGCCGCGAGCACCGGGACGCGCGTCCCCGTGGGCTCCCTGGACATCACCTTCTACCGCGACGACCTGACCCACGCGGACGACGCGCCACGGCTCAAGGGGCAGCGCCTGCCGTTCGACCTCGCGGCGACGACGGTCGTGATCGTGGACGACGTCCTCTACACCGGCCGCACGGTGCGCGCCGCGATGGACGCGCTCGTGGACCAGGGCCGCCCGGCCGCCGTGCGCCTCGCCGTCCTCGTGGACCGCGGCCACCGCGAGCTACCGATCCGCGCCGACCACGTGGGCAAGAACGTGCCGACCGCGCGCGACGAGATCGTCCACGTCCACGTCCACGAGACGGACGGCAGCGAGGACGCGGTGATCATCGAGCGCCGACCGGCGCCCGGCGGGAGCGCCGGGTGAGCACGGTCGCGGAGCCCCTCCCCCGCTGGCCCCACCGCCACTGCATCGACGTGGACGGGCTCGACCGGGCCGCGCTCCACACCGTCCTCGCGGTCGCCCGGCGGATGGCCCAGGCGCGCGCCGCGGGGACTGCGGCGGGGCCGCTCGTCGGCCGGACGGTCGCCACGCTCTTCGCCGAGGCGTCCACGCGCACGCGCGTCTCCTTCGAGGTCGCGACGCGCGCGCTCGGCGGCGACGCCGTCTCGCTGGACGCGGCCTCCTCCTCGCTCGCCAAGGGCGAATCGCTCGTGGACACGGTGCGCACGCTGGAGGCGATCGGCGCCTCGCTGCTCGTCGTGCGGCACGGACGGAGCGGCGCGGCCCAGCTCGCCGCGGAGCACTTCGGCGGGCACGTGGTGAACGCGGGCGATGGCTGGCACGCGCATCCCACGCAGGCGCTCCTGGACCTGTACACGCTCGCGGACGTGCTCGGCACGGAGCGCCTGCCCGGTGCCAAGGTGTGCATCGTGGGCGACGTCCTCCACTCGCGCGTCGCCCGCTCGAACATCTGGGCGCTCACCGCCGCGGGGATCGACCTCTGGGTCACCGGCCCGCCGGTCTTCCTGCGCGGCTTCGAGGCATGGGCGCGCGCCCTGCCCACCGACCGCCGCCTGACCGTGACGGGCGACCTCGCCGCGGGGATCGGCGGCGCGGCGGCCGTGATGGCCCTGCGTGTCCAGCGGGAACGGCTGGAGGGCGCGGGCGCACCGTCCGAGGCGGCGTACGCGGCGCGCTGGGGCCTGACGGAGGCCCGGCTCGCGGCGCACGCGCCCGACTGCATCGTGCTCCACCCCGGTCCGGTGAACGAGGGCGTGGAGCTGCCGCCGGACGTGGTCACCGGGCCGCGCTCGTGCATCACGCGCCAGGTCGCGAACGGCGTCCCGGTCCGGATGGCGGTGCTCGCCCTTCTCGCGGGGTCCGGCCATGGCGCCTGAGACGGACGGCCTCGTGCCCGGCGCGCTCCTCGACGGCTTCGCGATCGAGGATGCCTGGCTCGTGGACCCCGCATCCGGGCGCTCCGGTCCGGGCTCGCTCCGCGTGGAGGACGGCGCGATCGCGGAGATCGCGTGGGCCCCGGCCCGCGGCGCGGACCCGGCGGATGCCGCCGTCGTCGTCGCGCCTGCCTTCCTGGACCTCCACGCGCACCTGCGCGAGCCGGGCGGCGAGGATGCGGAGGGCTGGGCGACCGGCCTGGCCGCGGCCGCGCACGGCGGCTTCGGCGCGCTCCTCGCGATGCCGGACACGCGCCCGGCGCTCGATCGGCCGGAGGTGGTCCAACGGGCCGGCGCGGGCGCGGCGGCCGCGGGCTCGCCGGTGCGCGTCCTCCTCGCCGGCGCGCTCACCGTCGGGCGGGAGGGGAAGACGCTCGGGCCGCTCGCGGCGCTCGCGGGTGCGGGCGTGGCGGCCGTCACGGACCTGCCGCTCGCGACCGCGGACCCGGCGCTCCTGCGCGCGGCGCTCACGGAGGCGGGTGCCCTCGGCCTGCCCGTGATCCTCCATCCGGACGAGCCCGCGCTCACCGCGGGCGCGGAGGCGCACGAAGGCCTGCCCGCGACGATCCTCGGCCTGCGCGGCGCCACGCCCGCGGCGGAGGTCGCCGCGGTGAGCCGTGCGGTCGCGATCCTCCGCCAGGTGAGCGCGGAGATGCCGCCGGATGTCCGGCCGCACCTCCATCTCTCCGGCCTGTCCGTGGCGCAGGCGCTCGAGCCGGTCCGGGCGGCGCGCGCGGACGGCCTCCGGGTCACCTGCGCGGTCTTCGCGCACCACCTCGCGCTCCACGACGGCTGGCTCGGCGGCGACCGCCGCTGGGCCTGGGACGCGGCCGCATCCCCGTGGTCCGGCAGCGGCGCGGCCGCGCCCCCGTACGACGTGACGACGCGCCTCGACCCGCCGCTCCGCGGCCCGGACGACGCGATCGCGCTGCTCGCCGCGCTCGAGGACGGCACGATCGACGCGATCGCGAGCCAGCACGCGCCGGCGCGCGCGGTGGACAAGGAGCTCCCCTTCGGCGAGGCAGTGCCCGGCGTGGCGGGCCTCGAGACGACGCTCGGCATCGTCCTCGCGGCGGTCGCGGCCGGCCGGCTCGGCCTGGGCCGTGCGATCCGCGCGCTCACGCTCGGGCCGTGGCGGGCGATCGAGGGCGGACGCCACGGACTCCCGGAGCCCGCCCTGCGCGTGGGCGCGGAGGCGTCGATCGTGGTCTTCGACCGCGCGGAGAGCGTCCGGATCGCGCCCGCGACCCTCCGCTCGCGGGCGTGCACCGTGCCGCTCGTCGGCCGCGAGCTCCCGGGGCGCGTCCTGCTCACGGCCGCGCGCGGCCGCGTCGCCTGGGCCGACCCGGAGGCCTGACGGATGCCCGGCAGCGCCACCCTCGCCCCCGCCCCGGACCCGCGCCCCTGGTGGCACGTCTCGGCCCCCGCGATCGCGCGGCACGACGCTCGCCCGCTCCCCGCGGCGGCGGACGTCGTCGTCATCGGCGGCGGCTACACCGGGCTCGTCAGCGCGCTCCGCCTCGCCCGCGGCGGCGCACGCGTCACCCTCCTCGAGGCGGAGGGGATCGGCTACGGCGCAAGCTCGCGGAACGGCGGGCTGCTCCATCCCGGCCTCCAGTGGGGCCGCGCCGCGCTCGTACAGCGGTACGGCACGGAGCTCGGCGGCGCCCTCTACCGTGCGGGTCTCGATGCCGCGCCGCAGGCCGCGGACCTCATCACCGCCGAGGGGTTCGGCGCGGACCTGCGACGGTCGGGGCTCGCGGTCGTCGCGTGGTCGCCCGCGCACCTGCGGTCCATGGAGGCCGACCTCGCGGAGATGCAGGATGCGGGCCGGACGGGCCGCTTCCTGCCGGACGCCGCCGCGGTGCGCGAGGAGCTCGGCTCGGACCACTACCACGGCGGCTGGGTCATCGAGGAATCGTGGATGCTCCACCCCGGACGCTACGTCGCGGCGCTCGCCGCGGCGGTGACGGCGGCGGGCGCGGACCTGCACACGGGGACCCCGGCGCGGGCGATCGAGCGGGATGGGAGCGCGCGCGTCGTGGTGACCGATCGCGGCCGCATCCGCACCGGGAAGGTGGTCATCGCCACGAACGGCTACACGGACGGCGTGGACCCGTGGGTGCGCGGGCGCATCCTTCCGATCGGCAGCTACATCGTGGCCACCGAGCCGATGTCCGAGGAGCTCGCCGCGTCGATCAGCCCGCGCGGGCGGACCTTCTGGGATTCCAAGTGGTTCCTCTACTACTGGCACGTGAACGCCGAGCGCCGACTCATCTTCGGCGGGCGCGCCTCGTTCCGGCGGACGTCCGTCCCGCAGACCGCGGCGATCCTCGCGCAGGCGCTCGCGGCGGTCCACCCGCAGGCCGCGCACCTGCGGATCGAGCACGCGTGGGGCGGCAAGGTCGCCTTCACCTTCGACCGCCTGCCGCACATCGGCGAGCGCGACGGCGTCCTCCACGCGCTCGGCTACTGCGGCAGCGGCATCGCGCTCGCCACCGTCTTCGGGATGACCGTGGCGGAGCGGATCCTCGCGGGGCCGGGAACGGCGCGGACTCCCTCGCCCTTCGAGCAGGTTGCGCTGCAGGGGGCGCCGGTGATCCCGGCCGCCTACCGCGGGAACCCCTGGTTCCTGCCCATCGCGGGAGAATGGTTCAGCTTCCTCGACCGGCGCGACCGCCGCGCCCGTCCGTCCCGCAGCCCGGAGAGACCGTGACCGACCCCGCCGCCGACCGCCCCGCCGTCCCGCCGTCCGCCGAGGAGAGCGGCGCGCCGGAGGCCGCCACGTCCGCGCCGGAGGCCGCGCCCGGAGCCGGCGCGCCGGACGGCGGCGATGCGCCTCCGCCCAGGACGCCGCCCGTGACGCCGCTCTACAAGGGCGCGCCGCTGGAAGCGGATCGCGGCCCCGGCCTCGGCTGCTTCTGGATCCAGGTGGCCTTCCTCGGCTTCCTCCTCGTCTTCACGCCGCTCACGGTCATCTGGGCATGGGACCCGGCGGTGAGCGCGGCCCTGCTCATCCTCACGCTCTTCCTCCTGCTCTTCGCCGGGCAGACGGTGATCTTCCTCCTCCGCCTCGTCGCGGCGGACCGGCGGACGCGCCGACGGCCGCTCTCGGCCGGTGCGCGCAAGACGGTCGGCCAGCTCGAGGAGGAGGCGAGCGCGGCCACGGCCGAGGACGCGGGCGGCGCGGCGGACGCGGACCAGCGGCCCGCCGGGAAGGACGACGCGCCCCCGGACGGGGGCGCGCGCCCGGCCTAGCCGATCCCCGGGCCGACGGGGAGCCGGGGTCCGCCGCGATGTAGTCGCCGGCGCCGCCGGACGGGAGCACGAAGTACGAGCTGCCGCGGGAGTTCCGGGCCCGGATGACGATGGAGAAGGCGCCGTAGGTCTCGCCGTCGATCTCCACCACGAAGAGCGGCGGCGCGCCGGGCGGGAAGAAGTCGTAGATCACGCCGGGGTACTCCCAGGTGAGCTTGCCGGGCGCCGCCGGGCCGCTACGCAGGAGCCGGAGCGAATCCGACGGGATGCGCGTCCCGGACCGGTAGCAGTCGCGGTCCGTGGAGGGCGGGTCGAGCGGATCGATGGAGAGGCAGCGGTCGATGCCGTAGACCTCGATCGTCGTGTCCAGGGTGACCGCCATCTTCCAGGTGACGGTCATCTTCGCGGTGTAGGGGCTGAACGGGCCGGGCTTGCTCACCCACTTGAACGTGGCGTTCGTCGGCGGCGGCGGGGCGGAGACGCCCGTCAGGCCGGCGGTGCACGCCTTCACCGTGGCGATCGGCGTGTTCCAGGTGACGCCACCCGTCAGCTCCTGCCACGCGTTCGCGAGCGCGGCGATGCTGTTCGTCGCGCCTTCCACGTGCGCGTAGACGCCCGGGCAGCTGCCGGCGAGCGCGATCACGAGGTTCGCGCGGCCCGCGGCGTTCCGGTAGCACGCGCTGGAGAGCTCGGCGGTCTTCGATTCGATCCCGGCGAAGCCGGCCCGGCAGTCACCGCCGAAGGAGAGGCTGTGCTCGGGGATCCGGTTGTTGAAGGTGAAGCGGACGTCCGGCGGTCGGCCGAGGAAGTAGCTGACCTTCGCGATCTGGGGCACGGCGGGCGTGCACGCGAGCGCGGCGAGCGTCCCGGTCACGAGATCCGTGGTGCGCTTCTCGCACAGGTCGCGGAAGACCGTGGGCACGCCCGCGTAGAGCACGTTCGCGGGTGCGCGGAAGGGGCGCGTGGTGGGGCCGGGGACCGGCGTCGCGGTCGGCGCCGGGGTCGGCGCGGGCGTGACGACCGGGATGGGTGTCCCGGACGGGAGGATCGGGATGCACGGCGCGGGGGACGCGGCCGGATCGGTGACCGGGGCGGGGCAGGCGGGCGCGAGCGCGACGAGCGTGCGCGATGGCGAGCGGTAGCCCGCGTTCACCATCACCTGCGGGTCGGGGAACGTCCCGCCCACGGAATCGCCGGGGAGGCCCGCGACCGCCCAGTCGATCGTCCGCAGGGCCGGGTCGGCGGTCGCCGCGAGACGGATCTCCAGGCGCAGGCCCGCCGGCAGGTCGGAGCAGGGCAGCGCGACCCCGGTGCCGCACTGCTCGGTGGTGACGCCGATGAGCGTCTCCGGCGTGACGCAGGTCCCGGCCGGGTACGGCACGGGGTCCACGCCCGCGTAGACGGAGAGGAAGCCGGTCGCGGGCGTCGGGCCGAGGAGGTACGGGTCACCCGGCTCGGAGCCGGGCAGGAGGAACGCGCCGGTGTGCTCCACGACGACGATGCCGCCGCGGTCGCCCGCGCCGATCGTGCCCGTGTGGAGGATCCGGCCGGTGCCGATCGGGTAGATGGCGCGACGGCCGGCGGCGCCGGGGATCGCCCATGTCTCGGACGGATGGAAGCGGCCGACGGCGCCCGCGATCGGGCTGGGCAGCGCCGGGTCCGCGAAGGCGAACGGCGTGACGAGCGCCGCGCCCGGGTCGTGGATCGGGAAGCGGACCGACGTGAGGTCGCCGCACGGCACGGGGGCCGTGGTCGGCGCCGGGGTCTGCGCGGCGCCGGGCGACGCTGCGGGCAGCGCCGTCAGGAGCGCGAGCGTGAGCGCGAGGATCGGCGCGCGGCGCCGGGTGCGGGTCATCGGTTCCTCCCCTCCCATCGGTGCGCGCGCGGGGCGACCGGCGTGCGGGCCAAGCGTAGCGTCCGGTCCGGGCCCGCGGAAGGGGTCCGCGCCGCGCCCGGTGCGGACGCGCGCCGACATCCGCGGCGCGGCCGCGCCCGCGGTCCGGCTCAGCGACCGATGACGGGACCGAGGACGCCCGCGAGCAGGTCGGTGCCCGCGCGCAGATCGCCCGCGCGTGCGAGGATCGCCGCGCCGATCGCCGCCGCCACCGAGGCGCCCTCGCGCGTCAGCTCCACCGAGATGCCGCGGCGGTCGCCCGCGACGGCGTTCGTGCGGCGGGCGATGAGCCCGTGCGCCTCCAGGCGGTCGAGCGTCTTGGTCACGCCACCGCTCGTGAGGCCCGAGACCGCCTGCAGCTGCGTGGGCCGCGCGGGCCCGGCACGCTCGAGCTCGCAGAGGATGAGCGCGGGCGTCACGCCGACGACGCCGGCTCCCGGCGCGGCCACACGGAGCGCGTCCGCGAGGAGCCGGTCGATCCGCTCGGCCGACTGGAGGATGGCGTACGCCTGCGTACGCTCGCTCGGCCGCTGGGGCGGCACGGGCTCGGGTCCCGACATGGTGATGCGCCTACGGCTACGGCTACGGCGCCCGGTCTGCACGGCCCGGGCGGGGCGAGTGTAGCGCGCACGGACCCCGCCGTCGCGGTCGCTGCGGGACGGTCCGGAGGGGTTCGGGGCGGTCGGCCGCGCGGTGCCCGCCGAGGGGTTCCGTCAGCCTGCGAGCCCCGGGATCGGCGTCCCCTCCCAGCCCGCGAGGAGGCGCCGCTCGTACTCCGCGTCGATCCGCGCCAGGACCGGCCCCGGCGCGCCCGTGCCCACGGGTCGGCCATCGACCCGGACGACCGGGATGAGGCCGCCCGCGGTCGAGGTGAGGAAGGCCTCGTCGGCGATGTAGAGGTCGTAGGGCGCGATCCGCCCGATCCGGGACGGGATGCCGAGGTCGGCGCACAGGTCGAGGACGGTCGCGCGCGTGATCCCCTCGAGGATCGCGCGGTCCGGCGTCACGACCGTGCCGTCGATCACGGCGAAGACGTTGTAGCCGGGTGCCTCGCAGACGTCGCCGTCCTCGTCGAGGATGAGCGCCTCGTCGCAGCCGGCCGCGAACGCCTCCATCCGCGCGGCGACGAGGTTGAGGTAGTTGAGGCTCTTGATCCGCGGGTCGATCGCGGTGTGGCTCACGCGCCGCAGGCCCGTCGTCTTGGTGGCGAGGCCGCGCGCCTTGACGCCCGCGCCGGCGAGCGACAGGTAGGGCCGCGCGAAGACGACGACGGTCGGCGTGCAGCCGCGCGGGTCCATGAGCGGCTCGGCCGAGACGCCCCGCGAGGCGACGATCTTGATGTACGCGTCGCGGTGGCCGTTCCGGGCCGCTGTCTCGATCGTGGCGGCCCGCAGCTCGGCCATCGACATCGGCAGCTCGAGCGCGACGGCGCGGAGCGAACGCTCCAGGCGGGCGAGGTGCGGGTCGAGCCGGAAGATGTAGCCGTGGCGGGCGAACGAGGTGTCGAAGACGCCGTCCCCGTAGAGGAAGCCGTGATCGAAGACGGAGATCGACGCCCGGTCCCCCGGCACGAAGTCCCCGTTCACGTAGACGACCCCGGGGTCGCGGCGCGGCTCGCTCATCTCGATCGGATCCCTCGGCACGGGCCGCGGGACCCGTCCGGGCGGACGAGAGCGGCGCAGGCCGGGAGGATACGGGCGCGACAGGAGCCTCGCGCGGCCCCTGCGCAGGCCGGTGGCGCGTCCGTGCGAGAATGGGAGGAGCAGAACGCATCCCCGACGTGGAGGTCGCACCCCCGTGCCGGTCCTCGCCACCTTCTTCTCCGTCCGCCGCGGACGCGACCCGTTCTTCAAGTTCTTCATGAAGGAGCTCTTCCCGCGCCAGGTGAAGCGCTACGAGGAGGAGTTCGGGATGCGCTTCCTCGGCTGGTACAACGTCGCCTACGGCTGGGACTTCGACAACGTCATCCTGCTCGAGATGCCCGACTACGGGACGATCGACCGCCTGGAGGCGGACGAGCGCTCGCGGGCCGTCGGCCACCGCGCCGGCGAGTGGCTCTTCGAGCGCCATCACTCCATGTTCCTCCGCGAGCGGATGGGACCCGACCTGGAATTCCACCCGTAGAGGAGGTGCTGCCATGACGGACGAGCGGAACGCCGCGATGCTCGGCGAGATCGCCGCACAGGCTGCCCTCGAGCGCGCCGCCTGGATCAACGACGCTGCGGAGGGCCTCGACCGCTTCCTCCGGGCCAACCGCGACCGGATCCACGCCCTCGGCGGCATGGTCCTCATCGACGACGACCCGGACTATCTCTCGGTGGCCCCGGACCTCACCTTCCGGTCGCGCACCCGCTACCAGGACGAGGAGACCGGCGAGTGGGTCTCCGAGACCGAGGTGATCGAGAGCCCGTCCGAGCTCGTGGAGCTCTACAACCCCGCGGAGCTCTACGCCGCCTTCGCGGAGGCCGCCCGCCAGGAGGCGGGCCTGCCGGCGCAGCCGACCGGCGCGGAGGACCTCCTCACGACCGCCGGGATCTCCGGCGCGGAGGGCGGGGACGACGATGCCTGGGCCGGCGCCGCGGACGCGTGGGCCGAGGGCGACGCGCAGGGCGAGCTGCCGGACGACCCGGTGGAGCTCGCCGGGCGCCTGTACGACCTCGCGCTCACCTGGCAGGAGCGGAGCCAGCAGTCCGAGGCGCGGCTCGTGGAGCAGTTCGCGGACGCGGCGGAGCCCCTGGCGCGCAAGCTCGGCGACCAGCTCATCCTCGACGACGAGGACCAGCGCCTCTGGTTCCGCGCAAGCGGGTCGTTCGAGGCGGAGGTCGTGCCCGAGCCGGACGAGGACGAGGATGCCGTCCCCGGCTGGATGGCCCTGAAGAGCCCGGAGGAGCTGGTCCGGTTCTACGACCCCACGGACCTCTTCGGCGACCTCGCGGAGACGATCGCCGAGCGCTGGCCCGAGGTCGCCCCGGAGCTCGACGAGGAGTAGTCGGCCCCGCGGCCGCCCGGATCGCCGCCGCGCGGCCGGCCGCCCTCGGCGTCGCCCACCCCCAGCGTGCAGCTCCTCGACGCCGTCCTGCTCGAGCGGCGGGAGATCGTCCCCGGCAGGCTCCTCCTCACGTGGGAGGCGCCGGCGATCGCCATCGCCGCGGTCCCCGGCCAGTTCGTCCATGTCCGGATGCCCGAGTGGACGGGGATGATCCTCCGCCGCCCGTTCCGGATTGACGGCTGGGACCGCGCGGCCGGGACGATCAGCCTGGACGTCCGGGTCACCGGACGCGGCACCGCGTGGCTCGCGGGCGTCCGGCCGGGCGAGACCGCGGGGATGCTCGGCCCCCTCGGACGCGGCTTCGAGCTCGACCCGCGGAGCCGCCATCTCCTGTGCGTGGCGGGCGGCTCCGGCATCGCCGCGCTCCGGGCGCTCGCCGTCCAGACCGTCACGGAAGGCCGCCAGGTGACGATCCTGCTCGGCGCGTCGAGTGCCGCGGAGGTCTACCCGGCATCGCTCCTCCCGGACGAGGTGGAGTACCTCGTCGCGACGGATGACGGCTCCCTCGGCCACCACGGACCCGTGACGGATCTCGTGCCCGCCTACGAGGCATGGGCGGACCAGGCCTTCGCGGCGGGCCCGCAGCCGATGCTCGCGACGCGCCACGCCCGGATGGGCGTCGCACGCCTGGGGCGCAAGCGCGGCGGGCCGGCGGATCCACCGGGCTCACCGGGGGCGCGCCGCAAGGCGTGGCTGCAGGTCGCGATGGAGCAGACGATGGGCTGCGCGGTCGGGGCGTGCCTCGGGTGCGTCGTGCTCGGCGTCGCGGGCCCCCAGCGCGTCTGCCGCGAGGGCCCCGTCTTCGCGGCCGACGAGATCGCCTGGGGGGACGAGGCGTGAAGCGGAAGAAGACGGTGATCACCGGACGCGCCGCCGCGGCCCGGACGCGCATCGTGCCGCCGGGGCCGCCGCGCCCGCAGGGTGGCCCGGTGCTGCGCCTGCCCGGCGAGCGCATCCGCGCGTTCGACCTCGAGGCGGACGCCGCGGAGCGCAACGCGGCGACGGCGCGCTACGCGGCCGGGGGACACGGCCCGGGGACGCAGGGCGCGGGCGGGCGGGGCAGCGGCACGAGCGCGGGCCGGGGCACCGGGTCCGCGGGCGGCCGCGCCACCAGCGCCGCGCGCGAGCGGGCGGCCGACCCCGGCGCGCCGGGCGCTGCACCGGCGACGATCGATCTCACGGTGGATCTCGCGCCGACGCGGCCGGGGGCGCTCGTGCTGCGGACGCCGATCCTCGTGGCCGCGGGGACGTTCGGGTACGGCGTGGAGTACGGCGAGGTCGTGGACGTCGAGCGGCTCGGCGCGATCTGCAGCAAGGGCACGACGCTCAAGCCGCGGACGGGGAACGTGCCGCCACGGGTGACCGAGGCCGCGTCCGGGATGCTCAACGCGATCGGCCTCCAGAACCCGGGCGTGGACGCGGTGATCGCGCGCTACGCGGAGACGTGGTCCGCGTGGGAGGTCCCCGTGATCGTGAACGTCGCGGGCGAGTCGGTGGACGACTACGTCGCGGTCGCGCGGAAGCTCGATGCGGCGCAGGGGATCGCCGGGATCGAACTGAACGTCTCGTGCCCCAACGTGGGCAAGGGCGGTCTCCAGTTCGCGCTCGACGCGGAGGCCGCTGCGAGCGTGACGCGCGCGGTCCGCGCGGTGACGGACCTGCCCCTGATCGTGAAGATGTCGCCGGCCGCCACGGACGTGCGCCGGATCGCATCCGCGCTCGCGGACGCGGGCGCGGATGCGCTGAGCGCGGTGAACACGCTCCCCGGGATGGCCATGGACCGGGAGCGGCGGCGGCCGTTCCTGGGCAACACCTATGGCGGGCTCTCCGGTCCGGCGCTCAAGCCGGTCGCGCTCCGCGTCGTCTACGAGATCGCCCAGGCGGTGGAGATCCCGATCGTGGCGATCGGCGGCGTCTCGGGCCTCGACGACGTGCTCGACTACCTCATGGCCGGCGCGTCGGCGGTCGCGGTCGGGACCGCGGTCTTCGGCGACCCGGTCCTGCCGGTGCGGCTCGCGGACGCGCTCGCCGAGCACTGCCGCGGGGAGGGGATCGCCACCCATCGCGACCTGGTCGGGGCTGCCCTGCCCGCCCGGCGCGACCGACCGAGCGCCCGGGGCGTGGAGTACCGCCCATGACCGACCTGCCGCTGCCGCCCCTCCCCGATGCCGCGGCCCGCGTGGAGGCCCTCTTCCGCGCGTCCGGCGCCCTGCGCGACGGGCACTTCCTGCTCAAGAGCGGTCGCCACGCGGACCGCTACCTGGAGAAGTTCCTCGTGCTCCAGCACCCGGCCGCGGTCGTGGAGCTGTGCGCGGCGATCGCGGCGCGGGCGCGGACACCGGACGGCCTGCCGTGCGTGGACGCGGTCGTCGGGCCGACCACGGGCGGGGTGCTCCTCGCGTTCGAGGTGGCCCGCGTCCTGGGCGTGCGCGGCTTCTTCGCGGAGGAGGTGGCCGACGCGGACGGCACGAAGCACCGCGCGTTCCGGCGCGGCTTCGCGATCGCGCCGGGCGAGCGGATCCTCCTCGTGGACGACATCCTCACGACGGGTGGCTCGCTCCTCGCGATGCTGCCGCCGATCGAGGCGGCAGGCGGCGAGCTGCGGCGGGCGGTCGTCATCGCCGATCGCTCCGGCGGCTGCACGGCCGTGACCTCCGCGGCGACCGGCCGGAGCTACCCGGTGGAGGCGCTCTGGACGCTCGATGTGCCGACCTCGGAGCCGGGGCCGGCGAGCTGCCCGGCGTGCGCGGCGGGCGTCCCCGTCGCGGCGCCCGGCTCGACCGGGACGCACGCCTGATGGGCGCGGCACGGCCGGTTGTCATCGCGCACCGGGGCGCGAGCGGCTACCTCCCCGAGCACTCGCTCCCCGCGAAGGCGATGGCCCACGCGATGGGTGCCGACTTCCTGGAGCAGGACCTGAACATGACCCGCGACGGCGCGGTCGTCGTGATCCACGACCCGTGGCTCGACGAGGTCACCGACGTCGCCGAGCGCTTCCCCGGGCGGGCGCGCCCGGACGGGCGGACGTGGGTGATGGACCTGACGCTCGCGGAGCTGCGCGAGCTGCGGCTCTCGGAGCGCTTCGCGATCGGCACGGACGGATCGCCGACGCCCGCCTGGCCGGGCCGCTTCCCGATCCGGACGGGAGCGCTGCGCATCCCCACCTTCGACGAGGAGCTGGAGATGATCGCGGGGATGAACCGCTCGACCGGCCGGGTCGCGGGGATCTACCCGGAGGTGAAGTCGCCCTGGCTCCACCACCAGGCGGGGCTCGACCTCGCGCCGGCGGTCCTGCGGATCCTCCGCGACCACGGCTACACCCGCCGCGACGACCCCGTCTACGTCCAGTGCTTCGACCCGCACGAGGTGCGGCGCATGCGGCGCGCGCTGATGCCGGAGCTGGGCATGGACCTGCGCCTCGTGCAGCTCATCGCCGCGAACGACTGGGACGAGACCTTCGAGCGCGGGCCGGACGGGACGTGGACCCCGCTCGACTACGACCCGATGCTCGGGCCGGACGGGATGACCGCGATCGCCGCGGACGCGGACGGCGTGGGGCCGTGGATCCCGATGGTCGTCGCGGAGACGCCGGACGGCGGCGCGGCCCCGACGGGGCTCGTGGCCCGCGCGCACGCGGCCGGCCTCGCGGTCCACCCGTACACGGTGCGCGCGGACGCGCTCCCCGCCTGGGCACCGACGCACGACGAGCTCCTCCGCGTCCTCGTGGACGACGCGGGCGTGGACGGCTTCTTCACGGACTTCCCGGACCGCGCGGTCCGCTGGCTGGACGCCCGCGCCGCCGGGCGCTGACCGCGTCGGCCGGCCGTCAGCCGGCCGTCGCGCCCCCGAGCACGTCGAGGACCGCGGCGCGCAGCTCGTCCTCGCCGACGATCCCCTCCAGCGCGGCCGCGATCCGCCCCTGCGCATCGACGATGAAAAGGTATGGCTCGGTGGGAAGCCCCCAGTCGAAGACCGCGGGGAGGGGCTGGAGCTGTCCGTCCGCCGAGAGCAGCGGCTGGATGCCGCCCTCCGTGAGGCGCAGCTGGTACGGCTCCACGTGGACCACGACCAGCGCGTCGCCGACCTCCGCCGCGACCTTCTTCACGATGTCCAGGGTGGGGCCGCAGGTCGCCGTGGCGCAGAGCATCGGGGTGGCGAAGAGGATGGCCGACGGCCTGCCGGAGGTCACCGCATCCGCGATGGAGTACGCGTAGAAGGCGGGCTCGGGGTCCAGGTCCGTGGTGATCGCCGCGATCTCCGCGCTCGTGGTGCCGACGGGGGAATCGGAGAGCGGCGCGGGCGTGCCGATCCGGGGCGTGCTGCCTGCCGGCAGGACGCCCGTGATGACGCGCGCCGAGACCGGTCCCCCGGGCAGGCCCGCGGTGACCTCCATGCCCCAGTCGCCCCAGCAGCGCAGCTCCGCGGCGATGCGGTAGAGGCCGCGCCCCGTCCCGGGATCGAGGTAGGCCCCGTCCACCGTGGCCACGGGCGTCGCGGGGTCCGCGACGAGGTCGTAGAGGGCGACGGTCACGGGGACGTCCGGTGCCGCGAGGATGGCGTTCGTGCTGTCCAGCAGCGTGAGCAGGATGCGCGCGGGGCCTGCGACGAGCTGGGTGGACACGATGTACGGGATGAGGTCGCCGCTCGCCTGCGCTTGCCCGGGGACCGGCCAGCCGTCGTAGCGCATGGGCTGCTCCGCGCCCTCCGGCAGGCACGACGGGGCTTCCGGCGGGCTCTCCTGCGCGGCGGCGGGCGCGGCGCCCGCGAGGCCGACGAGCGCGGCGGCGAGAAGGAGGACGGCAGGCCGGCGGCGGCGGTCGGAAGCGGTCATGCGGCCGACGATACCGCGTCCTGCAGCACGTCGCCTCCATCGGGTGTGGACAAGCCCTGCGGCGGGGCTCCGCGCGCGCGAGCGGTACAATCCGACGCGATGCCTGCCTTCCGCCGTCTCGCCTGGGGCACCGTCGTCGCGATCTGGATCATGGTCGTCATGGGCGTGATCGTGCGCGCGAACGGCTGGGGGATGGGCTGCCCGGACTGGCCGCTCTGCTACGGCGAGATCATCCCGCGGCTGGGCGACACGGCGGCGTGGGGCGAATCCATCCACCGCTGGTGGGCGGTCATCATCGGCTTCCTCATCCTCGGCCTCGTCGCCGGTGCCCTGCGGGGATATCGCGGCAACCGCGCGGTGATCGGCGGCTCGTTCGCCCTCCTCGGCATCGTCCTCTTCCAGGGCTACCTGGGCAAGGTGACCGTGGAGATGAACAACTCCGCGGAATCGGTCACGGCCCACCTCGCGACCGCGATGGTCCTCTTCGCAGTGGCCATCTTCGTCGCGATCCGCAGCGGCTATCCCGCACACCTGCCGTCGATCGGCCGCGGCCGACGGCTGCCGCTCCTCGTGGGCTTCAGCGCGCTCGGCGTCTACGCGCTCATGCTCTTCGGCACGGAGATCACCTGCCGCGGCGTGGCCCGCGAGGCCGGCTGCGCCGCGCTCATCTACCCGGACTGGCCGCTCTTCGGCGGCCAGGTGATCCCCGCCTGGGATGCGCGGCCGGAGATCGCGATCCTCCAGATGGGCCAGTTCGCGCATCGCATCGTCGCGCTCATCGTGGGCCTCATCCTCGCGGCCACCACGTTCACCGTCTGGCGTGCGGCGCGGACGCCCGGTGCGGTCGCGGGCACGCAGGGGATGTTCGGACTCGTCGGCACCGCCGCGGTGATCTTCGTCATCCAGGTCGTCGTCGGCGCCTTCCAGATCTTCACCCGCCTGGACCCGTGGGCGATCACCCTCCACCTCGCGCTCGGCGCGATCCTCTGGGGGCTGCTCGTCGGCGCCGTGGTCCACGGCTGGTACGCCGCGCGTGCCGCGGCCGCCGATCCCGCCGCGGGGGCGGACACGGCCACGGCCGGACCGGACGCGCCGCCCGCCGGCCCGCCGGCGACGCTGGGCGACCGGGTGCGCGCCTACGTCGCCCTCACGAAGCCGCGCATCATCGAGCTGCTCCTCGTCACCACGCTCCCCGCGATGATCCTCGCCTGGTCCACGGTGGACGGCGTGGACCCGCTGCAGTTCGCCTGGCTCGCCTTCGCCACGCTTGTCGGCGGCTCGCTCGCGGCGGGGGCCGCGAACGCGATCAACTGCTACCTGGACCGCGACATCGACGAGGTGATGACGCGGACGCGCCGCCGGCCGCTCCCGGCGCACGCGGTCGGGCCGGAGGACGCGCTCCTCTTCGGGCTGCTCCTCACCGTCATCTCGTTCGCCTTCCTCGTCTTCGCCACGAACCTCGTGGCGGCCTTCCTCACGCTCCTCGCCATCGGCTTCTACGTCGTCGTCTACACGATGCTGCTCAAGCGCACCACGCCCCAGAACATCGTCCTCGGCGGGGCGGCGGGCGCGCTGCCGCCGGTGATCGGCTGGGCGGCGGTCACGGGCGACATCACGCTCCCCGCGCTGCTGCTCTTCGCGATCGTCTTCTACTGGACCCCGCCGCACTTCTGGGCACTCTCGCTCCGGATCCGGGGCGACTACGCGGCCGCCGCGGTGCCGATGCTCCCGGTCACGCACGGCGTGCCCGAGACGACGCGCCAGATCGCGCTCTACTCGGTCCTCATGGTCGCGCTCACGCTCGTCTTCTTCGCCGTCGCGGAGATGGGCGCGCTCTTCCTCGCCGGCGCGCTCGTCCTCGGCGGCCTCTTCCTCTTCCAGGCCTTCGCGATGTGGCGCGAGGGGACGGATGCGCGCGCGGTCCGGCTGTACAAGTACTCGATCTCGTACCTCACCGGCCTCTTCGCGCTCATCATCCTCGACGTCGCCGTCGCCCTCGTCCTCCGCTGAGCGGCCGGGGTGACCGCCGCCGCGCTCCGGCCGGGTACCCGGTCGCGCCGCGCGGCCATGGCGCTCGTGCTCCCCGCGCTCGTGCTCGCGGGCTGCGGGGAGGCGCTCCGCCAGGAGACCGGGATCGTCATCGCGATCGAGAGCGCGGGGCTCGCGCGCGTGGACGGTTTCACGCTCCGGACCGCGGACGGACGGGTGCTCGACTTCTCGACGACGGGGATGCGCTTCTCCGCGGGCTTCCCGCCGCAGCACCTCGCCGAGCACAGGATGCTCGCCGAGCCCGTCCGCGTCACCTGGCAGGAGCGCGACGGGGTGAACCAGGTGGTGCGGCTTGATGACGCCTCCTGACGCGGACGCCCCGGTGCCCTCGGACGCGCCGATCTTCATCGTGGGCGCGCCCCGCTCGGGGACGACGCTCCTCGCGGCGATGCTCGGCGCACACCCGCGCATCGACTGCGGCCCGGAATCGCGGGTGATCGCCCGCTTCACCGGCCTGCCCGCGCGGCGCCGGCGCGCGCTCCTGGACCCCGGCCGCTGGCCCGGCCCCGCGCTCGACTTCCTGTGCCGGCTGGGCAAGGAGACGCGCGCGGTCCACGAGCTCTACGGCCTGACGCGCGAGGACCTCGCGGCCTGGCTCGCGGCGCGCCCCCCGTCGCTCGCCGCGCTGGAGGAAGCGCTCACGGCGCAGCGTGCCGAGCGCAACGGGAAGGCCCGCTGGGCGGAGAAGACGCCGCGGCACCTCGTGAGCGTCGTGCGGATCCGCGCCACCTGGCCGGACGCGCGGATCGTGCGCATCGTCCGCGACCCGCGGGACGCCGCCCTGTCGATGGCGAAGACGCCCTTCGCGAGCCCCTCGCCGATCGTGGACCTCGCTCGCCTGGATGGCTTCGACCGCGCCTCGCGCGACTTCTTCCGCCACGACGCGGGTGCGCTCACGATCCGCTACGAGGACCTCGTCGCGGACCCCGAGGGCGTCCTCCGCCGGATCTGCGCGTTCATCGGCGAGACCTTCGACCGCGCGATGATCGACGGGCGCGCGGCCGCCGCGGACGTGGCGCCCGCGCACGAGTGGTGGAAGGAGACCGCGACCGCCGCCATCGACCCCACGCGGAGCGGCCGCTGGCGGCAGCGGATGGACGCGCCGACGCAGCGCTTCGCGGCGCTCCACCTCGCGGGCTTCCTCGACGAGCACGGCTATCCGGGGGCGCGTGCCGCGCGCGGCACGGTCGCGCTCGTCCCCTGCGGGGATGCGCTGCCGGAGGCCGCGGACGGGATCCTCACCGGGCTCGCCGCCCGCGACCTGGTGATCCTGCGCCCGGTGCCGCGTACCGTCGGCCCGCTTGCCACGGCCGAGCGCGTGATCTTCGCGGGGCTCCCCGGGCAGCTCGCGCTCGCGCGGCCGTCCGGCCGCAGTGCCACCGTCCGGCTCCTCGCGGCGACGGGTCGGCTCCTCGTCCTCCGCGCGCTCCGCCGCCGGCCCGTGTCGTGGGTCGCGGTGGCGACGGAGGTCCCGCCCATGCCCCGGCTCGCGGTCGAGCGCGGCACGACCCTGCTCCTCCGCCTGCTGGCCCGCCGGACGGCGCTCGCGGCGCTCGCGCAGGGCACCGGATCGGGGATCGACGCGCCCGTGCGCGCGGCCCCGCGGCGCGGCGACGGCAGCCGACCGCCGCTGCCGGAGGAGGCGGCCGGGCCCCGCGCGGGCGGCCGTCGGAAGGCGCGGGCCGGTGCGGGCGGCCGGGGCGCCACGGGACGCGGGGCGGGCAAGGCGCGGCGGAAGGCCGCGCGGCACGCGGGATGACCACGCCCGCGCAGGGGCCCCGCGGCCCGATCTTCGTCGTCGGCGCGCCACGCTCGGGGACCACGCTCCTCGCTGCCATGCTCGACGCGCACCCGCGCCTCGACTGCGGGCCGGAATCGCGGGTCTTCGCGCGGCTCCGCCACCTCGGGCCGGCGGAGCGGGCGGCGCTCACGGATCCGGCGCGCTGGCCGGGCCCGGCGGTCGCGTTCCTCGCGGACCTCGCGGTGGAGGGCGCCTCCGTCCTCTCCACGTACGGGCTGGCGGACGCGGACGTGGCAGCGCGCCTCGCGACGCGGCCGCCGGACGTGCGCGAGATCCTCGCGGCGCTCACCGAGCTGCGGATGGAGCGGAACGGGAAGGTCCGCTGGGCGGAGAAGACGCCGCGCCACCTCGAGGATGTCGGGCGCATCCGTGCGCTCTGGCCGGATGCCGCGATCGTCCGGATCGTCCGCGACCCGCGGGACGTCGCCCTGTCGCTCGCGTCCACGCCCTTCGCCTCGCCCTCCGTAGTGCGCAACCTCGTCTGGATCGATGCGCTCGACCGCGCGTCGCGGGACCTGTTCCGCTCCGATGGCGGCACCTGCACGCTGCGCTACGAGGACCTCGTGGCGGACCCCGAGCGGGTCCTCCGCGACCTGTGCGCCTTCCTCGGCGAGCCGTTCGACCGGGCGATGATCGACGCGCGCGAAGGCGCGGTCGTCTACGCGGCGACGGAGACCTGGAAGCACGCGGCGACGCGCGCGATCGACCCCTCGCGGAGCGCGCGCTGGCGGACGGAGATGGCACCCCCGGATGCGCGCTTCGCGGCCATCCACCTCGCAGGGTTCCTCGCCGAGCACGGCTACCCGGACGGGCGCCCTGCGCGCGGCACCGCCGTGATCGTGCCCGTGGCCGAGCAGCTGCCGGCCCGCGCGACCCCGCTCCTCGTGGAGCTCGCGGCCGACGATCTCGCGCTGCTCCGTCCGCTCCGCACGGACCTCGCGACGCTCCTGGCGGCGGAGCGGCTCATCCTTTTCGGGCTGCCCGGCCAGCTCATCCCCGCGGACGTGCGCGGCGCGGACGCGACGACCGCGTTCGCGGGGCCCCTCGCGCTCGCGCTCGTGGTGCGCCGGCTCCGCGGCCGCCGCACTGCCTGGGTCCGGACGCGGACGCCGCGGCCGCTCCGGCCCGACCACCCGGCGGAGCGCCTCGTCGCGGCCCTCGCCGGGCGGCTGGCCCGGCGCGCGGATGTGGCACGCGACGCGGGCGGTGAACGCGACGCGGGCGGTGAACGCGACGCGGGCGGCGCGGAGCCGGAGGCCGACGGGGCCGCCTGACGGGGAGGCCCGGCGCCGATCAGGCCGGCGTGTCGGGCTCCGGGGTGGCCGGAGGCGAGGCCGCGGCCGCGCGCTCCCGGTCGAGCTGCGCGTCGATCCGGCGCGCCTCGCGCTCCTCGGAGCGGAGCCAGGCCGCCACCGCGAGGACGAGCGCGAGGAGGAAGACGCCGTCGCCACCCGCCCACATCAGCCCGCCCGCGAGCGCCTGGTCCTCGAGCGGCGTGGGCCCCCAGGTGCGGCCGAGCGTCGCGTAGTGGGGGTAGAGCACGGTCGTGGAGCTGAAGATCGCGAGACCGAGGAAGGTCCCGAACGGCATGCCGAGCGCGAGGTAGCCGACGCGCGCCCCGTGGGGCAGCCGGTTGGGCCCCGGATCGGCGCCGATCACCGGGTACCAGAAGAGGAGCGCGGTGGAGAGGTAGAGCGCGTGCTCCAGGAGATGGGCGCCCCGGTCCTCCAGGGCCGCGTCGAAGAGCGGCGTGAAGTGGCTCCCCCAGAGGACGATCGCGAAGAGGCTCCAGGTCACGAGCGGATGCGTGAGGACGCGCAGGATCCGGGCGTGGAGGATCGGCAGGAGGACGCGCCGCCGGAGCTCGGGCGTCGCCGCGCGGAGCAGGAGCGTCACCGGCGCGCCGAGCAGCAGGAGTGGCGCCGCGACCATGGCGAGCAGGAGGTGCTGGACCATGTGCACGGAGAAGAGGACCGTGTCGTAGCGCTCGATCGGCGACTGGATCGCGACGAGGAGCGTGACGAGCCCGGCCATCCAGCACCACGAGCGGAAGCGCGGCACCGGGTTGCCGGGATGCTCGCGGTCCACCTTCCGGCGCGCCAGGTGGTAGCCGAGCCCCGCGAGCAGCACGGGTAGCCAGATGAGGGGATCGAACGACCAGCCACCGGTGAGCAGCCAGGGCCCGGGCGGCCCGGGGTCCGGTCCGTGCGCGCCGACGGGCACCGGGAGCAGGAGGAGGAGGGTGGCCGCCACGACGGCTGCGCGGGGGGCCACCACACGGCGTACGGGACGCGGCATCAGGCCCTATCATAAGCCGGTCCCGAACCACCCCGAGGAAACGGGAGAGTCCTCTTGCGCTCGAACCAGGCGGCCCCTCGCAGAACCTGGCGGACCGGTCTCGTCATCCTGGCCGCCCTCGCCGCGACGTTCCTCGCTGCGTGCAGCAACGTCCGACCCAACGACAACCCGACGAGTGACGCGGCGGCCCCGGGATTCGTGCCCGGCGAGGTCGTGACGGCGCAGGGGACCGCGGCCGCAGGCCTCTACTTCCCGATCTTCCTCGTCGCGGTCGCGATCTTCATCCTCGTCGAGGGCCTCATCCTCATCATCACGCTGCGCTTCCGGCGCAAGCGGACGGACACCGGCCTGCCCACGCAGACGCACGGCAACAACAAGCTGGAGATCGTCTGGACGGCCATCCCGTTCGTCATCGTCATGGTGATGTTCGTGGGCGCCTACGGAGTGATCGAGAAGGTCGAGGCGAAGACCGAGGACCCCGCGGTCGTGGTGGACGCCACCGCCTTCCAGTGGCAGTGGACCTTCGCCTACCCGGACCACGACCTCTCGTACACCGGCGCCGGCAAGCAGGGCCCGGAGATGGTCGTGCCGGTCGGCGAGCCCGTCCGGATCCGGCTCCACGCGCAGGACGTCATCCACGCCTTCTACGTCCCGGCCTTCTTCTACAAGAAGGACGCGATCCCCGGCCGCACGAACGAGTTCGAGGTCGTGGTCGAGAAGCCGGGCGTGTACGGCGGGCAGTGCGCGGAGTTCTGCGGCCTCTCGCACGCGGACATGTACTTCACCGTCCGCGCCGTGACCCGCGCCGAGTACGACACCTGGGTCGCGGA
>JBJTJV010000222.1:0-8511 GCA_046352645.1 Chloroflexota bacterium | reverse complement strand
CCCGGGATGAAGACGAAGAAGCCCGCGAGCGCGAGCCCGAGGCGCTGCCCCGCGCCGACCCGGAGGAGCCGGCAGGCCGCGAGACTGAGGAGGACGGCGAGCGCGACCCGGGCGGGGAGCCAGAGATCGGGGAGGAGCGCGGTGACGAGCGCGCCCGCGAGGACGCCGACGATCGACCCGTGGAGCCGGTTGAGCGAGCCGGCGACCGACTGCCCGGTCGTCTCCCCGAGGACGACGATGCACGCGACGACCGCCCAACCGGCGGGCTCGCGGGGCATCCCGAGGAGGGTGACGAGCGCCGCGGTGAGGAACGCCCCCGTGACGAACCGGATGAGCGTCCGGAGCCACGCCTGGCGGGGCGGCTGGGGGGCACCGAGCCCGATCCGTTCGAGGACCGCCATGGGCCGCGGTCAGGCCCCCGGGTGGGCCGCCGCGGGGCGGATCCTCCCCCGGAAGAGCGGCATCCCCGCCGTGCCGACCTCGACCCGCCAGAGGCGACCGTCCATCGGCGCCGCGGCGGTCACCTCGGTGACGTCACCGAAGTCGGTGATCACGAGATCGGTCCCCACGAAGACGCAGTTGAGCGGCACCCCGCCCGTCTCCAGGAAGTCGCGCGCACGTCCATCCGGGTGGAGGATGTCCACGCCGCCGGACATGAAGGAGGTCACCCACAGGTCGCCCGCAGCGTCGATCTTCAGGCCGTCGGGGATGTGCCCCGGGGGGAGCTGCGCGATCTGCTCGCTGCGGGCCCCCGGGCGCCGGCGGTAGACGCCGCGGTCGTACGATTCGACCCACACGATCGACCCGTCCGGCTCGGCGACGATCCCGTTCGGATAGGCGGCGGGCAGCTCCTCGAGGCACTCCCCGGTCCCATCCGGGTTCAGGACGAAGACCCGGCCCGGCTTGCGGTCGTGCGGGAGGTAGTCGGCGGGATCGGTGAAGTAGAGGCGTCCATCCGGCCCGAACGTGAGGTCGTTCGGGGCCTGGAGTGCGATCCCGTCGATCGCCGTGACGACCGTCTCGACCCGACCGTCCGGCCACGCCTTCTGGATGCTCGGCACGTTCATCACCGCCGCGCGCCAGGCGCCGACGGTCCCGCCGTTCTGGGTGATGTAGACCGCCCCGTCCGCCCCGAGCATGCACGCGTTCGGCCCGCCGCCACAGTCGGCGTAGTCGTGGATGCCGCGCTCCCGCGACCACGCGATCAGCTTGCTCGTGTACGTCTCGACCATGACGATCCGCCCGTCGGGCAGGACATCCGGTCCCTCCGGGTGTCCCAGCCCGGCCCCCAGGGTCTCGATCGGCTTGCGCATCCCCCACCCCCTGCTTCGGCCGACGGGCGCCGGCCACCCTGACCGCATCATCGCACCGGCCGGTGGGCCGGCGAGGGCCGTCCGCGCTACGCCCCCGGCTTCTTCTGGAAGAGCTCGATCCAGTAGCCGTCCGGGTCCGCCATGTAGCAGCTCCGGGCGCCCGCGTTCGGGCCCTCGGTGATGTCCACGACCCGCCCGGAGCGCGAGCGGTAGCCCATCGCCGTCAGCCGGTCGTGGATCGCCGCCACATCGTCCACGTAGAGGCAGAGGTGGCCGGCACCGAAGTCGCACGGCCGGGACGCGGCCGGGAGGCGCTCGATCCCCCGGTACTCGAGGAGCTCCACGTAGCCGCCGCCGGGGATGACGAGGTAGACCGCCCGGATCGACGAGAAGGCGAGATCGAGGACGACCGGCAGATAGGGACCGTCGAGCTCGCGGTCGAAGAGGACCTCCAGCCCGAGGCCGTCACGGTAGAAGCGGAGCGAGCGATCCATCTCCGCGACGGTGATCCCGCCGTGGAAGAACCCGGTGACAGCGGCCATCATCCCTCCCGGTACGGGCGCCGGGCGGCGCCACCGGACGGAGCGTAGCGCGCACCCGGGGCGCGGCGCCGGTCCCGCGCGACGGTCAGGCGGGCCCGTCCGTCCGGTGCTTCTCCGGCTCCACCCAGCGCGCCTCGCTTCCGGGCGGCGCGTAGAACCAGAGGACGACCATCTCCTCGTCCGGCGATTCGTTGTGCGTGACGTGGACGAGGTCGGACGGGGTGACGAGGAGGGTGCCCGCGGCGACCGGGTGGTCCACGCCGTCGATCGTCACCCGGCCCCGGCCGCGGAGGAAGAGCGCCATCTCCTCCGCGGAGTGCGAGTGGGCCCGGGTCGCGAAGCCGGGCGGCAGGACCGCCATCCCGGTCGTGATGTGGACGGCGTTCCCCTTCATCGGCGACGACTTCACCGCGAGCGAGCGGCCATCGATCCGCTTCGCGTCGCCGGCCTCACCCTCGGCGAGCGCCCGGATCCCCTCGGCGATCATCTCGTCGAGCGTCCAGGAGGGGGCGAACGGAAGGCGCGGGGTCGGGTCGGACATGGGGACCTCGTGACGGGAAGGCTGCCGGGTCAGGCGAGCTCGGCGATCAGGCCGAGCGTCGCCGCGACGATGCGCTCCTCGGAGCCCGGGTCGATCGCGACCGGGAGGAGGTAGGACTGGAAGACCTGGTCGGGGATCCGGTAGCGGTCGCCCACGTCCCAGCCGTCGGGCGGATAGGCGTCCCGGGTCGGCAGGTAGCAGAGGACGCCGTTGCTGTACCCGAGCGCGATCGTCGCGGGGAACGGGGAGCGCTCCCGGATCGTGACGGTCGTGGCGGAGAAGACCTCCGCTGCGATCGCGGTGATCACGATGTCGTTCACCCGGATCGCCTGGACCTCCATCGGCGCCGTCCGCCGCCCGGTCCGGACCGCCTCCACGAGGTTCTCCGCCCAGGCGACGAAGTGGCGCGCGATCGTGACCGCCCGCTCGCTCGTCCCCGCGAGCGCCGCCTCGAGCTCCGCCCGGCGCTCGGCGAGGATCGCCGCCGCGCGCTCGGGGGTGGGCAGGCCGACGAGGTCGAGCTCGATCGCCCGGGAGCGCGCACCAAGGTAGGTGCAGGGATCGTCATCGACCGGGACGAGCGGACGCATCGTCTGGCCCGGGCCGAGGAGCGAGGGGATCGAGACCCGCTCGCCACGCCGGACGTGGGTCCGGAGGCTCGCCGCGACCGAGACGACCTCGCCGCCGAGCATCCATCCGATCCGCTCGTTCGCGTCCGTGTTGTCCGTCTCGTGGCCCATCCCCCAGCAGGGCATGATGTCGCCGCCGCCGCCCTGGAGGAAGAGGCAGGGGGCGCCGAACGTCCGCTCCACGAGCTCGCGCATGGGGCCCGGGAAGTCCGGGCTGGCGACCGGGGCGCGCGGCCCGACGACGACGGTATGGCAGCCGTAGCTGCCCGCGATCGCGATCGGGGTGCCGTCGAGCCGGTCCACCCGGAGGACGCCGACCGAAGGGTCGATCGGCCCGTCCGGGACCTCGCCGAGGAAGACGTAGCCGTCCGGGCCGGTCTCGCGCCGCTGGATGCCCACCCGGCTCTCACCCGCGCCCGCCGCGATCCGCGCGGGCTGGAGGTCCGCCACCGCGGCGATCGTCGCCTCCACGAGCCGCTCCGCGAGCATCCCGCGGTAGCGCTCGAGCAGCTCCGCCTGGTAGCTGAACTCCGGCTGCGTCATCGCGAGCGCGCCGCTGCTGTGGGTGTGGCTCATGTTCACGAGGACGCACTCCGGGCGGGTCCCGGCCGCCGACGCGATCCACGTCCGCCATTCCGCGACGACCCACTGGGGCGCCATACACAGGTCGAGCGCGGCGATGACGACGGTCTCGCCGCGTCCCCGGAGGACGAGGACGGTCGCGGAGAGATCGCCGTCGATGCCGGTGACGACCCCCTCGCGGGAGTAGAACCCGGCGGTCTTGATCCCGATCGGCGGGGCGACCGAGCGTCGGCCGACCCCCGCGAGCAGCTCGCTCATGCGTGTGCTCCCTTCCGGGCCTCGAGCGCCTGCGCCCGGGTCCGCGAGGTGTGGAGCTCCGCGGCCTCCCGGCGGACGTACGGGAGGCGCAGGTCCCAGGGTGCTGCGGCCGCGAGCCACGCCTGCCCGGCGGGCGAGCGGAGGAGCGCGCCCGCATCCGTGTCCTCGGCGAGCTCGAGCAGGACCATCCGGTTCCCCTTGCCCAGGTAGCGGTCGTGGGGGAAGCGGCGGGGCATCTCCCGGTAGGCGGAGAACGTCCGTGCCCGGACGACCCCGGGCAGGGCGGCGCCCGTGTCGAGCGCGGCGCCGTCGAGCCACGAATCGAAGGCGGGCGCGTCCGCATCGGGGACCTCGAAGCGCTGGACGACGATCGGACCGCCGCCCGCAAGGTCCGCGCCGCAGGGCCGGACCACCCGCCGGACCGTGTAGACGACCCCATTGAAGCGCTCGTCGTCGAGCGCGGGGTACTGCCCCTCGCGCTGCTCGCCGTCCGCGATCGCACCGCGCACGTCCGGCCCGTCGATGAACGGGACGATCCCCTCCACGTTGTCGTAGACGTAGACGATGAAGCGGTTGCCGTGACCGTTGAACGCGGCGGGAAGGCCACCGTCCGCGAGCGGCCGGAAGTCGCGCAGGACCCGGTAGTTGTGGGCCGAGGTGACGAGGGGATCCATCAGGCTGTCATCGAAGTGGCCGGGCATCCAGGCGTCCACGTCCGCCTGCATCCGGGGCGGGCATTCGAGGCGGCAGACGAGAAGCGGCCGCTCGTCCGGCGTGAGCATCTGCGGGACTCCCTTCCTAGCGGCCGCCGAGGCCGGTGGTGGCGATGCCGCGCTGGAAGTAGCGCTGGCCGACGAGGACGATGAGGATGATCGGGACGGTCATCACGAGGGCGGAGGCCATCATGTAGTTCCAGTCCTGCGTGTACTGGCCGTAGAACTTCATCACGCCGAGCGGGAGCGTCTTGATCTCCTCGCGGGTGAGGTAGATGAGCGGACCCATGAAGTCGTTCCAGAACCAGACGAAGTGGAGGATCGCGAGGGTCACGAAGACGGGCGCCGACTGGGGCAGGATCACCGACCACCAGACGCGCAGGTGGCCGGCGCCATCGAGCTTCGCGGCCTCGTCGAGCTCCATCGGCAGCGTCCGGTAGAACTGGCGGAAGAGGAAGACGCCGAAGGCCGACCCGCCGAACCAGTAGGGCACGATGAGCGGCAGGAGCGTGCCGTTCATGCCGAGCTCCTTGAAGATGATGAAGCGCGGGATCACGGTGACGACGAACGGGAGCATGAGCAGCCCGAGCGCGATCGTGAACCAGAGGTCGCGCCCGGGGAAGCGCAGCCGCGCGAAGGCGAAGCCGGCCATCGATTCGGTGATGAGCGCGCCGAGCGTGGCGATCCCCGCGACGAGCAGCGAGTTCCGCAGGTAGATCGGGAAGGGCGCCGCCGCGAGTGCGTCGGGGAAGTTGTTCCACGCGACCGGGTCGGGGAGGAAGACCGGGGGATAGGTCATCTCCTTGCCCGTCTCGGTCAGCGCGGTGACGATCATCCAGTAGCCGGGGAAGAGCATCACGACCGCGACCCCCACGAGGATCGCGTAGATGAGGAACGTGTCCAGGCGGGTGCGCCAGGCGCGTCGGCGATGGCCGTCGGGATCGGCGAAGCGGGCGGGGCGGGTGGTCGCGCCGGCGGTCATCGCGCGTCCACCTCGTAGTGCACCCAGCGCCGCGAGAGGCGGAAGTTCAGGAACGTGAGCACGAGCACGATGAGGAAAAAGACCCACGCGAGCGCGGACGCATACCCCATCTTGAAGAGCTCGAATGCGTTCCGGAAGATGTAGAGCACGTAGAAGAGCGTCTCCGTCCCGGGTCCGCCCTTCGTCATCAGGTACGCGAGGTCGAAGACCTGGAAGGACGCGATGACCGAGATGACGAGGTTGAAGAGCAGGACCGGCGAGATGAGCGGCAGCGTCACGTGGAGGAACTGGCGCACGTTCCCGGCCCCGTCCACCTTCGACGCGTCGTAGAGGCTCTCCGGCACGGACTGCAGCCCGGCGAGGAAGATGATGATCCCGGTGCCGATCCCCCAGATCCCCATGATCGCGAGCGTCGGCTTGGCAAGGACCGGATCGAAGAGCCAGCGCTGCGGCTCCACGCCGATCAGCCCGAGCAGCCAGTTCGCGACGCCGAAGTTCGGCTCGAAGATCCACAGGAAGATGAAGGCGCTCGCGACGATCGGCAGCTGCGACGGCAGGTACGTGACCACGCGGAAGATGCGGATGCCACGGACCTTGGCGTTGAGGAGGAGCGCGCCGCCGAGCGCGAAGACCATGAAGATCGCGACGGACATCACCGTGTACACGAGCGTGTTCGCGAGCGCGATCCAGAAGAGCCGGTCGTTCACCATCCGCCCGTAGTTCGCGAGGCCGACCCACTCCGGCGGGGTGAGGACCTCGTAGTCGGTGAACGAGTGGTAGAGCGACAGCAGGAGCGGCCCCGCCTGCCACAGGATCACCCCGGCGATGAAGGGCGCGAGGAAGATGTAGCCCCAGAGCGCCTCGTGGCGCCGGAGCGTGGAGTGGCCGGAGCGGCTCGGCAGGCGCATCGTGCCTCGGGGTGGGACGGATGCGGGACCGCGACCGGGGGCCGGAGGAGCCCCGGATCGCGGTCCCGCGGGAGAGTGCCGATGGGTCAGACCGCGAGGATCGCGCGCATCTCCTCCGCCATCGTCCTGCAGGCGGTGGCGGCATCGACCTGGCCGAGGAAGATCGGGTCCTGGCCGCGCCCGAGCGCGTCCGCGATCTCCGCCGACTTGCCGAAGAACGGGGTGTGCTGGACGTTCGAGAGGACCTCGACGAACGGCTTGAACCACTCCGCGTACGGGCTCGTGGCGATGAAGTCCGCGAGGCTCGAGTTGCGGGTGGGCGTGCCGACCGTGGACCAGGTCTTCTGGCCGGCGGGGCCGGTGATGTACTTGATGTACTCCCAGGCCGCCTCGGGGTTCGCGGAGTCCTTCGTGATCGCGTAGCCGGAGATCTCGAGCTTCGAGGTCTTGCCGCCCGGCCCGATCGGGGCGCCGACGGTCTTGTACTCGAAGTCCTTGATGCCCTCGACGAAGTTCGCGATGTACCAGCCACCGAGCATGTACATCCGCGCGATGCCCGTCTGGAAGAGGTCCACGGGCGGGCGGCCGGCCATCTCGGCCGGGTTCGGGGCGACCTTGTGGACGTTGACGAGGTCGGCGGCGTACTGGAGGCCGGCGATCGCCGGGTCCTCGTCGATCATCACCGTCGTGAGGTCGTCCGCGAGGACCTTGCCGCCCTGGAAGAAGATCCAGTTCTCGGAGTTCCAGGTCTCGTAGAGGAAGCCGAACTTCTTCTCGGTCCCCTCACCCTCGGTGAGCGCCTTCGCCGCGGTGAGGAACGCCTCCTGCGTCCACTCGCCGGCATCCCACTGCTCGCGCGGGTCGGGGAGGCCCTTCTCGGCGAACGCGGTCGCGTTGTAGTTGATGCCGTAGGACTCGCCGTTCTCCGGCAGCGCGTAGATCTTGCCGTCGACCTTGAACGCGTCCTGCGCACCCTGGTAGAAGTCGTCGAAATCGACGTCCGGGTCGTTCTTGATGAAGTCATCGAGCGGCATGAGCGCGTCGCGGGTCGCGAAGAGCGCGGCGGAGTAGTTGCCGACACGGAGCGTGTCCGGCGCGGTCCCGCCCGCGATCATCGTCGGGACGGTCGGCAGGAGCGCGTAGAACGTCTGCCCGACCTGCTCGATGCGCTCGACCTCGACGCCCGGGTTGAGCGCGTTGAAGTCGTCGATGCGCTTGTTCCACGCCGCGGACTCGGCGCCTGCGCCGGTGTTCGCGATCGTGCTGATCTTCCCGGTCGCGGCCGAGCGGCCGCGCGCCGCCCCACCGGAGACAGGACGCCCGCCCGCGCGGGCCGGCGACGTGAGCAGCGCCGCCGCGAACGGCGTCCCCGCCGCGAGGACGGACGCGCGCGCGAGCACCTCGCGACGCGACAGCTCGCCCCGGAGCAACCGCTCCATCAGCTGGTACGACTCCCGGTCACGATCGAAGACCGGCTTGATATCCGACACCAGGACCCTCCTCTCGACAGGACCGACATGGCCTGCATCCGGCGTCTGCCGGACGCGTGTGCCCAGATGGACCGGCGGCTCCCTCCGGCCGCCGCTGCGCTCACCCCATCTCGTTGAGGTGGGTGACGTCGCGCAGGATGAAGTTCTCCGCGATCTCGCGGGTGACGTAGGGCAGGACCGCGTCCCAGCGCAGGGAGTCGCGCAGGATCGCGCCGTAGGCCGGCGAGCGGACGATCGCCTGCGCGTCCACGCCCTCCCGGAGCTCCATCCAGATCATCCGGTTGCCCTTGCCCAGGTAGCGCGTCCACGGGAAGCGGGCGGGCGCGGTCCGGTCGCCCCGGAACGTGCGCACGCGCATCCAGCCGTCGAGCGCCGCGTAGCGCTCGAGGTGCGGCCCGTCCAGCCAGGCGTCGAACTCGGCCGCGTGCGCGTCGCCGACCTCGAAGCGCTCGGCGATGAGCCAGCCCATGCCGACGTGGTCGGTCCCCTGCCCGCCGCGGACCTGCGAGACGGGCATCATCGTGCCGTGGAAGGCCGCGCCTGCGAGCGGCGG
>JBJTJV010000221.1:0-3428 GCA_046352645.1 Chloroflexota bacterium | reverse complement strand
GATCTCGAGGTCCTCGATACGCCATCCGTCGACGTGGAGTGGCTTCGTCGTCGCTGTCGCGCCCTCGAGCTCGATGAGCTCCGCCGGGACGGGCCCCAGGCCTGGGTGCAGTACATCGCGCATGGGAGCGACCGCAGTGAGGCCTGACCCAACGGCCCGGCGCCCCGCTACGATCGCCCCGTGATCCACCTTCCCGATCGCCGCTATCGCCTGGGCCACAGCTATCGCGATTCCGGCGCGTCCTCGGACCCCGCGGACCAGTTCCTCCGATGGGTGAACCAGGAGGGCAGCGGGATCCGGAACATGGGTGGCATCCGGCCGCTGAAGTACATCCAGCGGTGGTCCGATGTACCCGCCTGGATCATCCTCGTCACCCACGAGGGCAACCGCGGTACGCATGCGAACCCGTGGGACGACCTGGTGGACCTGCCCCACGGCCGGATCATCTACTGGGGTGACGCGAAGTTCGATCCCGATCGCGCCATCGATGACTTCGTGGGCAACCGAGCGATCCGTCACGCGTGGGAATCGGTGATCGACAACCGTGGCTCCGTCGTTCCGCCGATCCTCCACTTCTCGACGGCGGAGCCAGGATACGTGCGCTTCAACGGCCTGTGCATCCTCGACCGCCTGGACCTGACCTGGTTCGAGGATCACGGTCGCCCCGTGCGCAACTACCGCGCCCACCTCACGGTGCTCGACGAGCACGAGGTGGACCTGCGCTGGCTCCAGGGCCGCGCCCGCGCGACGTCCCTCGCGGAGCTCGACGCGACGAACCGGCTCGCCCCGCCCGCGTGGCGGCGCTATCAGGCCGGCGTGATCGACCGGCTGCGGATCTGGGCTTCGCTCGTCCGTTCGACCCAGGCGCAGCTGCCCGAGCCCGGTTCCGCGGATGAAGGCGTGCTGCGCCAGCTCGTCGCCATGCCGCCGACGCACTTCGAGGCCGCGGTCGTCTCCCTCCTGCGCGAGATGGACGAGGTACGCCACACGATCAACCGCACGCGGCCCACGGCAGACGGCGGCTTCGACTTCTACGGCACCTTCAGCCTCCCCCCGCCGCTCGACTACGAGATCAGCCTGCTCGGCGAGGCAAAGCGCTACAGCCCCGGCACCGCCGTGTCACCCGATCGCGTCTCCCGTCTGGTGGCGCGCCTGAACCGCGGCCAGTACGGCCTCTTCGTGACCACGTCCTACTACACGAAGCAGGCGCAGGACGAGGTCATCGCGGACGGCTATCCCGTGAAGCTGATCAGCGGAGCGGACGTGACCCGCATGATGCGCGAGATGCGGATCACCCAGGGCGACACGATCAGCCCGCGCTGGCTTGCCACCGTCACGGACGAGCTCGCGACCCCGATCGGCACGCAGCTCCGCGCCGCCGAATCACCGCCGGAGTGGCCGGGGTAGGCACCCGCCGCTACCCCACCCGCGACCAGAGCCCCACGCGCCGGAAGTCCCGCGGCACGTCCACCAGGACCAGATCGGTCGTCTCCGTGGCGGCGCTCGTCAGGCCCGCTGCGTCCGTGACGAGCCCCGCATCCCCGGTGGCCACGGGCTCGCCGTCGAACGTCGCGGCGCCCGCGATGCAGTACGCGTAGACGGCGCGGCCGGGCGCGATCGCGTGGGTCACGGAGACGCCCGGGTTCAGGCGCGCGACGTGGACGCTCGCGTCCTGGTGCACGCGGACGACGGCGCCGCCCTCCGGCCCGATGACGCGGAGCAGTCGGTCGGTCCGGTCGGCGGTCGTGAAGATCCGCTGCTCCACCTCCGGCGCAAGGTCCGCGGTGTCCGGCAGGATCCAGATCTGGATGAAGCGCATCGGCCGGGCCGGGTCCGCGTTCCGCTCGGAGTGCAGCGCGCCCGCGCCGAGCGTCATCCGCTGCACCGACCCCGCCGGCAGCGGACCGGGCGCCCCGCCCACGTTGTCCTCGTGGCCGAAGAGGCCCTCCACCACGTACGTCAGCCCCTCGACGTCCCGGTGCGGGTGGAGCGGCCAGACCGCACCCGGGACCAGGCGGTCGTCGTTGAAGACGCGCATCGCGCCGACCCACGTCCAGTCGGGGTCGCGGTAGTCGGAGAACGAGAGGTGCCATCGGGCATGGAACCAGCCACCCTCGACGGCGTGGATCTCGTGGTCGCGTCGGATCTTCAGCATGCCCACCGGTTCGCGCCGCACCGCCGGGCGGACGGCGAAGAGGTGGTTATCCACGATCGATGCAGTCCCCATGAAGTCCGAGGCTACGGCCCGGACGACGCGTGACGGACGACGCGCTCGTCCTGGACAGCTCGGCGGTCGTCGCGGTCCTGCTGGACGAGTCCGGCGCGGACGCGCTCATCGCGCGGATGGAGCGCGCGTCCCGGGTCGCGATCGCGGCGCCCACGGTCGTGGAGGCGGGCATCGTCCTGCGCGCGCGGGCAGGCCCCGTCGGGGGCGAGCTGCTGGACGACCTGCTGCGGACGCTGGACGCGATCGTGGTGCCGTTCGATCCCGATCACGCCGCGGCCGCGCTCGCCGCGTGGACGCGCTACGGGCGCGGCCGACATCCCGCGGCGCTGAACCTGGGCGACTGCATCGCCTACGCCACGGCGCAGCTGGCGGGCCTGCCGCTCCTCGCCCGGGGTGACGACTTTCGCCGCACGGACCTCGCGCTCGCCTGAGGGGGAGATCGCACCACCGAAAGTCCCGGAAGCGTGCCATCGTGTAGCATAGGTGCTACAGATGGAGGCGTAGGACGTGACGACCGCATTCGACCGCGACCTGGATCGGTGGATGGACGACCCCGAGTTCTCGGACGCATACCGGCGCGAACGTGCGCGGGCGGATGCGATCGACCGGATCGTCCGCTCTCTTGACGTAGCACGCATCGCACAGGGATGGACCAAGGCACAGCTGGCAGCCGCCGCAGGGGTCCCGGCCCAGTCGGTTCGGAGGTTCTTCACGAAGGGCGGCGTGAACCCCACGCTCGGGCTCACGGTCGCCATCGCCGCGGCTCTCAACGTTGACCTGGCGCCCGTGGCGACCGCCGGTCGGCCGGCCGCCGGGCGGGGTGGCTGGTCAGCGCAGGATGCTGCGCGGTAGGGACCCGCGGAACTCCTCGCCGAGCGAGCGCACGGACCGGTAGTCCTCCTCGCCGAAGGCGGTGCGATACGACTTGACCATGCCGGTCACGGCGACCACGGACGGCCCCCGTGTGCCCGGAACGTCGACGCCGCGTTCGAGCAGGCAGAACTGTCGCCAGTGCCTCCTCGCACCGGCCTCAAAAAGGAAGATCCGTGCGGGTACGGCTTCGGTGGGGTCATTCCGACGTTCGCGCCGGAGGTAGACGATGTGCCACGGGGCGGGTGGGTATGCAGGCCTGGGCGTATCGGCCTCCGGCGCTCCATTGGACGTGCCACGAGACCGCCGACTCTGGCGCCCCCGCTTCACC
>JBJTJV010000220.1:0-6115 GCA_046352645.1 Chloroflexota bacterium | reverse complement strand
CCCGTCGGCGGTCGGTGGCGCAGCCAGAGCACGGCAGCGAGGCCGCCGATCGCGCCTGCCGCGATGACCGGCGTCGCGATGCCCAGGCCGAGGAGGCGCACGACCCACGGCAGGAGATCCGGCGCCGACGGCCGGAGCCCCGACCCGAAGAGCCCCACCGATGTCACGACCGTCACGGCGCCCGTGCACGCGACCGCCGCCGCCACCCCGAAGGTCGCCCCGTCGAGGGGGTCGTTGAAGCGCGGCCGACGGAGGAGCACGAGCGGGCCGACGAGGACGAGGGCGCCCGTCGCGAGCGGGGCGACCACCGCCCGCAGCCACGGGAACGGCGGTGCCGCGTTGCCGCCGAGCGCGCCGATCGCGACGCTGTCCGCGATCGTCACCGGGTGGAGCGCATCGACCGCGAGCGTCGCGCCGACGCCGACGACGATGCCCCACAGGACGGTGGCCGCGACGACCACCGCGGGCGTGTCCTCGTAGGTGTCCACGTCGTACAGGTAGAGCAGGGTGAGGAGTGGCACGAGGATCGCCGCGGCGAGCGTCGCGACGGGGAAGAAGCCCGCAAGCGCGAGCGCGGCGATGAGGATCGCGCCGAGCACGAGGGCGACCTGGAAGGTGCGGATCTCCTCGCGCGGCAGCGCCGGATAGAGCGTGGTGACGAGACGCACGGCCCGCGCGGGCTCCTCGCTCGCGGCCGCGTACGCATCCCGCACGCGGCCGCTCCGTCCGCGGCGGACCTCCGGCCCGAGCGGATCGCCACAGCGGACGCACCAGCGGAGCGGCGGGACGTCCCGGCCGCACTGGTCGCAGCGGACCACCGGTCCCGCCGCGGCCCCGCCGGGCACGGGTCGCTCCTCCGTCATCCCATCGCCTCCCTGCGCCGGGCCGTCGCCCGTCCTCGCGGCAGACTATCGCACGCGCTTCGCCGCTCGGCGAGCCCCACATCGGCCAGGCCACCCGCTGCCGCGCGACCGCGCTGCGGGGTCAATCCCGTACCATCCCCCGGGTGAGCCCGACGACGCCCCCGCCGGCCGCCCCGACCGACGGCGACGATCCGCATTCCCGGACCGCGATCGAGCGCGGACGCGTCAGTCACAGCTGGCGCTACGGCCAGGACCGCCGGCTCGCGATGGTGCGCGAGATGATGGACCTCCACGACCGGGCGATCCTCGACGTCGGCTGCGGGATCGGCACGTATGTGCGCCGTTTTCGCGCCTTCAGCGATGACGTCCATGGCCTCGAGGTGGAGCCCGAGCGGGTCGCCGAGGCGAGCCGCGAGCTGCCGAACATCGTGTGCGGGGTGGGCGAGGCGTTGCCGTACCCGGACGCGCGCTTCGACCTGGTCTTCTCCAACGAGGTGATCGAGCACGTCGCGGACGACCGGAGGACCGCGGCGGAGATGGTCCGCGTGACGCGGCCCGGCGGCCTCATCGTCCTCTTCGCGCCGAACCGCCTGTGGCCCTTCGAGACGCACGGCGCGTACTTCGGGAAGCGCTACGTCTACGGCAACGTGCCGTTCGTGAACTGGCTCCCCGGGCGCCTCCGCGACCGGTTCGCTCCGCATGTCCGCGCCTACTCCGCGGGCGGGATGCGGGCGCTCTTCGCGGGCCAGCCGGTCGTGGTCGTCCGGCACCGTGCGATCTACCCGGGCTTCGACAACCTCAGCGCCCGCCACCGACGCCTCGGTCGCGTCCTGCGCGCGCTCCTCTACGCCGCCGAGCACACGCCCTTCCACCGCTTCGGGCTCTCCCACTTCCTCGTGGTGCGGCGCCTCGACGACGCCGGACCGGGCGGGCCGGGCTCAGGGGGCCGCTGAGGGCTCCTCCACCTCCGCGTCCTCGCTCGCCACGCCCGGCACGAGCGGCGGGGGCGCGAGCGATGCCTCTGCCGCGGGCTCGGGCGTGGCGGCCGGCCGCTCGTCCGGCTTGAACCAGACACGCAGCTCCACCGGTGCGGACCAGCTGCCCGCGACATCGCGCCACTGGATCCAGAGCGTCCGCGGCCCCGGCTGCGCGTCCGGCTCGGGCGTCGGGGACGGCAGCGGTGCCGCCGACGGTGCGGCCGACGCGAGCGGTGACGCGGACGCGGCGGCGGACGGTGACGCCGATGGCGACGCAGCCGCCGGCGCCGACGGCGCGATGGAGGGAGCACCCGATGGCACGGGGGACGGCACGGGGGACGGCAGCGCCGACGCGGACGCGCCGGGAACGGCCGACGCGCTCGCCGACGCGGACGGCGACGCGGACGGCGACGGTGACGCCTCCTCGCGCTCGCTCCGCGGCCGCGGGGTCGCCATGGCGTAGACGGGGTCCCCGGTCCGCGGATCGATCGTCACCGCGCGCGCGTCCGGGTACGTCATCCCCCAGCGCAGCTGCCCGTCCGCCCGGAGCTCGGCGTCCGGCCCGATGCGCACGAAGGCCACGCCGGACCCGCCCCGGTCCGTCGCGTCCAGGCGCAGCCGCACCGCCTCGCCCACCACCGGCAGCCCGCGCCGCTCGCCGCGCTGCCAGTCCGGGTCGATGCGGACGCTGCCCGTCGGCGGCTCGCCGTCCGTCGCCCCACCGAGCGTGTGGCGGATCGCCGACCACATCTCCGGCCCCGCGCCCTGGTAGCCGAGCGCCCAGAACCCGACGCCGCGCAGCTCGCGGTCCTGGGCGAACCGGATCTTCTCCATCGTCGCGTCTACGTCGTCGTACCAGAGCTGGCGCCAGGTCACCGGGCAGGCCGCGCAGCCGGTGAGGACCGCGGGGTAGAGCGTCCACGCGGATGCCTCCTCGGGGTCCCAGCGCCGGCCGGTCCGCTGGGCCTGCGCGAGCGCATCGCGGTAGAAGATCGTCACCGAGCCCGGGAAGCGCGTCCCGCCGCGCGTCGCGGACCCGGGGTCGTCGCGGTAGGTGGACCAGACCCGCCCGTACCAGGGCAGGCCGAGGATCACCCGTCCCGGCGGGATGCGCGCGATCGTCGCGTCCGTCGTCGAGGCGAGGTCGTCGCCGTCCTCGCCCTCCGGCTTGCGGAGCGGCGCGTTCGAGCCGGTCCGTGCGGCCGCGCCGGTGAGGAACTCGTAGCCCATCACGAAGACGGCATCGGCGGCATCGTCGGCGGTGAGCGCCTCGATGTCGTAGCCCTCCATGGAGGGAGCCGCGTCGAAGGTGAGCTGGAGCCGCGGGTCCACCGCGTTCATCGCCGCCCGCAGCTCGCGCACCAGCTGCGTGAACTCGGCGCTCACCTCGGCGGGCATCGGCTCGAAGTCGAGGTTCACGCCATCCGCCCGCCCGTCCCCGATCGCCTCCATGATCTCGCGCACGAGCCGGATCCGGTTGGCCGGGTTCCGCAGCAGCCGGACCGTGCGCTTCCGCTGGCCGTCCGTCCAGCTGAAGCGCTGGATCGTCAGGACGACGCGCACATCACGTGCGCGGGCGCGCTCCGCGAGCGCGATCCATTCGGGGCTCTCCCAGCCCGCCCAGCCGGGGACCGGCACCCCCGCGCCCGTCGTCTTCACGAGGCTGCCCCGGGAGCCCGCCTCCACGCCGAACCAGGCGAGGGTCGTCAGGGCATCGAGGTCGAGGGTGTCCGCGTTCGCCAGCTCCCAGTGCGGCAGGAAGCCGAAGACCTCGGGCTGGGCGAGCGCGCGCCGTCGGTCCGGGCCCGGGGTCAGGGAGGGCGGCGGGACCGTGGGCCGCGGCGTCGCCGTCGGGGCGCTGCTCCCGGCCACGCCCCCGGAGCCGCCGGGGGCGTCGCTCGTGGCGGGCACGGGCCGCGGCGTGCGCCCGGGCCGCGGCGTGCGCGCCGCGTCGGGGGTCCGCCGTGGTCGCTCCGTCCGCGCAGGCCCGGTCGGCGATGCCGGCGCCGCGGTGGCCGTCGCGGCCGGCGACGCGGGCGGGCCGTCGGATCCCGCGCATCCGGCCGCGACGAAGGCCACGACGAGCGCGAGCAGGATGGCCGGGAGGCGGGTGCCGCCGATCCGCCACGGACGGACCGTCGGGCGCCCGCGTGCGGGCTGCATGGCGGCACCGTACACCGGATGCCCGGGGCTGTCAGGTGCGGCACCATCGAGCGCACGCGATGCCGGGTCCGGACGCTGGACAGGGACCCCGCGCTCCTGTACATTCCGCGTACCTCATCCCCGCACGGAGATCCCCTCGGCCTGATGGATCGGACGGATCGGAACCGGGAGCTCGTCGCCATCGCGGTCCGCCGCGACGGTTCGCGCGTGCCCGTCCGCCTCCCCGACCCGGCCGAGGTATCCCTTCTTGCGCGGCTCGAGTCCATCGGACTCGGGCTGATCGCCCTTCTTGTCGGCTCCCGGCGGGAGTCCAGGGGACGGCGGAGGTAGCGCAGGCAGCGCGAACGACCACCGCGACCACCAGGACCCTCGCCGGACGGCGAGGGTCTTTTGTTGCAGCCCACCCACATACCACCCCGCGACGGGGACCAGGGAGGACCACGAGGATGACGATCGAGCAGACGCCGGGGGCGCGTCCGGAGGCCGCGGCCGACCGCGCGGGCGTGGGCCGCCACGTCCCCAACGCGGGGACCGCGGCCGCGGCGGAGATCGAGCGCGCGCGGAGCGCGATGCTCGACGACGCGAAGCCCCGCAGCCGGGCCCGCATCGGTGCCGACGCGCTCTGCGAGGCGCTCGTCGACCAGGGCGTGGACACGCTCTTCGGCTACCCGGGCGGCGTGATCCTGCCGCTCTACGACGTCTGGGACCAGCACCCGGACCTGCGCCATGTCCTCGTCCGCCACGAGCAGGGTGCCGCCCACGCCGCGGACGGCTACGCACGGGCGAGCGGGAAGGTCGGCGTCTGCCTCGGGACCTCGGGCCCCGGCGCCACGAACCTCGTCACCGGCATCGCGACCGCCCAGCTCGACAGCATCCCCATGGTCGCGATCACCGGCAACGTGCCCGGCGCGCTCATCGGCAAGGACGCCTTCCAGGAGATCGACATCACCGGCATCACGCTGCCGATGACCAAGCACAACTTCCTCGTGCGCACGGCGGACGACATCCCGCGCGTCATCGCGGAGGCGTTCCACATCGCGAAGACCGGCCGGCCCGGGCCCGTCCACGTGGACATCACGAAGGACGCCCTCACGTCCGAGACCGAGGCGCGCACACCCGCCACGGTGCACCTGCCCGGCTTCGGCCCGGAGGTCCGCGTGGAGGCCGCGGCGCTCATCGAGGCGGCGGACGCGATCGAGCACGCACAGCGGCCGATCATCCTCGCCGGCCATGGGATCCTGCTCGGTGACGCGGTCGGCGAGCTGATGACCTTCGCGGAGAAGACGCGCATCCCGATCGCCTGGACGCTGCTCGGCATCGGGGCCGTGGACGAGCGCCACCCGCTCGCCTACGGCTACATGGGGATGCACGGCTGGAAGCACGTGAACAAGGCGATCCAGTCGGCGGACCTGATCATCGCGCTCGGCATGCGCTTCGATGACCGCGTCACCGGCAAGGTGAGCAGCTACGCGCCGCACGCGCGGATCATCCACGTGGACATCGACGCGTCGGAGATCGGCAAGAACGTCGCGGTGGACATCCCCATCGTCGGCAACGTGAAGTGGGTGATCCCCGCGCTCACGACCGCCGCGCGCACGCGCACCGCCGAGGAGCGTGCCGCCTACCACGCCGAGCTCGTGGAGTGGCGCGGCCAGTCCGAGGGGATGAGCTGGCATGGCTCGGGCGCCTGGAAGGACGGCCTGCTCTCCGCGGACTACGTGATCTCCCGCCTCGGCGAGCTCACCGACCACACGGCCACGTACGTCGCGGACGTTGGGCAGCACCAGATGTGGCTGGCCCGCTACTGCGGCTTCCGCCGGCCCAACTCCCATCTCTCGTCGGGCGGACTCGGCACGATGGGCTTCGCGCTCCCGGCCGCCATGGGCGCGGCGCTCGGGAACCCGGGCGCGGAGACCTGGGCGGTCGCCGGCGACGGCGGCTTCCAGATGGTCAGCCAGGAGCTGATGACCGTCGTGGCGGACCGGATCCCGGTGAAGATCGCGCTCCTGGACAACAAGAAGCTGGGCATGATCCGCCAGTGGCAGGAGATCATCTACGCGGGCCACTACCACTCCTCGCACCTGCCCGGTCCGGACTGGGAGAAGCTCTGCG
>JBJTJV010000219.1:0-8001 GCA_046352645.1 Chloroflexota bacterium | reverse complement strand
GAGGTAGAGATGCATCCCGCCGCGCACGCTGCGCTGACCATGGCCACCCTCCTCGCCTGCCTCGCGGCGCCCGGCGTAGCGGCTGCCGCGGACACGGCGCCATCGCCCGTCCTCGACGGCGTGCGCGCGCGGGGTTCGACGTGGACATCTGCCGGGCCATCGCGGCGGCCGTGCTCGGTGACCCGGACGCGGTGACGTGGGTCCCGCTCGAAGCGGAGGCACGCGCCGGCGCCCTGGCGGACGGCTCCATCGACGTGCTCTCCCGGAACTCCACGTGGACCTTCAGCCGCGAGGCCACCTGGGGCGTCTTCGGTCCCGTCGTCTTCCTCGACGGGACGGACCTGCTCGCACCCGCGGCAGGTCCCGTCGCAGCCTTCCCGGATCTCGAGGGGCGCACCCTCTGCGTGGTGGCGGACACGACGACCGAGGACGTCGTCCTCCGCCATGCCGACGACACGGCCGTGGACGTGGCGATCGCTGCGTACCCGTCCATCGACGCCGAGGTGGCGGCGTACCTTGCGGGTGACTGCGACGCGATCGCGAGCGACCGATCGCAGCTCGCGGGCATCCGGTCCGAGCTCCCCGATCCCGCCGCGCACGCGGTCCTCGGCGAGGACCTCTCGGACGAGCCGCTCGCCCCGGTCGTCCCGCACGGCGATGCCGACTGGGCGTCGGTCGTGCGCTGGGTCGTCTTCGCGCTCATCCGCGCAGACGAGCTCGGGCTTGGCACGGCTACGCTCGCGGGAGCGGCGATGAGCACGGACGGCGAGGTGCGTCGGCTCGCGGGTGCGGAGCCCGGCCCTGCCGCGGAGCTCGGGCTCGCCGACGGCTGGACGGCGGTGATGCTCGCGGCCGTCGGCAGCTATGGCGACATCTGGGAACGTAATCTCGGCACGGGCACCCCGCTCGGACTCACCCGCGGCCGGAACGCCGCGGCCCGCGACGGCGGGCTGCTCTGGGCGCCTCCCTACCGCTGATCGGCCGCCGCGCGCCGCCCCCGACGCACGGCTCCCTGCCACTCCCCGGCGTCGCGCCGGGAGAACCGCACGTCCCCCGGACCCGGGGCCCCTATCCCTTCGTCGGCCGGGGCGCGAGCGCCAGCCCGAGCTCCGCGAGCTGGCCCGCCTCCACGGGGGACGGCGCGTCGAGCATGAGGTCCGATCCCGAGGAGGTCTTGGGGAACGCCATCACCTCGCGGATGTTCGTCTGATCGGTGAGGAGCGCCGCCCAGCGGTCCACGCCGAGCGCGATGCCGCCGTGCGGCGGCGCCCCGAACTCGAACGCCTCGAGGATCCCGCCGAACTTCGCCTCCTGCGCGTCCGGTGCGTGCCCCTGGAGCGCGAACGAGCGCGACAGCAGCTCCCGCGTGTGGAAGCGGATGGAGCCACCGCCGAGCTCCCAGCCGTTGAGCACGAGGTCGTACTGGAGCGCCTGCGCCGCGCCCGCCGGGTCGTCCGGGCCGGCCGACGACGGGTCGCCCGAGGCGGTGCGGAGCAGGTCGATGTCCTCCGGCACGACGCCGGAGAAGGGGTTGTGCGTGGCGTCCCACCGCCGCCCGTCCGCGTCCCACTGGTACATCGGGAAGCGGTGCACCCAGGCGTAGGCGAGGACGTTCGGGTCGGCGAGGCGCAGGCGCGCGCCGAGCTCGGCGCGCAATCGACCGAGGACCTCCTGCGCGTGGATGTCCCGATCGGCAACGATGAGGACGAGGTCGCCGGGGTTGCCACCTGCGGCCGCTGCGATCGTGGTCGCGCGCTCCTCGCCGACCGCCCTGACGATCGATCCGCGGATGCCGCCCTCGGCGCCGGGGCCGGGGAGCGCGATCCAGACGAGCCCGCCGGCGCCCGCCCGCTTCGCGAGCTCGGTCAGCTCGTCGATCTCCTTGCGGGTCGCCCCGGCCATCCCGGGGGCGGCGAGACCCACGACCCGACCGCCCGCGGCCAGCGCGGCGTCGAAGATGCCGAAGCCCGCGCCCGCGACGGCGTCGCGCAGGTCGTGGAGCTCCATGCCGAAGCGCAGGTCCGGCTTGTCGATGCCGTAGCGATCGATCGCCTCGCGCCAGGTGAGCAGCGGGAACGGAAGCGCGAGGAAGGGCCGCTCCGGTGTGACCGCACGCGAGACGGCGATCGCCATCTCCTCCACCCAGGCCATGACGTCGGGCTCGCGCACGAAGCTCATCTCGAGGTCGAGCTGGGTGAACTCCGGCTGGCGGTCACCGCGGAGGTCCTCGTCCCGGAAGCAGCGGGCGATCTGGAAGTAGCGGTCGATCCCCGCGACCATGAGCAGCTGCTTCATCTGCTGCGGGCTCTGCGGCAGCGCGTAGACGCTGCCGGGCTGGAGCCGCGAGGGCACGCTGAAGTCCCGGGCGCCCTCGGGGGTGGACTTGATGAGCAGCGGCGTCTCGACCTCCACGAACCCCGCGCCGTGGTGGACCTCGCGAATCGCCTGCACGAGCCGGCCCCGGGCGAGGATCCGCCGCTGGAGCCCTTCGCGCCGCAGGTCGAGATAGCGGAAGTGGAGGCGCACCGCCTCATCGACCTCCGCGTCGGGCTCGTTGATCGGGAACGGCGTCGTCCGCGCGGTCGAGAGGATCTCGATCGCCGCGGCCCGCAGCTCCACCGCACCCGTCGCGAGCTTCGGGTTCTCCGTGCCGGCGAGCCGCGCAGCGATCGACCCGGTCACCCGGACGACGTACTCCGTGCGGACCCCGGAGGCGACGCCATGCGCGTCCGCTGCCTCCTGCGCATCGACGACGACCTGCGTGATGCCGTAGCGGTCGCGCAGGTCCAGGAAGATCAGCTGGCCGAGGTCGCGCCGGCGGTGCACCCAGCCTGCGAGCGAGACGGTGCGGCCGACCGCCTCGGGGCGTGCGTCGCCGCACGTGAGGTCACGGAGGGAGGTCTTCATGCCGCGGAGGATACGCGAGCGACGCGGACCGGCGCCCGGCCGACGGCGGTGGCCGGCGGCAGCGCCGGACGGGCGGACGCACACGTCGCGCGCCGCTCAGGCGCCGGCAGCCTCGCCATCGGCACCGTCGGGCGCGGGGTCCGGCGCGTCCGGCCGATGGACGGCACGGTAGCGCCACGCACGCCAGCGCCCGCGCAGCGCCTCGGCGGCGCCGACGAGCGTGCTCCCGAGCGGGGAGAGCCGCAGCTCCCAGGCACCGGCATAGTCGATCTCCCGCCCGCCGAAGCCGCTCTTGAACTGCTCGATCCCCGAGCGCGGCAGCCCCCAGAGGTCGTACTCGCGGACGCCCTCGGCGCGCAGCGTGCGCATCGCCTCCCACTTGAGCAGGTAGTTGGCGCGGCGCCGGCCGCCTTCGGGGGTCGTGCCACCGTAGAGGTCCACGACCCGGTGCCCGCACCGGACCAGGAGGAGCGCCGCCACGACCTCCCCCGTCTCCTCGGCTTCCGCGAGGAACGCGCGGATCATCCCGTGCGGGGCGAGCGCATCCCAGAGCGCATCGAATGCCCGCGCGGACCGCGGCGCGATCCCGGCGCGACCCACCGCCTCCGCGTAGACCGCGTGGAGCTCGGGGAGGCGCGCACGGTCCGCGGCCACGACGCGCACCCCGAGCCGGGCGGACTTCGCGATCGACTGGCGGCACTTGCGGTGCATCCCCGCGAGGATCGCCTCCTCGTCAGGCACGAGGTCGACGATGCGGCTCCGGTCCGGCTGGATGTGCGCGGTCCGGCGGAGGCCGAGCCCGATGAGCGCCCGCGTCAGCGGACCGTCCTCCGTAGCGTCGGGCTCGATGCGCACGAGGGCCAGGCGCCGTCGGCGTCCCGCGGCGACGAGCGCCTCGCGGAAGACGCGGAGCAGCACCGGGTCGAGGCCGCCGTCGGCCGTGACCGGCCCGCGGGCGATGTAGCCGACGCCCCACGGGCTGAGCCGGGGACGCACGACGAGGACCTGCGCGCCGATCACGCGGCCATCGGGGGCCGCGGCCGCCACCCGGAACGCGCTCCACCCGTTCGGTCGCTTCGATGCCGCCCAGGGGCTCGACTGCAGGTGGGACGCTCCCGCGGATCCCGCGACGAAGACGTCCCAGGCAGCGTCGTCGCTCTCGAGGTGCGCCGGAGTCGGCGCGACCGTCATCCCTCGCCCGTCCCGTGCCGGTGGCCGGCGATCCCGCGCAGCAGCTCACGGGCGCAGTCGGTGAGGTCCACCTTGCGCTGCGTCCCCGCTGCGAGATCCTTCACCTGGACCTGCCCTGCCGCGAGCTCATCGCCGCAGATCACCACGAGGTGGGCCCCGTCGCGGGCCGCGGCCTCGAGCTGCTTGCCGAGCTTGCGCCGGGCAAGGTCCGCGCGGACCGCGACCCCTTCCGCGCGGAGTCGCGATGCGACGGCGAGCCGCGTGGCGGTGTCGTCCGGGTCGGCGCCCGCGACGACCACCTCGGGGCGCGCAGCGACGATCTCGGGGGCGCCGGCGGCTGCCCGCGCGAGCAGGACGCGGTCGAGACCGATGCCGAAGCCGATGCCCGGCGTCGGCTTGCCGCCGAGCAGCTCCACGAGGCCGTCGTAGCGGCCGCCCCCACCGAGCGCCTGCTGCTGGCCCTCCGCACCCGCGCGGTAGAACTCGAACGTCGTCCGGGTGTAGTAGTCGAGGCCGCGGACGAGGGTGGGGGCAAGGCGGGGCGTGATGCCGAGACGATCGAGGTGCGCGCGGACCGCCGCGAAGTGCTCCGCACAGGCGGGGCAGAGATGGTCCGCGATCGAGGGCGCATCCGCGATGAGCGGGGCCATCCGCTCGTCCTTGGAATCGAGCAGGCGGAGCGGGCTCGTGGCGAGCCGCTCGCGCTCGACCTCGGGCAGCGCGTCCGCGTGCGCGCCGAACCAGGCCCGCAGGCGCTCGATATAGGCGGGCCGGCAGGCGGCATCACCGATCGAGTTCAGGAGCACCTCGACGCCCGGCACGCCGGCCTCGGCGAAGAAGCGCAGGCCGAGCTCCACGATCTCCGCGTCGATCGCCGGTCCGGCGTCGCCGATCGCCTCCACGTCGAACTGCCAGAACTGGCGGTAGCGACCGGCCTGCGGACGGTCGTAGCGGAACATCGGCCCGGTGAGGGTGAGGCGGACCGGCTGCGGGAGCGTCTGCATGCCGTGCTGCACGTACGCGCGCACCAGGCCGGCGGTGGGCTCGGGTCGGAGCGCCCAGCGCTCGCGCTCCTGGTCGCCGCGCCCGGCCTGCACACGGAAGAGCTCCTTCTCCACCACGTCCGTGACGGCGCCCACGCCCCGCTCGAAGACCTCGCTCTGCTCGAAGAGCGGCGTCTCGATGGCACTGAAGCCGTAGCGCGCGGCGAGCGAGCGCGCGATCGACTCGAGGTGGAGGAAGCCTGCGCGCTCGTTCGGCAGGAGGTCGCGCGTGCCGCGCGGGGCCTGGTATCGGGGCATCGCCGAAGTCTAGCGTCCCGCAGCGGGCCCGCGGTCCGTACACTCCACCCATGCGCCTTCGTCCGCCCATCGACCGGCACCGCGCGGATGTGCCGCTCCCGCGCCCGGCCGATCGCGTGCGCTATCTCCTCGGGCTCGGCGGCGTCGCGGCAGGCATCGGGGGCCTCTGCGCGGCGATGCTCGCGCTCGCCCGGATCGGCGGCTCCTGACCGCCCTCCGCGACGCTACGCGCTGTCGCGCGCGACGGAGAGCACGTCGCGCAGCTGCTCGAGGCGTGACATGACGCGGGCGAGCTGGGCGACGGAGGTCACCTGGAGCGTCGCCTGGATCGTCGCCTTCTGGTCCTGGTGCACCGTGACATGGGCGGCGATGATGCTGATGTGGTTCTCGGCGACCACGTTGCTGATGTCCGCGAGCAGCCCGGTGCGGTCGTAGGCCTCGAGTCGGATGGCGATCGGGTAGGTCTGCGCGACGCGGCTCTCCCACTCGACCTCCACGAGCCGTGCGACGTCGCGCTCGTTCACCACCGTCGCGCAGCGGCCCAGGTGCACCGTGACTCCGCGGCCACGGGAGATGAAGCCGGTGATCGGGTCGCCGGGGATCGGGTGGCAGCAGCGGGCGAAGCGGACGAGCAGGTCCCCGACGCCCTTCACGCGGATGCCGCCGGTGGAGGCGGCGGGCGGCGGTGCCACCTGGGGGAGCACGGCGGCGTTCTCGTCCTGGGCGATGCCGAGCTTCAACACGACCGACTGCGCGCTCACCGCGCCGTAGCCGATCGCCGCGTAGAAGTCGTCGAGCGTCGCGTAGTGGTGGGCGACGGCCTGGTCCTCGAGGAGGTCGTGGGGGATGCGCTCGATGGACGTGCGGGCGAGGCGATGGAGCTCCCGATCGAGCGATTCCCGGCCGTGGACGATGTTCTCGTCGCGCTGCGCCCGTTTGAACCAGGCACGGATCTTCTCCCTGGCCTGGCTCGTCGTGGCGATGTTGAGCCAGTCACGCGAGGGACCGTGGGCGGCCTTCGTGGTGACGATCTCGACGATGTCGCCGTTCTTCAGCTTGTAGTCGAGCGGGACGAGCCGGTGGTTCACCTTCGCGCCGATGCACCGGTGCCCGATGTCCGTGTGGATGCGATAGGCGAAGTCGAGCGGCGTGGCCCCCGCCGGCAGGTCCTTCACGTCGCCCTTCGGCGTGAACACGAAGACCTGGTCCTGGAACAGGTCGAGCTTGACGCCCTCCACGAACTCGGTCGCGTCGGAGACCTCGAGCTGCCAGTCCATCAGCTGGCGGAGCCAGGCGAGCTTGGCGTCGTACGCGCGGTCCGAGCGGCTCCCCTCCTTGTAGCGCCAGTGCGCCGCGATACCCATCTCCGAGATGCGGTGCATCTCGTGGGTCCGGATCTGGACCTCGAGCGGCTTGCCGTCGAGCGCGATCACCGCGGTGTGGAGCGACTGGTAGCCATTGTTCTTGGGCACCGCGATGTAGTCGTCGAACTGTCCGGGGATGGGGCGCCAGAGGGCGTGGACGACGCCGAGCGCCCCGTAGCAGGCGCGCACGTCGTCGACGAGGACCCGGATCGCGTGGAGGTCGTAGATCTCCGCGAGCTGGGCGTTCTTGCGCTGCATCTTCCGGTGGATGCTGTGGATGTGCTTGGGCCGCCCGGAGATCTCGGCCTCGATCTCCGACTCGCCGAGCGCGTCGCGGAGCACCTTCCTCGCGCGCCGGACGTAGGCCTCGCGGGAGCGCCGCCGGCTCTCGAGCTGCGTCGCGAGGCTGCGGTAGGCATCGGGCTCGAGCACCTTGAAGGCGAGGTCCTCGAGCTCCCACTTGATCTGCCAGATGCCGAGCCGCTCGGCGAGCGGCGCGTAGATCTCCATGGTCTGGTGCGCGATGCGCTGCTGCTTGTGGGGCGGCAGCGCGCCGAGCGTACGCATGTTGTGGAGCCGGTCCGCGAGCTTGATGAGGACGACGCGGATGTCCTCGGCCATCGCGAGGAACATCTTCCGGATGCTCTCGGCCTGGCGCTGCTCGTGCGACACCGCGCCGAACTTGGAGAGCTTCGTGACACCGTCCACGAGGAGCGCCACCTCCGCGCCGAAGGCCTCCTCGATGTCGTGCAGCCCGTGGTCGGTGTCCTCCGGGATGTCGTGCAGGAGCGCCGCCTCGATCGCGACGGGGTCGAGCCCGAGCTCGGCGAGGATCTGGGCGACCGCGAGCGGATGGGTGACGTAGGGCTCGCCGGTCGCCCGGCGCTGGGCAGCGTGGGCACCGAACGCGAAGCGGTAGGCCCGCTCGAAGCCCGCCAGATCGGCCTGCGGGTAGCGCTGACGGAGCTCCGCCTCGAGCCGCCGCTCGGCCGCGTCGAGATCGCGCTGCGCGACGCCCACGGCTGCCGGATCGGCGTCGGTGGCGGGGCGCTCGGGGACCGGCTCGGTGATCGACATCCGTGGGAGAGTGTACCGTCTGGGCCGGTGCCCGCCATCCATCCTCCCCGTCCGGAGCCGTCGGCGGCCGGGCCTGCGCGCGATGTCCGCAGGCGACCCGGCGGTCGGTCGGCTGCGCTTGCCCTTGTCGGTGCGCTGCTCCTCGGCGCATGCGCGGGCCC
>JBJTJV010000020.1:0-8336 GCA_046352645.1 Chloroflexota bacterium | reverse complement strand
CGAGGCGATCGATCGCGTAGCCCGCCATCGCCGGGCCCTGGACGTCATCGGTCGCCTGGACGCGAACGTAGGCGATCCGGTCGGGATGGGACGGGCGGAGCCGGAGCCCGTCGTCGCCCTGCGTCAGCCCCGGCGCGGTGTTCGCGGGCGAGCACTGGAGGAGCCCGGCCTCGTTGCCGATCGGGATCTGCGCCTGCGCGACGCTCGAGTTGAACGGGCCCACGACGGCGAGCACGGCGGGGTCGCCGACGAACGCGACCATGTCCCGCGCGCCCTGCTGCGGGTTGTGGAGGCCGTTCACCGCGTGATCGAGGACGACCGGCTCGAGCCGGACGCCGGGGATCGCCGCCTCGGCGAGCGCGAGCGTCACCGCGTCGCGGATCGGTCCGCTCGAGGCGAGGCCGGAGCCCGAGAGCGGCAGCGTGATGCCGACGCGGACGAGCGCGCCGTCCTGGGCGGCGCCGGGTGCGGCGAGGGCGGTGACGGCGAGGATGCCCGTCGCGGCGATGACCGCGCGGGCGCTGCGGACGCGCATCGGGGAACCTCCGGATCGTGCGAGCGGCTCGGGCCGCCGGAGGATACCAAGCGGGACCCGGCACCGGCCCCACGCCACCCTCAGGGCAGCGGCTCGGTCCCGAAGTCCACCTGCTCGGCGAAGACGAACGCCCCGATCCCGGGCGTCGCCGGGTCCTCGTCGATCGCCGGGTCGCGGGTGAAGAACGATATCCAGCGCTGGGTGATGTCACCCGCGGCGTCGAAGCGCGTCTCCCCGAGGATCGTCTCCCATGCGGCATCGGGCGCCGTGGCGAGCGCGCGGACCACCTCCCGGTCGAGCGACCCGGCGGCGTGCGCGGCGGCCACGAGCGCGACGACCACCTGGCCGCACGCGTACGCGGTCGCGGAGAAGGCCGTGGGCTCGACGCCGTACGCGGCGGTGTACGCGGTCGCGAAGGCGGCCCGTCCCGGGTAGTCGGTCCGGGACGGTGCGGTCGTCCAGACCTCGCCGGCCGCCTCGCCCGCGGTGTTCAGGAAGGTCCCCGGGGTGTCCACCGAGCCGTCGTTCGCGCCCTCGCCGACGAGGAAGGGGAGGTCGCCGAGGCCCGCCTGGGCCATCTGCCGCCGGATGACGCCGGCGCCCGTCGCCGCGAGACCGCCGAAGTAGAGCGCGTCCGGGGCGTCCGCGGCGATCCGGGTGAGCACCGGGAGGTAGTCCGCGGTGCCGGGCGGCACGCCCTCGCGGAGCGTCACCGTCCCGCCGAGCCGCTCCCATGCGCCCGCGAACGCGTCCGCGGCGCCCTTCCCGTACGTCTCGGTGTCATCCACGATCGCGACCCGGCGGATGCCGAGCTGCCGATACGCATACGCGGCCATGGCGGGCGCCTGGACGTCGTCCGTCGTCACCGTCCGCACGAAGCTCGGGCGATCGGGCGCGGCGGGCCGGAGGGCACGGGCCGGGTCGCCCTTCGTGAGCTCCGGGTTCGTCGTCCCGGGCGAGCACTGGAAGAGCCCGGCCTCGTTGGAGATCGGGATCTGCGCCTGGCCCACGGACGAGTTGTACGGCCCGATGACCGCGACGAGCGCCGGGTCGGCGACGAAGGCGGTCATGTCCCGCGCGCCCTGCTGCGGGTTGTGGACCCCGTTCACCGCGTGGTCGAGGATCACCGGCTCGATCCGGACCCCGGGGATCGCGGCCTCGGCGAGCGCGAGGAGGGCGCCGTCCCGGATCGGGCCGTTCGTCGCGAGCGGCGATCCGGACAGCGGGAGCGTGATCCCGACCCGGACGACGAGCGCGTCCTGCGCGACCGCGGGCAGGGCTGCGACCGTGACGGCGAGCGCGACGGCGAGGATGGCGACGCGGCTGCGGGCACGGCGCACCGGGGGCGGGAGGGGCGACATGGTGCGGATGGTACCGAGGACGACGTCAGCCGAGGGAGCGCACGAGGATGGGCACCCAGTCACCCGCGGCACCGGCGGCCGGATCGACGGCGTAGAGCGTGACCGCGGCCGGGGTCGCGTCCCCGTTCGCGTCGAACGCGATCGGCCCGAGGACCGTCTCCCAGGTGCGCGCCGGATCGGTGACGCGCGCCCGCACGGCCTCGCGGTCCACGCCGCCGGCCGCCGCCGCGTCCGCGATCGCGGCCCGGATCACCTCCCCGCACGCGTACGCAGGAGCGGCATAGCCGACCGGGTCCGTGCCGTACGCGGCGCGATATGCCGCGGTGAAGCTCGCGCGGCCGGGGTAGTCCTCGCGGGTCGTCATCGCGCTGACCGTGCCCGCCGCGGCGGCGCCCGCAAGGGCGAGGTACGACCCGGGCAGGTCCACCGGCCCGTCCACGATCCCCTCGCCGACGAGGAGCGGCAGGTCGCCCACGCCGGCCGCCGCCATGCCCAGGCGGAGCGCGGGCGCGCCGGTCGTGGTGACGCCGCCGAAGAAGAAGGCGTCCGGCGCCGCGTCGGCGAGCGAGCGCACGATCGGCGCGTAGTCCGCGACGCCCGCCGGGACGCCCACGCGCCCGGTGACCGTGCCGCCGAGCGCGCTCCACGCGGCCTGGAACGCGTCCCCGATCCCCGCGCCGTAGACGCTCGTGTCGTCCACGATCGCGACGGACCGCAGCCCGAGCGTCTCGTACGCGTGGAGCGCCATCGCGAGCGCGACGTGGTCGTCCGACGCCACCGTGCGCACGAAGGTGTTCGCGCCGCCGCCGGACGCGCGCAGGGCGGCCGCGACCGGACCCTTCGTGAGCCCGGGGTTCGTGGCCCCGGCAGAGCAGCTCGGCAGCCCGGCCGCGCTGCCCACCGGGATCTGCGCCTCCGCGACGCTCGAGTTCAGCGGCCCGAAGACGGCCACGACCGCGGGATCCGCGGCGAGCGTCGCGAGGTCGGCGGCGCCCTGCTCCGGCCGCAGGACACCGTCCGCGGCATGGTCGAGCACGACCGTCTCGATCGTGACGCCGGGGAGCGGCGGATCGGTGAGCGCAAGGAGGAAGGCGTCGCGCATCGGCTCGGTGACGGGGGCGCTCGCATCGCCGAGCGGCAGGCTGATGCCGACACGCACGACCGGGTCCTGCGCCACGGTCGGCGCCGCGAGCAGGAGCGCCAGCCCGGCGAGGCCGCCGACGGCAGCCATCCCTCGTCCCGATCCCCGACGCATGGCCCCACCTTCGCTGCATCGGCCGGCCCACCGCGCCGCGTGACCGCGCGGGCTGCTCCACCGGCCGTCGGGGAGCAGCGGTCCCGGGCTACATCCTGACGGACGCGCGCGAACGGGGTGCGCCCGGGGCGTGGAGGGCCGCGATGGGCCCGGCGCCGGGTGCCGGGCCGTCGCCCGGCCGGGGCTAGACTCCTCGGCCATGGCCCGGCCGCTCGCGCTCGTCCTCCATGCCCCGGCCGCGACGGACGCACCGCCGCTCACGGCGCTCCTCGCCGCGGGGCGCGGGCTGCTCGCGGCGCGCCACGCGGGGCTTCTCGCGGACGCGGGCGCGCGCGTCCGTATCGGCGCCCCGGTCGCGGGCCGTCCGCTCGGTGCGCTCCTCGCGGAGCTCCTGGCGGAGGAGGCGCCGGACGCGGGCCTCGTGCTCCTCCCCGCGGGTGCGGTGCCGCTCCTGCGCCCGGCCGACGCCGCGCTCCTCGTGACGGCCGCCGCATCCGGCGCGCCGGTCGTGCGGACGAACAACCGCTGGTCGTCGGACGTGCTCGCGCTCGGGGACCGCCGGCTGCTCGGCGCGATCGGGGAGGTCCGCGTGGACAACGCCCTGCCGCGGCTCCTCGCGGCCGCCGGCGCGCAGGTGACGGAGCTCCCCGGCCGTGCGCGGCTCGCCCTCGACCTCGATACCCCGCTCGACCTCGCGCTCCTCGCGACGGTGCGCGGCTGCCCGCCGGAGCTGCGCGCCCTCGCCGCGGGCGCAGGGGTGGCGGTGCCGCGGCGCGCGGCGCTCCGGGCGATCGCGCGCGACCCGGCCGCGGAGCTCCTCGTGGCCGGGCGGACGGGCTCCGCGACGCTCCGCCACCTCGAGCGCGGCACCGCCTGCCGCGTCCGCTTCCTCGCCGAGGAGCGCGGGCTGCGGGCGGCCGCGGGGGCCCGCGGCACGGGCGGGGGAGCGCCCCGGCCGCCGCGCTCCACGCTGGGCCGCCTCCTCGCGGTGCACGGTCCCGACGCGTTCGGCGCGATCCTCGCCGAGCTCGCGGACGGCGCGATCGTGGACACGCGCGTCCTGCTCGCGGACCGGCTCGGCGCGGACGAGGCGGCCTGGCCGACGGCGGAGGACCGCTTCGCCGCCGACCTCCTCCGGCCGGACGCGGTCGCCGACCCGTGGCTGCGGGCGCTGACCGCCGCGGCCGCCTCGGCGCCGATCCCCGTGCAGCCGGGCAGCCACACGCTCGTGGGGCCCGGCATCCGGCCGTTGCTCGCGTGACCGCGGACCGCGCGCGCCGCTGCGCTAGAATGCGCACCGCGTCCGCCCCTGCCCGCCCGGAGCGACCCGGACGGGAACGCGGGATGCAGTCTCGAGGTTCAGGTTGACCAGCGCACTCTGGTACGTGCTCGGCTTCGCCTTCGCGGGGTTCTCGTTCGTGTTCCTCACGGTGGGCATCTCGTGGCTGATCAGCCACCGCCACCGCAGCGATCGGCACAAGGGCCTGCCCTACGAGTCGGGCATCGACACGTTCGGCGACACCTGGGGGCGGTTCGGCCTTTCCTTCTACATCTACGCGCTGCTCTTCGTCGCATTCGACATCGAGATCATCTTCATCGTGCTCTGGGCGCTCGTCTTCGGCGAGCTGCTCATCGCCGGGTTCCTGACGATGCTGCTCTTCGTCCTCGTGCTGCTCGTCGGGCTCGGCTACGCCTGGCGCAAGGGGGTCCTGACGTGGAAGTGAGCAAGCCCGGCGCGCTCGCCGCTGCGAGCGGCGCGCTCGTCCCCGCGACGGACGCAGAGGTCGCGACGCCGATCGTCATCCCGAACACCGGCTGGACCGCGGCCGACCCGACCGCCTACCAGGGCGGCCGCGCCGCGACCGTGGCGCACCTCCACGAGCTGGAAACCGTGAACAAGGGAGACGACGCGCGCTGGGGCGCGCTGGACGTCATCCCCGCCAAGGCGGACTACCTCCTGGACTACCTCCGCGCGAACAGCCTCTGGCCGCTCCTCTCCGGGCTCGCCTGCTGCGCGATGGAGATGATGTCCGCGGCCACCTCGGTCAACGACATGGACCGCTTCAACATGTTCCCCTTCCGCGCCAGCCCGCGGCAGGCGGACGTGCTCATCGTGGCCGGCACGCTCTCCACGAAGATGGCGGGCCCGCTCATCCGACTCTGGGAGCAGATGCCGGAGCCCAAGTGGTGCGTCGCGATGGGCGACTGCACCTGCTCCGGCGGCCGCTACAAGCGCTCCTACAGCACCGTCCAGGGGATCGACCGCGTGATGCCCGTGGACGTCTACATCCCCGGCTGCCCGCCGCGTCCGGAAGGGCTGATCTACGGGATGCTCAAGCTCCAGCAGCTCGTCGTCGAGCGGCGCGGCCAGTGGGCCGACCGGCGCGTCGGGCCGACCGTCCCCGCCGGCGTCTAGGCCGCCGGCACAGCACCCAAGGAGAGGTCCGACGGACACCGCGCTCAAGCGCCGCCTCGAGGAGAAGCTCGGCGACCAGCTCGCCGGGCCGGTCCGCGCGCGCCACGACACGACGGAGATCGTCATCGGCGCGGGCGCCGTGACGGACGTCATGCGCACCCTCCGCGAGGACCCCACCTTCCGCTTCGAGCTGCTCGCGGACATCGCCGGCGTGGACACGGGCGTGGCCCTCCAGGTCGTCTACCACCTCTGGTCGCCCCTCTCCCCGGACTGGCTACGCGTCATCGCGGACGGCCTGCCGCGCGAGGACCCGCGCGTCCCGTCCGTGACCTTCCTGTGGAAGGGCGCCGAGTGGGGGGAGCGCGAGGCGTACGACATGTTCGGCATCGTCTTCGAGGGCAACCGCGACCTGCGCCGCATCTACATGCCGCCGGACTACGTGGGCTTCCCGCTGCGCAAGGACTTCCTCATGCCGGACGACGCATCGCGCTCGCCGGGCATGGGCATCCGCTACATGGAGCAGCCGGTGCCGACCGCCGAGACGGGCCGGCGTCCCGTCCTGCGGAGCAGCCCCGGGACCGGCTCGCTCATCACGCCCGGCGGCACCGCGATCGGCGCGGGTGGCGCGGGTGCCATCGGCGCCGGGGAGGGCAGGGCATGACAGGCCCGCAGACGCGCATCCCCTCGCTCGACGATCCCGAGATCATCGTCGACACCCCCGCGACGATCTACGACGCGATCCCGCCCTATCCCCCGTCCACCGAGCGCGAGGCGGAGTTCTACGCGCTCAGGGACGGCGAGATGCTCATCAACCTCGGCCCGCAGCACCCGTCCACGCACGGCGTGCTCCGCGTCGTGATGAAGATCGACGGCGAGAAGGTCGTGGACCTCGACCCCGTCCTCGGCTACCTCCACCGGGGCGTGGAGAAGATCTGCGAGAACGGCGACTGGCACCACGCGATCAGCAACTGCGACCCGCTCGAGTACATCGCGTCGATGTTCTACGAGGCGATGCCGGTGATGGTCGCGGAGAAGCTCCTCGACCTCGAGGTCCCGCGGCGCGCGGAGTTCATCCGCGTCCTCGCCTGGGAGCTGAACCGGATCTCCAGCCACACCCTCTTCATCGGCTGGCTCGCGCTCGACCTGGGCGCCGTGACGCCGATCCTCTACGGCTTCATCGAGCGCGACGAGATCGTGGAGATGCTCGCGGCGCTCACCGGGCAGAAGCTGCTCTTCAACTACCTGCGCATCGGCGGGGTGAACGGGGACCTCAACCACGAGTTCCTCAGCCGCCTCGGGACGTGGATGAGCCACGCGGCCAAGCGCATCGAGGACCAGCAGACGCTCATCAACGAGAACGAGATCTTCATCCGTCGGACGCGCAACCTCGGCGTGATCGATCGCGAGATGGCCCTGAAGATGTGCCTGACCGGGCCGCCGCTCCGCGCGACGGGCATCCCGTACGACGTCCGGCGGGCGCACCCGTACAGCGTCTACCCGGAGCTCGAGTTCGACATCCCGACCCGGACGGAGGGCGATTCCTGGGCCCGCTACTGGCTCCACCTCGAGGAGATCAAGCAGAGCCTGCGGATCATCGACCAGGTCCTCCACATGATGCCGGACGGCCCGGTGATGACCAAGCTGCCGCGCCTCCTGCGCGTGCCTCCCGGCCGCGCCTGGGTCGCCTTCGAGAGCCCGCGCGGCCAGTACGGCGCCTACGGCATCAGCGACGGCACGGACCAGCCCTTCCGGCTGCGCATCCATGACCCGTCCTACTTCAACCTCCAGGCGGTCGGCCTGATGATGCCCGGCCACCTCATCGCGGACACCATGGCGATCATGTCCAGCCTCGACCCGATCATGGGCGGGATCGACAAGTGACCTCGCTCTCCAACCCGCTCAACCGGCTGACGCTCGCCGGCAAGATCGTCCTGCCGCTCATCGCGGTCGTGACCGCGCTGACCATCGCGATCGCGGTCCTCTGGCTGAGCGGCTTCCTGCCGTGGTTCACGCAGGCGCTCCTGGACACCCTCGGCGCGAACATCGGCATCGTCCGCTTCCTCATCGCGACGACGGTCATCCTGCTCATCACCGTCCCGATCGCCTTCCTGAACATCTTCTTCGAGATGAAGATCATCGCCTTCGTGAACCTGCGGGTCGGGCCGAACCGGACCGGGCCGTGGGGCACGCTGGCGTCCGTCGTGCACGGCCTCAAGGTGCTCGCCAAGGAGGACTTCACGCCGACCGGGGCGGACGTCCCCGTCTTCACGCTCGCGCCCGCCACGATCTTCCTCGCCGCGGTGATGACGCTCCTCGTCGTCCCGTTCGCGCCCGGGCTCTTCGCCTACGACATGGAGATCGGGCTGCTCTACTTCTTCGCGGTCGGCGGGCTGTCCGTGATCGGCCTGATGATGGCAGGCTGGTCGAGCTTCAACAAGTACTCGCTCCTCGGCGGCCTGCGTGCCGCGGCAGGGATGATCAGCTATGAGCTGCCGCTCATCCTCTCGGTCGTGGGGATCATCCTCCTCACCGGCTCCATGAACCTGACGACGATCGTGGAGGACCAGTCGGGGAGCTTCCTGGACTGGAACATCTTCCGACAGCCGCTCGGCGCGATGATCTTCTTCATCGCCGCCACCGCGGAAGGCAGCCGCACCCCGTTCGACCTCACGGAGGCGGACAGCGAGATCGTGGCGGGCTTCGCCACCGAGTACAGCGGCATGCGCTTCGGCTTCCTCTTCTTCGCCGAGTACGTGAACGTCTTCATCC
>JBJTJV010000218.1:0-4292 GCA_046352645.1 Chloroflexota bacterium | reverse complement strand
ACGTAGAGGGCGGCCACGACCTCGGGGTCCACGAGCGCGTTCATCTTCATGGCGATCCGGCCGTGGATCCTCGCGGGCGCGACGAGGAGTCGGCGGTAGCTCGTCTTGCGGGCCACGCCCGTGAGGACGTTGAAGAGGTCGGTGACGTCCGCGCCGAGCGTCGGGTCGTCCGAGAAGAGGCCGAGGTCCGTGTAGATCCGGGCTGTCTTCGGGTTGTAGTTCCCGGTCCCGAGGTGCACGTAGGAGCGCAGGCCGCGGCCCTCGCGCCGGACGACGAGCGCCGCCTTGCAGTGCGTCGTGAGGCCCACGATCCCATACGCCACGTGCGCGCCCGCGCGCTCCAGCGCGCGTGCCCAGACGATGTTCGCCCGCTCGTCGAAGCGCGCCTTGATCTCCACCGTGACGACGACCTGCTTGCCGTTCTCCGCGGCCGAAATGAGCGCGCGCACGATCGGCGAATCACCGCTCGTGCGGTAGAGCGTCATCTTCATCGAGAGGACGTCCGAGTCCTGCGCGGCCTGCTCGATGAACCGCTGCACGGAGCCCGCGAACGACTCGTAGGGGTGGTGGACGAGCAGGTCGCCCTCGCGGATCACCGCGAGGATGTCGCGCTCCTCGCCCTCCTCGGCCGGGACGAGGCGCGGGGGCGTGACCGGGGTCCACGCAGGCTCGTGGAGCCCGGGGATGTCCACGTCCGCGATCGCGTTCAGCGCGGTCAGGTCGAGCATCCCCGCGATCTCGTAGACGTCCGCGTTCTCGAGGCCGAGGCCGCGCCGCAGCAGCGAGCGGGTCGCGGCGGGCATGGAGCGCTCCACCTCCAGGCGCACCACCTTGCCGAAGCGCCGCCGCTGGAGCTCCTCCTCGATCGCGAGGAGCAGGTCGTCCGCCTCGTCCTCCTCGACGGAGATGTCCGCGTCGCGGGTGACCCGGAAGAGATGGTGCTCGAGCACCTCCATGCCGGGGAAGAGGATGTCGAGGTTGGCCGCGATCACCTGCTCGAGCAGGATGTACGTCCGTGTCCCGACCTCCCAGAGCCGCGGCAGGACGGGCGGCACCTTGACCCGCGCGAAGCGCCGCTCGTCGGTCTCCGGGTCGCGGACGGTCACCGCGAGCGAGAGCGACAGGTCGCTGATGTACGGGAAGGGGTGCGCCGGGTCTACCGCGAGCGGTGTGAGGACGGGGAAGATCCGGTCGAGGAACTGCTGACGCAGCTCCCGCTGGCGCTCGGGCCGATCCTCCACGCGCACGATGCGGACCTGCTCGGCGGCGAGCTCCTCGCGGATGCCGAGGTACGTGGCGCCGAGCTCGCCCTGGAGCTGGAGCGTGCGGGTGCGGATCCGGTCGAGGATCTCGCGCGGCGTCAGGCCGTCCGGGGAGGGGCGCGACTGGCCGGCCGCGAGCTGCTGCGTGAGGCCGGAGACGCGGATCTGGAAGAACTCGTCGAGGTTCGAGGCGAAGATCGCGAGGAAGCGGCAGCGGGCGAGGAGCGGGTTCCGCCGGTCCTGCGCCTCGTGGAGGACGCGCGCGTTGAACTCCAGCCACGAGAGCTCGCGGTTGAGATAGGGGATGCGCGCGGTCCGGCCGTTCCGCCGCGCGACGACGGGCGCCGGATCCGCGTCCTTCCCCGCCGGTCCCTCCTGCGCGCGCACGGATCTCCTCGCTCGTGTGGCGTCGGGGCGCGCTCCGCGGCGCCCGCCTCCTTCCGTATGGTCCCCCATCGTCGTCATCCCCGCCGACCGCGCCTCAGCCCGGGCGGTGCGCGGCGTGCGGATCGGCGCCGCGCTCGGCGACGCACGCCGCGCAGGGGCAGGCCGCGCGGAGCGCCTGGAAGGTGTAGAAGCCCGTGTGGTGCCCGTCCGCCCACGTCGGCTGGAGCGCGTACTGACCCACGAGCGCGAGGTCGGTCAGGGTGGTCTGGGCATCCGTGAGCGTCGGCGCGGAATCGAGCCAGCCGGGCTGGCCCATCTCCCCGCGGCAGAACGCGCAGGGGCAGAGCCAGCGCAGCTCGGTGAAGCCGAAGCGCGACGCGTGGCCGTCCGGCCACTCGATCGCGAGGGCGCGGTTCGCGCGGTCGGCGTGGATGCGGCGCGGCGTGAGGTACTCGCCCCCGGTGGTGTAGCTGGTCATGCGACGGATGCTCCCCGGAATCTCTCGCCCTGGAGGGCGGTATCGAATGCCTCGGCGCTCATCGGCCGCCCCAGGTGCCAGCCCTGGACGAGGTCTGCGCCGAGCTCGGTGAGGATGTCCATCGCAGCCTGCGTCTCCACGCCCTCCGCGACGACCTTGAGCCCCAGGTCGTGTGCGAGGTCGATGGACGACTTCACGATGGCCCGGTCCCGCGCATCGTGCTCCAGCGCGCCGATGAACGCCTTGTCGATCTTCAGCTCGTTCGCGGGCAGCTGCTTGAGGTACGCGAGCGATGCGTAGCCGGCGCCGAAGTCGTCGATGGCGAGCCGCACGCCGAGAGCGCGGAGCTCGGCCATGACCGTCCGGGCGCGGCCGGGATCGAGCATCGCCGCGCTCTCGGTGATCTCCAGCGTGAGCGCCTCGGCCGGCACGCCGGAGCGCCGGACCAGGCGGTCCACGTCGTCCACGATCCGGCTGTCGAGGAGGTTCCGGACCGAGAGGTTCACCGCGACGCTCTGCGCCCAGCCGGCCGCGCGCCATGCCTCGCAGCGCGCGAGCGCGAGCTCGAGCACGAAGAGCGTCATCGGGCGGAGCACGTTGGACCGCTCGGCGACGGGGATGAACTCGTCCGGCGGGATCGTGCCGCGCGTGGGATGGAGCCACCGGACGAGCGCCTCCGCGCCCACGATCCGGCTGCTCGCGAGCGCGACCTTGGGCTGATAGAGGACCGTGAGCTCCCGCTCGTCGAGCGCGCGCCGGAGCTCGCCCACGCGCGACATCCGTACCGGGCTCCCCGCGTCGCGGACCGGGTCGTACTCGGAGACCTCCTCCTCGTCCGCCTCCGCGGTCCGGATCGCGGTCTCGCCGCGGCGCAGGAGCGTGCGCGCGTCCACCGCCTCGCCGCCGATGACGACGACACCGACGCGCAGCGACAGCCCGAGGAGCAGGTCATCGACCGGGAAGGGCTCGTGGAGCGCGCCGATCAGCCGCTCCGCCTCCGCCCGGACGGCATCCGGGGCGGCCGGCCCCGGCACGACGACCGCGAGCCCGTACCCGTCGAGCCGCCCCACGAGCGCACCGGGCCCTGCCTCCGCAACGAGGCGCTTCGCGACCGCCCGGAGGACGCCGTCCGCGTTGTCGTGCCCGAGCGTCTCGATGAGCTCCCGGAACCCGGTGAGCTCGACGACGAAGACGGCCGCGGGCTCCCGGTCCGGCGCCACGAGCGCGTCATCGAGGAGCTGGCGCAGCCAGTCGCGGTTCGGCAGCCCGGTGAGGGGGTCGTGGCGGGCGAGGTACTCGTTCTCCGCGGCGCGCGCCTCCACGTTCTGGAGGAGCTGCGCGTTCCGGAGGGTGACCGCGATCTGGTTGCCGAGCGTCTCGAGGAGTGGCACCTCGTCCGCGGGCCAGGCGCCGACCTTCGCCTCGCGGTCGACGAGCGCAAGCAGGCCGCGCGTCCGCTCCGTCACCGGGACCGGCGCGGCCATCACGGAGTGCGTCCCGCTCGCCGCCTCCGCACCGATGTCGAGGTCCGCCCGGGCGACCGTCACGAGAACGCCCCGGTCGCCACGGAGCATCTGCCGCCATGTCGGGGCGAGATCCCGCTCCGCGTGGACGCGGGCGACCGCGACGTCGTCCGGCCCGATGCGGACCTGGCGGACCTCCTCGCCCGCCTGGAGCGGCAGGATGAGATCGACGTGGCGGGCACCGAAGAGCCTGCGCACCTCGCGCACGATGCCGGCCTCGAGGTCCTCCGTACCGAGCGTCCCCTGGATCTCGTGGCTCGCGGCCTGGAGGTTGCCGAGTCGCTCCTGGCGGTGCCGCTCCCGCATCCAGATTCGGTAGCCCAGGTAGAGGCCGATCCCCATGAGCGCGGGCATCCAGATCCCGCCGTTGTGCTCGGTCCAGTCGAAGACGGCGGCGACGCCGACGGTCGCATTCAGGAGGGTGAAGACGAGCGCGGTGGTCGAGCGCAGCCGCAGGTTCATCGGCTCACCCGTGCTGACCCGGATCACCACCTCCACGCAGAGCGCGGAGACGAGGTCCGCGGTCACCGCGGCGAGATACGCGGCGGCGATGTTCCGGAAGGAGAGGACCTCCATGTGGTCCGCCACGAGATGGACGACGAGGAGGCCGGCCGCCGCGCTGACCGCGCAGGTCGCGAGGGT
>JBJTJV010000217.1:0-3636 GCA_046352645.1 Chloroflexota bacterium | reverse complement strand
CGATGTAGGCGAAGGTCGTCTCGTCGGGCGCTATGAGGCCGGCTCGGGCGCCGCCTTCGATGCTCATGTTGCAGACCGTCATCCGCTCCTCCATGGAGAGGGCGCGGATGGCCTCGCCGGTGTACTCGACGACGTGGCCGGTGCCGCCGCCCACGCCGATACGGGAGATGAGGTTGAGGATGATGTCCTTCGCGGTCACCCCGGGCCGGAGCCGGCCCGCGACGTTCACGGCGTAGCTCCGCGGCGTGCGCTGGAGGAGCGTCTGCGTGGCGAGGACCATCTCGACCTCGCTCGTGCCGATGCCGAAGGCGAGCGCGCCGAAGGCACCGTGCGTCGCGGTGTGCGAGTCGCCGCAGACGATCGTCATGCCGGGCTGCGTGAGGCCGAGCTCGGGGCCGATGACGTGGACGATCCCCTGCCGGTCCGAGCCGCGGCTGTAGAGCGGCACGCCGAACTCGGCGCAGTTCCGCTCCAGCTGGGAGACCTGGAACGCCGCCTGCTGGTCCAGGATCGGCAGGCCGACGGGCGTGGTGGGCGTGGAGTGGTCCGCGGTCGCCACGGTGCGCGACGGGCTGCGGACGGGCAGGCCACGGCGGCGCAGGCCATCGAACGCCTGCGGGCTCGTCACCTCGTGCACGAGGTGCAGGTCGATGCCGATGATCGAGGGAGCGCCGGGCTCCTCGTGGATGACGTGGTCGTCCCAGATCTTGCGGACGAGGGTGCGGGGTTCGGTATTCGCGGCCATCGGTCTCCGGGCTGCTGCGCGGAAGGCGTTCCTTTCCGATCGGTGCGAGGGTAGCAGAGGCGACCGTGGCGGCCTGCCCGATCGACCCGTCCGGCAGGACCCCGCGTGCCCGCGGCTCGCGCGTGCGGGGTATCCTGCGGCGCGACGGGCGCGCGCAGCCTGCGCCGCCCGACTCCCGGCGCTGCCGGTGACCGAGCCGCCCGCACGAGGATCCCGTGCGCCCAAACCTCCGTCCGATCGCCCTGGCACTGACCATCGCGCTGCTGCTCCCCGCCGTGCCCGCCCGTGCCGGTGCGGAGGTGCTGCGCGACGACTTCGAGGGCGGGCTCGCGAGCTGGACCTTCGTGACCACGGGCGCGGGCGTGGCGGAGGCAGCGCCGGGTGCGGCACGGGACGGGGCGGCCGGGCTGCTCCTGCGCGGCGGGCCGGACGCGGACGCGTGGGCGGAGCACGAGCTCGGCGTGCGCCTGCGCTCCGTCGTCGCGGCGCTCGACCTGCGGCGCGAGCGGCCGGCCGCGCAACCGCTCGTCGCGCTGCGCGATGCCGGGAAGCCGCGGCTCACGCTCGTCACGGACCGCCGGGGTGAGCTGCGCCTCGTCGCCGCGGGCGGCGCCCGGACGCGTTCCCTCGGTCGCCTGCGGCTCGAGCGCTGGACGCGCGTGACGGTGATGGCGGAACCTGCCCGGCGGCGCGTCGGGATCCGCATCGGCGCGCGGAAGCCCGTCTGGGCACGGCTGCGCACGGGGCCGGTGGATGCGCTCCGCATCGGCGGCCCGGTCCGCGAGCGCGCGGAGATCGCCGCGGACGATCTCGTCGTGCGCGGCGTGCCGATCCCCGCCGCGTCGCCGACGCCGACCCCGGCCCCGACCGCGACGCCCGGCCCGAGCGGGCGCCTGCGCTTCGAGGGGAAGGGCTCGGACAGCGGCGTCGGCATGAGCCAGACCGGCGCGATCGGCCGGGCCGCGGCGGGCCAGCTGCACCCGGAGATCCTTGCCCACTACTACCCGGGCACGACCCTCGAGACCCGGCCGAACGAGCGGACGGTGCGCATCCTCGTCCTCGACGACGCGCCGGTCTCGCCGGCCGACCCGGTCCTCGTCTGCGGCCGCGTCGGCACCTGGACCATCGACGGGGCGGACATCGACTTCCCCGCGGGCGCCTGCGCACGCTTCGTGAACGGCACGCCGCCCCGGGTCACCGTCGTGGATCGCGACGGCGTGGAACTCTGGGCCGCCGACGCACCGGACAGCTGGGTCCGCCCGGTCGCCGCGAACACGCTCCTCGCGCTCCCGGCCCGGAACGACGGCGACCGGCTCCGGGGCGTGCTCCGCGTCCTCGTCCGCCCGGCGAAGGTGGACGTCGTGAACCACGTGGGGATGGAATCCTACCTGCGAGCCGTCGTGCCCCGCGAGATGGCGCCCCAGCGGCCCACCGAGGCGCTCCGGGCGCAGGCGATCGCTGCGCGCTCGTACGCGATCCACCAGCTGAAGGGGCCGGACCGGGTCTTCGACGTGCACGACGACACGCGCAACCAGGTCTACGGCGGCGTCGCGAACGAGCACCCGCTGTCGGATGCGGCGATCGCGGACACGGCCGGTGTCGTGGTCGTCTACGGAGGCAAGGTCGCGAACGCGATCTACCACGCACAGGGCGGGGGCGCGACCGAGGACGCGCGGTACGTCTTCAACCCCTCGGACGGGTCCGTGGGCGAGGACATCCCGTACCTGCGCGGCTCGCTCGATGTGGACCCCGACGGGGACCCCTACGACGCGGGGGGCGGCTACGACTTCTGGCGCACGGACGCGTTCACGCTGGGCCAGCTCTCCGCCTGGATGGCGAAGGACCCGCGCACGGACGTGGGCGAGATCCGCACGCTCCTCCTGGACGGGCCCAACCGTCGCGGCGTGTCCGGCCGCGTCTGGAAGCTCACCCTCGTGGGGAAGGACGGGACCCGCCGGACGGTCTCCGGCTGGTACTTCAAGTCCGTCTTCAACCGCTGGACGACGAGCGACCGGCTCCTCCGCTCGACGCTCTACTTCCTCGCCGAGGCGCCCCGCTAGGCGACGAGCGGCACGCGCCGGAGGCGCAGGGAGTTGAGCACGACGCTCACGCTGGAGAAGGCCATCGCCCCGGCCGCGAGCGCAGGGTCCAGGAGGATGCCGGCGACCGGGTAGAGCACCCCCATGGCCACGGGGATGAGCAGGACGTTGTAGGCGAACGCCCAGGCGAGGTTCTCGCGGATCACCCGGAGCGTGCGCCGGGAGAGGTCCACCGCCGCCGCGGCGAGTCGCGGGTCGCCGCCGACGAGGGTGATCGATGCCGCCTCGATCGCGACGTCCGCGCCGGTGCCGATGGCGATGCCGACATCGGCCTGCGCCAGCGCCGGTGCGTCGTTGATGCCATCGCCGACCATCGCGACGATGCGCCCCTCGGCCTGGAGCGCGGCGATCCGCTCCTGCTTGCCGCCGGGACGCACCTCCGCGTCGAGGTCCGCGATCCCGGTGGCCGCCGCGACCGCGGCCGCGGCCGCGCGCGTGTCGCCGGTGAGCAGCCGCACCGCGATGCCGCGGGCACGCAGCCGCGCGACGGCGGCCGCAGCTTCCGGCCGGACCGGGGCGCCGCTGCCGAGGACGCCGCGCGCGGCCCCGCGGGGCGCGCCGCGTTGCCGCACCCCGCGCGCGACGCGGCGCTCGCCGCGGCGGCGGTGGACCTCTCCCGGCGCACGCTCCGGGTGATCCGCGAGAACCGCGCCTGGGCGTTCGCCTACAACGTCCTGCTCATCCCCGTGGCCATGGGGGTGCTCTACCCGGTCGCCGGAATCCTCCTGGACCCTGCGCTCGCGGCCGGGGCGATGGCCTTCTCCAGCGTGAGCGTCGTGCTCAACTCCCTGC
>JBJTJV010000216.1:0-4506 GCA_046352645.1 Chloroflexota bacterium | reverse complement strand
GGCAGCCGAAGCGCAGGCGCGCGGCCCACGCCGCGAGGAGCCGGTCGGCGCCGGTGGCCGCACCGGGGGCCGTCCGCACCGGGAGCGGGATCGTGGCGGCATCCGCCACGCGGAGCGTCCGGCCGCCGAGCGCGGCCGCCGCCCGGAGCGCGTCCGTCCACGCCGGCACCACGCTGACGAGGACGATGCCGACGCCGGCCGGCGCGAGCTCGGCAAGGCGGGCGGCGAGCGTCGCCGGCGGGGGCGGCGGGCCCGGGATCCGGGCCTGGGCACCGGCCACCCCGTCGTCCACGCGGACGAGCTTCGCGGCGCTGTTCCCCGCGTCGATCGCGAGGAGCGGGCCGCCCGGGGCGCCGGGGATCGGCTGCGGGGTCACCCGCCGATGATAGGCCGCGTCCGCCCGTCCGGCGCGTCGTGGCCCCGTGATCGGCCCACCCGCCGCCTGCGGTACCATCCGACCGGCGGAGCGGTGGCTCCGGGTGCAGCGGAGGGACGTGGTGTCGGGAGCCGGCGGGGCGAAGTTCTTCGTCAACAGCGGTCTCGTCTCGAGCCCGGCCGACATCTACAACCTCCTCCGCCCTCTCCTCCGCCAGACGATCGCCTACCGCTACCTCCGCGGCACGAGCGTCGTCGCCACCGGGACCGGCTGGGTGGAGAAGCTCGTCCTCGACCGGCCCGGCACGAGCACCTTCTTCACGCCGCTCTCGGTCTGCATCAACGTCGATTCGTGGGAGCACCTCGCCTTCGAGACCGGCGCGGACCAGCTCCTCACGTACACCCTCGTCCAGGGGGACGAGCGGGTCGTCATCGAGTTCGCGCAGGTCGATCGCGACGATGACCGGCCGGAGCAGCAGACGCTCCGCCTGGAGCCCGCCGTCCAGTACATCCAGATGACGCTCGCCGCGCTCGATGCGGACGAGCTCGACGGCGAGCTGCGCGACGATGCGGACGAGCCGGACGGAGCGCACGGCTGACCCCGCCGGTCCGGACCGTCCTGCCGGCGCGCCCGGAGATCGCCGATGCATGAGCGCACCGCGCTGCCCGGCGGTCCCCGGGTGATCAGCGCGCAGCTGCCCGGGACGCGCTCCCTCTCCGTGGCCGTCCACGTCCCCGCGGGCGCCCGGCACGAGGCGGACGCGGAGGCCGGCATCGCCCACTTCCTCGAGCACGTGACCTTCCGTGGCACGCCCGGCTGGCCCACCTCGCGCGCGGTCGCGGAGGCCGTCGAGGGCGCGGGCGGCACCTCGAACGCGGCGACCGACCGGGAATCCACGGTCTACTGGGTCCGCCTCCCCGTGCGCGACGCGGCGCTCGCGATCCGTGTCCTCGCGGACCTCGTCGTCCGCCCGCTCCTCGCGGACGACGCGATCGAGCGTGAGCGGGAGATCATCGTCGAGGAGATCCGCTCGTACCGGGACGACCCTGCCCAGCACGTCCTCACGCTCGCGGACGGTGCCTGGTTCGGCGCCGGCCCGATGGGCCGGGAGATCGCCGGCGACGAGGACGGGGTGCGTGCGCTCACGCCGGCGGCGATCCGCGCGTTCTGGCAGCGCGGCTACGCGCCCGGCGGGCTGGTCGTCGCAGCGGCGGGCGACCTTCCGCACGCGCGCATCGTGGAGCTCGTCGCGGAGGCGTTCGGCACGGGTCCCGCGGACCCGCCGCGCGCGACGCCCGCGGCCGGGCCGCTGCCGCACCGGCGCGTCGTGACGGAGGCGCGCGCGACGGCCCAGGCCCACCTGTGCATCGCCTACCCGGGCCTGCCCCGCGACGACCCGGATCAGTGGGTCATGGAGCTCCTCGTCACGATCCTCGGCGACGGCAGCTCCTCGCGGCTCTTTCTCGGGGTCCGCGAGGACGCCGGCCTCGCGTACGACATCTCCGCCTGGCAGACGGACCACGCGGACGCGGGCACGATCTCCATCTACGCGGGCGTCGCCCCGTCCGACCTCGGCCGTGCCATCCGCGCCATCCTCGCCGAGGTCGCACGCCTGCGCGACGGGGGCGTGCCCGCCGCGGAGCTCGCGAAGGCGCAGCGCTATCTCATCGGACGCCTCGAGCTGCGCCTCGAGGAGAGCCGCGCCCTCGCCGCGTGGCTCGGCACGCAGGAGGCGCTCCACGACCGCGTCCACACGCTCGATGCGGCGGTCGCAGCGCTCTCCGCCGTCCGCGCGGATGACATCGCCCGGCTCGCCGGGCGGCTCCTCGGCGATGACGGCCTGGCGCTCACGGCGATCGCCCCGCGGACGGCCCGGCGGGGCATCGAGCGGCACCTGCGGCCCGCATGACGCTTCCCGGCGCGTCCGCGCGCACCACCGACGGCCGCCTCGCCCGTCTCCACCTGCGGGGCGGCATGCTCGTGCTCGCCCGCGCGGAGCTCGAGCAGATGGCGGGCGCCGGCACGCTCGACCGCGAGGCGCTCGCCGACCTCGCCGAGGTCCGCTGGCGGACCGGCGATCTCGCGGGCGCGGCCGAGCCTGCGGGCGCGCACCTCGCCGCCGGGGGCTCGGACCCCATCGCGCACCTGATCGGCGCCCAGGCGCTCGACCGGAGCGCGCGTCACGCGGACGCGCGCCGGGAGGCGGAGCGCGTCCACGCGCGGCTGGGCCAGGGGCTCGACCGTGTCTTCGCGGGCGAGCAGCGGGGCGCCGCGTGGCCCGCGGAGCTGCCCGGCTGGATGGATACCGGGGCGACGGGTGCCGGGCGCTACGGCATCCTCGCCGGCGGTCGCGAGGTCGCCGCGCCGGTGCCGGGGGCCTGGGCCCTCGTGCCGCCGCCCGTGCTGCGCACCACGGGCGCGCCGAGCCGCCCCCAGGGCCCCGGGTCCGTCGCGCGCCAGCTCGCCACGGGCCGCGCCATGGGTCGCGAGCTCGCCCGTGCGGAGGACGATCTCGCCGCGGGCGACATCGAGCGGGCCATCGGCCGGCTCGCGCTCGTGCTCCGCTTCGACCCGGCCCTCGCGCCGGTCATCCTGTCGCTCGCCGACCGCGCTGCCGGTCGTGCCGGGCCCGATCATCCGGGCATGCCCGCCCTGCACCTCCTGCGCGGGGACGCCTACCGTGGCACCGGCAGGGAGGTGGAGGCACGGGCGGCCTGGGAGGAATCCCAGCGCGCCATGGAAGGGCGCGCCCAACGCAAGGAGCTGGAGTGACCGAGCAGACCCTCATCCTCATCAAGCCGGACGGCGTCCAGCGGCAGCTCGTCGGGCGGATCCTCGACCGGTACGAGCAGCGCGGCCTGAAGATCGTCGGCCTCAAGCTCGTCCACGTCGACCGGGCCCTCGCCGAGGCGCACTACGCGGTCCACCGGGAGCGCCCGTTCTTCGGTGCGCTCGTCGACTTCATCGTCTCGTCGCCGCTCGTCGCCATCGCGGTCGAGGGGCTGAACGCGGTCGCCGTCTGCCGGGCGATCAACGGGGCGACGCGCCCGCACGAGGCCGCACCGGGGACGATCCGCGGCGACTTCGCGCTCGAGACCGGGCAGAACCTCGTGCATGCGTCGGACAGCGTGGAGAACGCGCAGGGCGAGCTCGCGCTCTGGTTCCGGCCCGGGGAGATCGTCGACTACGCGCGGGCGATCGACACCTGGGTCGCAGGCCCGGCCTGACCCCGCGGCGGGACCGGCCGCCGCCCCCGCCACCACGTTGCGCAGCGCCGGTACGCCGGCGCTGCGTCGCTTCGCTAGACTGCGCTCGCGACAGACGACCGCGGGCCCGGCGCGCCCTGCGCCCGGACCCCCCGTCTCCGCCTGTGCCTGAGGGACGCGCAGGGGGGATGCCGCCCGCGCCCGCGGGCCGGTCGCGCCGGATGCGGCCGTGCCGCCGACCACGGGAGGGTCGCGGCAGTCCAGGACAGAGGAGGCAGAGAGCAGGATCGTGGGAGAGACGATCAACTGGATCATCCCCATCGCGGGCGTGATCGCGATCATCTTCGCGCTGTGGCTGGCGCGTGACGTCCTGTCGCGCGACACCGGGCCGCAGGCGATGCAGGACGTCGCGAGCACCATCCTCGAGGGCGCGGTGGCGTTCATCCGCCGCCAGTACACGACCATCGGCATCCTTGCGCTGCTCGGCGCGCTGGTGATCGGCGCGATCATCGCGATCGTCGAGACGCAGGAGGTCGCGGAGACCGACATCTACGGTCTCGAGCTCGGTGTGCGCACCGGCGTCGCGTTCCTCGTGGGCGCGCTCTGCTCGATGCTCTCGGGCATCATCGGGATGTACATCAGCGTCAAGGCGAACCTGCGCACGGCTGCCGCCGCGCGCCACAGCCTCGTCGGTGCCGTCCAGACCGCCATGCGCGGCGGCGCCGTCTCCGGCTTCCTCGTCGTCGCGCTCTCGCTGCTCGGCGTCTGGGGCATCTTCGCCCTCTACGGCGGCCTCGAGGGTGGCGCGGCCACCGAGCAGGCGCCGTTCCTCATCGTCGGCTTCGGCTTCGGCGCCTCGTTCGTGGCGCTCTTCGCCCAGCTCGGCGGCGGCATCTACACCAAGGCCGCGGACGTCGGCTCCGA
>JBJTJV010000215.1:0-2517 GCA_046352645.1 Chloroflexota bacterium | reverse complement strand
CGGGTGGGCCGTCATCACGATTCAGTTGCCGTTCGGGGGGAGCAGCGGGTACAGGTAGACGTTGTCGGCCACGGCCGCGGCGCGGTTGGCCGCGTTGGATGCCTCGGGGCCGAAGACGCCGTCGGGACCGGCCGACACCAGACAGATACGGCGTCCGACGCAGCTTCCGAGGACCTGTTCGACCGAAGTGCGGACGGTTCCGTCCTCGTCCGGGAGGCCCGGATCCGTGCCTCCCCACCGAAACGGCCGACCCGGGAACACGAAGGCCACCCGCCGGCCCCACGGATCCACGAGCTCGCCCCGCGGGGACCCCTGCCGGAACGATGGCGGATAACCAGTGATGGCGGTCGGCCACGTGGACGAATTGGCCTCGGGCCGGAACACGCCGGTCGGGATCGTCGCGATCTGGTCCTTGGTGAAGTCCGTCCGCGCGAGCAGGTTCATGCAGTAGATGCCCGCGCCCTGGGCACGCGCGATCGCCTGCGCCGCGGCGGCCAGCCCACCCGGCATCGCGCTGCCGCTGATGACGGACGGGGCCCCGCTGTCGGCCTCGCGGACGTCGAAGCGGAGCACCGCCGGTTCGGTCGAGAACTGCGCGTCCGCCACGGCCGCGCCGCCCGAGCCGGCGAGGCGGCCCACGAAGCTCAGCGGCCGCCCGGTCGTGGACTCCCACTCCCCCGCCGCCTTGTCGACGGTCTCCCTCGCCGCCTCGAGCTGCGCGCGCTCGGCGCCGCGGATGACCGCGGTCCCGATGCCCAGCACCAGCGAGGCAAGCACCAGGATCACGCCGAGGACGATCATGACCTCGAGCAGCGTGAAGGCGCGCGCCCGCGCCGACGGTCGCGCCCGCGCGCTCACGGCCCGAGCCTCACGATGTTGTCCTCGTTGTAGCCGTCCGGGTCGGCGCGGATGAACGGGTTCCAGCGGGTGTCCGGCCCGAAGGAGAAGAGCGCGAACTCCGCGGCGACCGCCGCGCGCGAGCCGCGGTTCTCCACCCCGTCGCCGGTGGTCGCGCTGGCGTCGCGGCAGCCGACCGCCTCCTCCCCGGGCAGCATCACCGCCGGGCGCAGCGCGATGAAGTCGATGAGGTTGAACCGGCGGTCCACCGTGGCGGGGTCGTCGTCGACGTAGGGCCGGCGGAAGTACACGATCGGCTTGCCGAAATAGTCCAGCACCACCTTGGGCAGCGCGTCGGTGTAGCCGGCCTCGCCGGGCCGGGCCACCAACGGCACGCCGTCGCCGTCGAAGCCGGTCATGCCCGCGATCTCGATGCCCGACGACATGTCCAGGTACGGGCCGAGCGACTTGCCGCGGAGGAACTGGATCGACTGCGCCGCGGAGACGTTGTTCGTGTTGCCGGCCCCGGAATCGCCCTGCCCCGAGGCGACCGTGATGGCCGCAAGGTTGCGCGAGCGGAAGGACCCGTCCGCCGTCTGGCCCGCGCGCGGGCTGAAGAACGCGCCCCAGACCCCGTCGGGCCCGGGGTTCCGGATCCCGAGCGCGGGCTGCTCGCGGAACCCCGCGGAGTTGCTGTCGGCCGGGAGCGCACCCGACGACGTGAGGATGACGCCGTACCCGTCCTGCGACCGGTCGCCCGGGCCGACGAGGTACTCGACGATCGCGGTGTTCGAGCACCACGCCTGCACCGAGCGGAAGGCCTGGTCGTTCCATTGGTCGTACTTCGGGCCGCCGCCGGCGGTGCCGGGCAGCGTCGGCGGCGGGACGGCGTCGCGGGCCCACCCGAAGCTGCCCATCGGAGTCCCGCCCGAGCCGCTCGGCATGCCCCAGCGCGAGGCGAGCACCGGGGGGAAGTACCCGACGTCGGACTTGAAGCGCACCAGCCCGATCGCGATCGAGTTCATCAGGAACTCGGTGTTGGCCACGCGAGCCTTGCGGGCGGCGTACCCCAGGCCCACCACCAGCGACGAGATGATCGCGATCAGGATGCCGATGACGACCAGCAGCTCCACGACGGAGAAGCCGGCCGCACCGCCCGCCGACGCGCGCGCCGGCGCCCGGCGGCTCACTTGCCGCCCTTCTGGCCGGAGACGCTCTCGATCATGCTGACCAGCGGCAGGAACAGCGCCAGCACGATGGTGCCGACGATGCCGCCGAGGATCACGACCATGAACGGCTCCAGCAGGCTCAGGAGGCTGGCCACCGCGACGTCGACCTCCTCGTCGTAGTTGTCGGCGATCTTCATGAGCATCACGTCGAGGTCGCCGGTCTCCTCGCCCACGTCGATCATGTTGACGACGATGGCGTCGCAGACCTTGGCCTTGCGCAGCGGGCCGGCGAACGTCTCGCCCTCCTTGATGCTGTCGTGCACCTTGCCGAGCGCCTTCTCGAAGACCGCGTTGCCGCAGGTGTCCCGGGTGATGAGGATCGCCTCCAGGATGGGCACGCCGGCGGCGACGAGCGTGCCGAGCGTGCGCGTGAACCTGGCGATGGTGGTCTTGCGGATCAGGTCGCCGATCACGGGGATCCGCAGGAACAGCCAGGCGGTCCCGGCCTTCC
>JBJTJV010000214.1:0-2237 GCA_046352645.1 Chloroflexota bacterium | reverse complement strand
CGCCAGTATGGGCACGGTGCTGCTCGCCGCCGGCACGAAGGGCAAGCGCTTCGCCCTGCCGAACAGCCGGGTGATGATCCACCAGCCGAGCGGCGGGGCCGGGGGCCAGACCGCGGACATCGCGATCGCCGCCCGCGAGATCCTGCGCTGGCGCAAGACCCTCAACGAGGCCCTTGCGCGGCACACCGGCAAGTCGGCCGACCAGATCGGCCGCGACTCGGACCGCGATTACTATATGAGCGCCCCGGAGGCCAAGGATTACGGGATCGTCGACCACGTGGTCGTCTCGACCCGGGAAGCCCAGGCCGCCGTCCAGTCGGCCGCCTGAGCCCGCGCGGCCGGCCCAAGTCCGGCCTCGACTCACCCGCCCGACCGTTCAGTCTGGCCGGATGGCGAAGTCCGCTCGATTGACCCTCTGCTCCTTCTGCGGCAAGTCGCAGACGGAGGTGCGCAAGATCATCGCCGGACCGGGCGTCTACATCTGCGATTCCTGCGTCAACGTCTGCAAGACGATTATGGACCGGGAGCTGAAGCCGGCCGCGAGCGACGCGCGCCCCGCGTTCCGGTTGGTCAAGCCCGCGGAGCTGAAGCGGGCGCTTGACGAGCACGTGGTGGGGCAGGAGCACGCGAAGAAGGTCCTGTCGGTCGCCGTCTACAATCATTACAAGCGCCTGAGCTTCCACGCCGATGCCGGCCGCGGGGGCACGGCCGCGGCGGAATTCAGCGACGTCGAGGTGGAGAAGAGCAACATCCTGCTCGCGGGTCCGACGGGCTCGGGCAAGACGTTCCTCGCCCGGACCCTCGCCCGTATCCTCGAGGTTCCCTTCGCCATCTCCGACGCCACCACGCTGACGGAGGCGGGCTACGTCGGGGAGGACGTCGAGAATGTCGTGCTGCGGCTGCTCCAGGCGGCGAATTACGACGTCAAGAAGGCGGAGTGCGGCATCATTTACATCGACGAGATCGACAAGATCGGCCGCAAGACCGAGAACGTCTCGATCACGCGTGACGTCTCGGGCGAGGGGGTCCAGCAGGCGCTGCTGAAGATCCTCGAGGGCACGACCTGCAACGTGCCGCCCCAGGGCGGCCGCAAGCACCCGAATCAGGAGTACGTGCAGATCAACACCGCGAACATCCTCTTCATCTGCGGCGGGGCGTTCGTCGGGCTGGAGGGCATCGTCCAGCGCCGCCTCGGCGGCCGCAGCCTCGGGTTCGGCGCCGGCACGGCCGCCCCGACGGAGGCCTCCACGCCGGAGAAGCTGATGAAGGCGCTCGCGCCGGAGGACCTCATCCGCTTCGGGATGATCCCGGAGTTCATCGGCCGTCTCCCGGTGGTCTCGGTCCTCGACCGCCTCGATGTGCCCGACCTCGAGCGCATCCTCCTGCGCACCAAGAACGCGATGGTGAAGCAGTACGCCAAGCTCCTCGCGATGGACGGCGTCCGGCTCCGCTTCACGCCGGATGCCGTCCGCGCCATCGCCCTGCGGGCCATCGAGCTCAAGACCGGCGCCCGCGCGCTCCGCTCGATCCTGGAGTCCCTGATGCTCGAGGTGATGTACGAGTTGCCGTCCCGCGACGACGTTTCCGAGGTGGTGATCGATGCCGCCGTCGTGGCGGGCCGGCGTCGGCCGGCGCTCCGGCGGGCCGGGCGGACGGAGCCGACCCAGGATGCCGCCTGAGCGGTCGCTCAGACCAGTGGCAGCAGCCGCGCCGCGGCGAGGATGATCAGGAAGCCGACCACGCCCATCAGGGCGAACATCACCGACATCGTCCGCAGCGTCTCCCGCTCGGAGAGGCCAGCCGAACGCGACAGCACCCAGAAGCCGCTGTCGTTCATCCAAGGGACAAGTTTGGAGGCGCAGCCGATCGTCAGGGCAAGGTAGACCGGGTGGCAGCCGAGCGTCTCGGGCGCGGCCAGCGGGCCGACGATGCCGACGCTGGTCACCATCGCCACCGTGGCCGAGCCCTGCGCGACGCGGACCAGCGCGGTCACGATGAAGGCGAGGGGCAACACTCCGACCGAATAGGCCTGGGCCACCTCCTTGAGCCTTTCCCCGACGCCGGTATCTTGGAGGCAGCCCCCGAAAACGCCGCCGGCCGCGGAGATGAGGAGGATGGTCCCTCCGTCCGCTAGTGCCTATTGCACCTGACGGCTGACTTGATACGCCTCTAGCCCGGGTCGCGTGGCCAAGGTGAGCAGCGAGAGGCCCGCGGCGAGGGCGAGGGCGATGTTGGGG